>CAYZHG010000044.1:0-4147 GCA_964477455.1 uncultured Gammaproteobacteria bacterium
GCGGGAACGGGAAGGTTGGCATTGTCTTTGCAAAAAGCCGGTGCACAGGTGACGGCTTTGGATGTTTCTTCTGAAATGTTGAAAGTGTTGGCTAATAAAAACAAAAAAATTGAGACGGTAGTAGGTGAAGCACAGGATTTGCCATTTTCTGACAAAACTTTTGATTTTGTCACGGCGGCCTTTTTGGTAGTGCATTTAAAAAATCCACTATTATTTTTTGACGAAGCTTATCGTGTATTAAAAGATAATGGAAAATTGATTATTACCAATATTAATCAAAAGGAACCACCTGAAGTCAAAACTAAACAAGGAAAAATAAAAATTGAATCTTTTTATCATCGCCCAGAAAAGCTAATAGAAGGGTTAGAAAGTTTAGCTTTTGTCATTGAAAAAAATAATTTTATTTATGAAAATGATATTTGGATAAACCAAATTATTGTGGCCAGTAAATAGTATTTTTTATGGAGGGGAAACATAAAAAAATAATAGTTTCAGTGATTGTTTTGGGAATGCTTATGATAGCGGGATATTATTATTTTTATAATTCAACTTTAAAATTTTACAATTCGGTAACTTTTTTTGATGTTGGACAAGGTGATTCGGCTTTGATTCGGTTTGCAAATGGCCAAAAAATGTTGGTTGATTGTGGAGTAAATCGAAAAATATTATCAAAACTTGGCTCCGCACTACCATTTTTTGATAGGACTATTGATTATCTTTTGGTTACACATCCTGATGGCGATCATTATGGCGGTTGTCCAGCGGTGTTGGAAAGATACGTCGTAAAAAATATCATTACAAATGGTTCTCAAAAATCCGATGATCCGTATTGGTTGGCTTGGAAAAAATATTCCCAAATAGAACAGGCTCAAAACACTATAATTTCCAATCACAAAATTATGACCATTGGCGACAGTCAGTTGGAATTTTTAGCACCTGATGAAAAATTGGTAATGAATATCGACAACTCTGATAGCAACAATCGTTCGATAGTTTTTGCGTTATCAAATAATTTAGGAAAAATATTATTTACGGGTGATATGGAAGCACCGCTTGAAAATGCTATTATCCAATCTTATTGTTCTAAAACAATTGAGTGTCCAATTCTTAAATCTGATTATTTAAAAGTCGGACATCATGGTAGCGATAGCTCATCAGGAGAATATTTTTTAAGTTTAGTGAAACCAAAATATGCTGTTGTATCGGTGGGTGCCAATAAATACGGACATCCATCGCGACGCGTACTTCGCAAATTGCTGCGAACTGATGCGATCATCTGGCGTACGGATCAAAAAAGTGATATAATAGTGAAATGAAAAAGCTCGCATTATTATTTTTATTATTGATTTTATTTTCCGCCAATCAGGTGTCGGCAGTTAAGGCTGTTGATACAGACGGTGACGGTCTTAGTGATGAAATAGAATTAAAACTAGGTACGGACATACAATTTATTGATACAGATGGTGATGGCTATAAAGACGGGGAAGAGGTAGTAAATGGTTATAATCCATTAATGGGTAATAATGATCAATCGCTAGGGCGTAGGGTAGAAGTGGATTTAAATACTCAGCAAATGAAATATTATTTAAATAATATTTTGATTGGCACGGCTCCAGTTTCAACGGGTAAAATTGGGACAGAAACACCCACTGGCAAATTTGCCATTATTCGTAAATTACCAGTCTACCGTTATGTTGGCCCTGGTTACGATTTGCCAAATACAAAATGGAATTTAGAGTTTAAACGTAGTTTTTATTTGCACGGTGCTTATTGGCACAATCAGTTTGGAGTTCGACCGATGAGTCACGGCTGTGTAAATATTGGTTATAAAGATGCTGAAAAAATTTATAAATTTTTGAAAGTAGGCGATAGTGTCAAAGTTACCGGCAAGACACCGCGTCGTGCCATCACTAAAAAATAGCTCCGTATACGTTTTTTAGAGTCAAAAAGCCTATATTTGACATCTTTTTGGAAAACTGGTATATTGACATACAGAATATAAAGCACTTCTGTAGAGGGTGCTTTTTTTAATAAGTTAATTTAATCTATATATTATGTCCGATATTACAAAGGCAATTCAGTTGTTGTGTGAGGAAAAAAATTTGTCATACGAAGCTGTAATGGAAACTATCGAAACCGCTTTGGCCGCCGCTTACCGTAAAGATTTTGGTAACAAACAGCAAAATATCAAAGTTAAATTTAATCCAGAAACTGCTGATATGCAGGCTTGGGATGTGAAGACTGTGGTTGAAGATATTGACGAAGAGGTTCTAAAAAATGCTCAGGAAGAAATGGTAATCCGACGTGAAAAAGCACGTAGTGAAAATCGTGAATTAAGCGAGGAAGAAACATCAGATTTGCCACATTTCAACCCAAAAACTGAATTAATGATGGCTGAAGCCAAAAAAGTTAATAAAAAAGCCAAGCTCGGTGAAGTTTTGGAAATTCCTTTGGAGCTTCCAGGTGCTTTTGGGCGTATGGCGGCTCAAACTGCTAAACAAGTTATTATCCAGAAGGTACGTGAAGCAGAGCGTAATATGGTCTTTGGTGATTTTAAGGGACAAGAAGGTCAAATCATCATGGGTACTATCCAACGTGCCGAAGGACGAAAAGTTTTGGTTGATCTTGGAAAAATTACTGGATTATTATTGGGTGAACAACAAATCGAACGTGAAAATTATCGTCCAGGTGCTCGCATGAAATTTTATGTAGTATCTGTAAATATGGGTCCACGTGGTCCAGAAGTTTTGCTTTCTCGTTCGACTAGTCGATTGGTAGAAGAAATTTTTAAACAAGAAATTCCAGAAATCGAAAGTGGCATTGTAAAAATTAAAGGGGTCGCTCGCGATGCTGGTTATCGCAGTAAAGTGGCTGTCCAAACAGACGACGAAGCCATTGATCCAGTTGGTGCTTGTATTGGCCAACGCGGTAGTCGTATCAATACAATTATCGAAGAATTGGGCGGAGAAAAAATCGATATTATCGAATTCAAAGAAGACGCCGCCGCTTATATTACCAAAGCACTTTCACCAGCCAAAGTTTCTTCCGTAGAATTAAATGACACTGAAAAAACAGCGGATGTGCAAGTGACTTCAGATCAATTTTCTTTGGCAATTGGCCGTAGTGGACAAAACGTTCGTTTAGCAAGTGAACTTACTGGTTGGAGAATAAATTTGAAAGATTTGGGCACCAACGAAGTGATAGATAGTGACGAATTGCCAGCCGATATTGACGAAAAAACAGAATCTTTAGAATCTAAAGAAGAATAAAAATAATTATGTTTTCAACTATTTTTCACGTTGTTTTGTATCAACCATTATTTAATATCTTCGTTGGTTTATACAATATTTTACCAGGCCATGATGTGGCTTTGGTAATTATTGTAATAACCATATTGTTACGCTTGGTAGTTTATCCTTTGACCGCTTCCTCAATAAAAGCCCAACGCTCATTACAAGAATTACAACCAAAATTGGAAGCTTTAAAAAAGCAGTATGCTGGTGATCAACAAAAAATTGCACAAGGTACAATGGAGATTTATAAAACTAACAAGGTAAATCCTCTCGCGTCTTGTTTGCCATTGTTGGTTCAGTTGCCAGTTTTGATTGCTCTTTATTGGGTGATGCAAGATGGTTTGGCTTCTAAAGATTTATCAGCATCTTTATATTCTTTTGTTGCCAATCCTGGTAGCATCAATCCAATATCATTTGGTTTTTTAAATTTATCAAAACCAAATTATGTTTTGGCAATTTTAGCGGGTCTTGCTCAATATTTACAGGCCAAAACGATGAATCGTCAGCAACCACCTAAAGAAGCTGGTGCGGGTGGTAAAGATGAAAATATGATGGCAATGATGAACAAGCAGATGTTGTATATGATGCCTGCGATGACTGTACTTATCGGTTTTAGCTTGCCAGCTGGGTTAACACTGTATTGGTTCTGGAGTACTATTTTGATGGCGGCACAGCAATATTATATGGCCAAGAAAAATCCGATAGTACCGACTACAAACACGATAGATAATAAAATTACTGAAAATAAAGCAATTGAAGGCGAAGTGGTTAAAAAATAAAAATTTATATGATCATTAGTTTGCAACAATTAAAAAAATTATCGGTTGTAACTAAATCGGGAATTAAATTGGGCA
>CAYZHG010000045.1:0-2633 GCA_964477455.1 uncultured Gammaproteobacteria bacterium
GGTGGAATTAGATGTCGATGGAAAGGTGATACAAGTGGGGGATAAAGGGCCATATATTCAGTCTGAACGATTGGATCTTTATAAGAAATATTCCGATCAATTGTTGAAGGACGGCCATGCATATCACTGTTTTTGTACTGCGCAGCGTCTTGAAGATTTAAAAAACTATCAGCAGGCAAATAAATTGCCAACTGGCTACGATAAATTTTGTCGTGATTTAGATCCACAAGAAGGAAAAAAACGAATCGAAGCTGGCGAGTTACATGTTTTGCGTTTAAAAATGCCAAAGGATGGAGAGACAACTTTTACCGACCTAATTCGCGGTGAAGTGACTTTTAAAAATGAATTAATTGACGATCAAGTAATTATTAAAGCGGACGGTTTTCCAACCTATCATTTTGCGGTTGTGATTGATGATCATTTTATGGAGATTAGTCATGTGATTCGTGGGGATGAATGGTTAAGTAGTACCCCAAAACATTTACAGCTATATAAATATTTTAATTGGGAGGCACCGCAAATGGCTCATTTATCTTTGTTATTGAATCCTGATAAGAGTAAGCTAAGTAAACGTCAGGGAGATGTGGCTGTCGAGGATTATATCGCAAAGGGTTATTTGCCTCAGGCGATGGTTAATTTTGTGGCATTTTTGGGTTGGAATCCAGGTACCGAAAAAGAAATTTTTTCTTTGGAAGAATTAGCTAAAGAATTTAAAATCGAAAAAGTTATCAAATCTGGGGCGGTATTTAATTTGGAAAAATTGGATTGGTATAACCAACAATATTTAAAGAATTTGAAAGGCGATGAATTGGTAAATGCTAGTTTGCCTTATTTGATTAACGCTGGCTTAGTAACTGGAAATGAAGATAGAATTTGGCTGGCCGCCGCTTTAGAGCTCGAAAAAGAACGCGTTAAAACATTAACAGAATTGCCAGAAGCGTTAAAATTTCTTTTTATTTTGCCGCAATATGATGCTCAAATATTAGTTTGGAAAAAAGGAACATTGGAAGAAGTTAGAAAGATTGCGCCATTGTTAGCGGAATTTATGAATACAATTAGTATTCAAGATTGGAATAAAGAAAAAATGCAGATTTTGGCAGGGGAGTGGATTACAAAGAATGAATTTTCCAACGGAAGTGTGTTGTGGCCTTTGCGAGTTTCTCTTTCTGGTCAACAAAATTCTCCAGGACCATTTGAAATCGCAGAGGTTTTGGGAAAAGAAAAAACCATTGAAAGGATAAAAACAGCTATTGCAAAATTATCATAAAATACCGATCAGCAGTGACTTGATTTCTACAAATAGAAAAGTTGAACGCTTCATGTTCAACTTTTTTCTTTTTTGTGATATAATTTCTATATGTTAAAAATTTCAAAATTGTTAATTATTGCAGTAATGTTTGGTTTTATTTTTTCAAACCAAATTTTTGTGTTTGCCGCAGATACTACCGCTGAAATAGACCTTTTAAATAAACAGATTGAAGCGCGTAAAGATAAAATTAAAGAGCTGGAAAGTACCATTGTTAAATACAAAGCAAATATTGATACAAAGCGTACCGAGGCAGTGTCTTTGAAAAATCAGATGAGTATTATTGACAATCGTATCGCTCAAGCGGAGGCAGATGTTGGTTTGGTGTCGGAAAAATTGGACAAAACAAAACTGGAAATAGAATCGTTAAATATCACTATTAATCAAAAAGAAGAAACGATCGATAAGCAAAAGAAAATTGTCTCCAAAATTATTCAGAGTCTTCATGTCAACGATCAAAAGAATTTCTTGGAAATTATGTTGACTAACGATAATTTTGCAGAATTTTATAATCAAGCAAAGTATTTAGAAAATGTTTATACTGATTTAGGACGTTCAGTAAAACAAGTCAGGTTGGCCAAAGAAGATTTGGATACAAAGAAAGCACAGGCGCAAGAACGTCATAAAACCTACGATGCTTTATTAACACAATTAGAAAATAAAAAAGCAGATTTGAATGATCAGATGGGCGGTAAAAAGACACTGTTAGTTCAGACTCAATCTTCAGAATTAAAATTTAGAACCTTGCTCGATAGTTTGCGACAACAATATAAGATTGTAGAAAATGAGGTAAGTTCTTACGAGGATCAAGTGCGTAAAAAATTGGCCGATCAGGATCGATTTAAAAATTCACCGGCTAAACTTGGTGATTTTATCTGGCCTGTAACTGGTCGTTATGTCACTTCGCGTTTTCATGATCCAGACTATCCATTTAGACGAGTTTTTGAACATAGTGGTACGGATATTCGTTCTCCTCAAGGGTCACCAATTGTGGCTTCAAATTCTGGATATGTTGGTCGTGCGAAGCGCTGTACTTTGGCAAGTTGTTATAGTTATGTGCTATTGATTCACAACGGCAATCTGTCTACCTTGTATGGGCATATGAGCAGGATTTTGGTTTCTGATGACCAGTATGTGACAAAAGGGGATCTAATTGGTTATTCTGGCGGTACTCCTGGGGTAGCTGGTTCTGGTCCGTTTGTGACTGGCGCCCATTTGCATTTTGAGGTACGCTTAAATGGTATTCCTGTGAATGGAATGAATTATTTACCTTAATTTATAAATATGTCTAAATTGAAAATTGGAGTTTTGTATGGTGGGCCATCAT
>CAYZHG010000046.1:0-4023 GCA_964477455.1 uncultured Gammaproteobacteria bacterium
ATTTGCTTACTTCCACCCAAGTGAGCATATTTACGAATTATTTTATACCTAAGGCTTTTTTACGAGCTTCACTTTCACTTAGCACTTGTTTGCGTAGGCGAATATTTTTTGGAGTAATTTCTACCAACTCATCATCACCGATATATTCCAAAGCATCTTCTAGGTCCATAGTTTTTGGAGCGTTGAAATGTTCAGATACACCATCACCTTTGGAACGCATGTTGGACAAAGCTTTTGTTTTACATACATTCACGCGCAAATCGCCAGTACGAGCATGTTGTCCGACTACCTGACCAGCATATACTTCTACAGCTGGGCCAAGGAATAGTTGACCGCGATCTTGAGAATTTAATAAACCATATAAGTTGGTAATACCAGTTTCGTGAGCTACCAAAGAACCTTGGTCGCGTTCATTCCAATTTCCTGGATCTTCGTAATAACCGTTGAAAATTGTATTCACAATTCCCATACCTTTGGTATCAGTCAAGAATTCAGTGCGGTAACCAAATAAACCACGAGTAGGAATTAGGAATTCAGCAAAGAAAATGCCGTTTTCAATATTCATGTGTTGCATCAAGCCATGGCGTGATCCCAATTTCTGAATAACTGAGCCGGAAGCAAATTCTGGAGCTTCGATATAGATTGTTTCAAAAGGTACCATTTTCTTGCCGTCGATTTCTTTGATAATAACCTGTGGGCGAGATACTTGAATTTCGTAACCTTCGCGACGTAAGCGTTCGATCAAAATTGCTAAATGCAATTCACCACGACCAGATACAATCCAATCATTGTTTTGACCATTTTCCACGCGTAGTGCCATGTCGGTTTCTAATTCTTTGTATAATCTTTCGTTAATTTGACGCGAAGTTGTAAATTGACCTTCTTTTCCAGCAAATGGAGAATCGTTTACCATGAAAGTCATTTTCACAGTTGGTTCTTCGATTTTTAAAACTGGCAAAGCGATTGGGTTGATAGGGTCAGCGACAGTTTCGCCAATCATACAATCACCAATACCAGCAATTGCGACGATATCCCCTGCTTCAGCATCTTCAGTAACACAACGATCCAAACCTTCGAAAGTCATTAAAGCAACGATACGGTGTTTTGAAATTGTGCCATCACGGCGAATGCGAGCAACTTCTTGGTTGGCTTTCATACGGCCGTTTAATAATTTTCCAGTTGCAATACGTCCTTTGTAGTTATCAGCGGACAATGTTGTGATCAACATCTGTAGTGGCTTTTCAGCGTCACCACTTGGTTCAGGAATATAACTTAAAACAGTATCAAACAATGGACCAACGTCAGTCATTTTGGATAAATCTGGTTCAAGACCAGCTAAACCTTGTTTGGCACTTGCGTAGATAACTGGGAAATTGGCAGTTTCATCATCAGCGCCAAGTTCCAAGAAAAGATCAAATGTTTTGTCCAAAGCAAAAGCAGGACGAGCATCTGGCTTATCAATTTTGTTTACAACTACGATAACTTTTAATTTCATTTCCAAAGCCTTTTTCAAAACGAAACGAGTCTGAGGCATTGGACCTTCTTTAGCATCAACCAAAAGCAAACAGCCGTCGGCCATAGTTAAAACGCGCTCCACTTCCCCACCAAAATCGGCATGTCCTGGAGTATCGATAATGTTTACTTTATGATCACCCCAACGCACAGAAGCATTTTTGGAGAAAATAGTAATACCACGTTCTTTTTCAAGATCGTTACTGTCCATCACACAAATCTGATCAACAGTATCTTTGCTGAATTTGGTTTTTGCTTGGTGCAAAAGAGCGTCCACTAGAGTTGTTTTGCCATGATCAACGTGAGCAATAATGGCGATATTTCGAATCTTCTGCATATTTCTTTATAGTTTTTCTAGACCGCAATAAGGCTGCAGTACTTTTGGAATTAAAATCGATCCGTCCGCTTGCTGATATTGTTCGACAATCGCGATCGGAAAGCGACTGAGCACTACGGCGGTACCATTGAGCGTGTGCAACAGCTCGGTATCACCATCTTCTTTGCGGTATTTAATGTTTAAACGACGTGATTGGTAATCAGTACAATTGCTACAGCTGGTGATTTCACCAAAGCCGTCATTCATGGTCATAAAAGCCTCTAAATCGTACTTACGATAGGCTGGACCACCCAAGTCCCCAGATGGGATATCTATCACGCGATAGTTCAATTCTAGGCCGTCGATGATTTCTTTTTCGATGGCTAAAATTTCTTGGTGCAGTGTTTCGCTATCTTCTGGTTTGCAATAAACAAACATTTCAAGCTTAGTAAATTGATGCACACGGTACAAACCTTTATTGGTTCTTCCGTAGGCACCAGCTTCTGTGCGGAAACAGTGTGATATAGCTATATATTTTTTTGGGCCATTAGTCAAGTCCAAGACCTCATTAGAGTGATAACCACCCATCGTTATTTCGGCCGTTCCAATCAAGCTTAAGTCAGTATTTTCAATCGAATAAGTTTGGGTTTCGTTACCGCGAGGGTTAAAACCGATACCGGTCAAGATTTCGTTCTTGGCAACGTCAGGCGTTTCCATCAAAGTGTAACCATGCTTAGTAGCCACATCTATACCATAGTTTAGCAAGGCCATGTTGAGACGGACCAAATTATTTTTTGTAAAATAGAACTTGGTTCCAGCTACTTTAGCACCACGTTCGAAATCAATCAGATCATTTTGGACCATTAACTCTTCGTGGTCTTTTGGAGTAAAGTCCAGTTTAAAAGCATTAGGACTTTGGAAGACAACTTTGTAATCCTCTTCTCCACCAATCGGACTATCTGGGTGAGTGAGGTTTGGAACTTGCATCAAATAATTTTTGTATTCAAGCTCAACAGTTTCCAAATCAGTTTCGATTTGTTTTATCTGTTCGCCCACTTCCCGCATCTTGGTAATTTCTTCTTCAGTTGGTTTGCCTTTGGATTTTTGATTACGGGCCGCGCGTAGATCTTCTACTTGTTTCAGCAGAACACGGCGCTGTTCATCCAATTGAAGTAATTTGTCCAAGTCTAGTTTAACGTGGCGATTGAGACAATTTTGTTTAATCAATTCTATATTTTCACGAATAAATTTTATATCGATCATATATTTAATCTATATATTTTTTCAAAATGTTTTTACCTTGTTGAATAATTTCTTTGTTCAATGGTAGAAAATCAAGTTTCAAGGCTTCCTTCATAGTGAACCATCCGTAATCTGCCGTTTCTGCATCCGCAATATTTATTTTTCCTGATTTTATTTTACAAATATATATAATTAAAAAAACTTGGTAGTTGTATTTGGTTTCAGACTTTGTCCAAATTTGTGGCAAAAGTTCCAGAGGCTCAACCGTGTAACCGGTTTCTTCTTTCACTTCGCGAACCAAGCTTTCAAGCACTTCTTCACCGTTCTCTACTCCCCCGCCTGGGAATTCCCATTTGTTATTAAAGGCTGGGCGAGTGTCACGGCGTAAAGTGAAAAACATTTTTCTATCTTTTACGATGATAGCCGCTGGCACTACGATTTGTTTAAAGGCAAATTGTTTGGCAAGATAAAAACCTACTTTTACAATTGCTTGTCCACGGTGGCTAATAGTATTTTTTTCGGGAATCGTTAATTCGGAAAAATTCTTTTTCAATGGTGAATAATAAAAGATACAATCATAATTCATGCCAAGACGAAAATCAGAAATACTTTCATCGGAAATTATTCCGTCTACTCTGCCTGGAAACATGGCAAATACATCGTTGTCTGGGTGATAAACACAAGCGTGCGTTTCAAAATAAGCTTGGCGTTTGGATTTTGGTACGCCACTTAGTAGTTTTAAAATTTTTAAATTACGTGCTTCTGGAGTCGGTGCCAAGCGTTTGGCTTTTATTCCCGGCATTCCTTTTAAATGTTTTACATAAAATGCCGTATCTTCCGCAACGGTCAACAAACCACTTTTTTTAGCGTAGAATTTAGCTTTATTTAAAGCATTTTCCCAGGTGGTATCAAACGGTTCGTCTGCTTCTACTTTATCTAGCCCCACGTCTTTG
>CAYZHG010000047.1:0-3284 GCA_964477455.1 uncultured Gammaproteobacteria bacterium
CAAGATTACGAAAATTTGTCAGATGGATCTTCATTAAAAATTACCGTGGCGCTTTGGTATACTCCAAATGATAAAAATATTGATGAACAGGGGATTAAACCAGATATTGAAGTAAAAGAAGATTGGACAAAAGAAAAAGTTGGTGAAGATATTATGATAAAGAAAGCGTTAACTATTTTAAATGCAAAACCGGTTGTGTCCAAGCCAGTTGTTGTTAAACCGACTGTTACTACGGTAAAATAAATATAAATAAAAAAAAGACGCCGGCGATAATTACATTTGAGCGGGTTATGAGCCGAGGCTCATCCTTTCACCCTCGCGGGTGAAAAAAGCGAAAAGTAATTATTGCTGGCGTCTTTTTTTATCCAATTGTTTTTTATGCGCGGTCTTCCCAATGGCGGTCTGTTTCTACTTCAAGTTCCAAATATATTTTTTTGTTTAATGCGGTGGATAATTCTTTGCGAGCGGCGATTCCAATTTCTTTGATTGAGCGTCCACCGGCTCCGATAATCATCTTCTTGTATCTTGCATCGGAAGTTAGAATCACTGCCTGAATTACGATAATATCTTCCTTATCTTCGATATCTCTTACCTCGACATTGATTGAATATGGAACTTCTTTACGTAATGCAAGCAAAATCTTTTCACGGATTACTTCGGCAATCCATTTACCTTTTCCAAGATTGGTGATTTGATCTCCTTCATACATTGGCATTCCTTCTGGCAAAAGCTCAAATACCATATCTTTTAATGGTTGAATATGGCGGTTAAGAAGAGCGGACAATTCAAATGTTGCGGTAAATTCATCGGATAATTGTTTGTAGTCTTCTAGGAATTTTTTTTCTTCTTCAGGTAAATCACTCTTATTTAAAATTAAGAATTTTGGAATTTCTAATTTGCGCAAAATTGATAAAATAAATCTTTCTTCTGCTCCGATAGCTTTAGTTGGATCGACAACATATAAGATCTCGTCGATTTCCTTTAACGCTTCTTGAGCACGTTCTGTAAGTTTACCAGCTAAAGGGTTGTGACGTTCCTTTAAAATACCAGGAGTATCAATAAATATTGCTTGGCCTTGTGTTGTGTTGAGAACTCCGTGTATAATATCTCTAGTGGTTTGAGGTTTGTGAGTAACTGCCGCCAACTTTGTCCCAACTAAAGTGTTGAGCAAGGTCGATTTGCCACTATTTGAGCGGCCAACCATAGTAATGAAGCCAGATTTAAAAACTGGTTTTTGTTCAATACGTTTAACTTTGGTCATAATTGCATTCTTAATTCATTAGTGTTATAATACTAGCGTAAATTAGAGGAAAAAGCAAGATACCTATGCAAGTTGTTCTATTACAGGATGTTAAAGGAGTTGGTAAAGCGGACGAAATAAAAGATGTTAGTGAAGGTTATGCTCGCAATTTTTTGTTCCCTAAGCATTTGGCAGTCCAAGCATTGGATAAAAATATCAAAGAATTAGGCGAAAGAAAGCGAAAAGAATCAAAAGAATCAGAGCGAGAACTTCAGGAATTACAAGGTTTAGCTGGTCGTTTGGATGAGCTTGAAATTGTAGTCAAAGAAAAGGCAAGTGAAACAGGGCTGTTGTACGCGTCGGTTGGTCCACAGCGCCTCGCACAAGATCTTCAAAAACGTGGCTTTAAAGTGACCAAAAATCAAATTCAAAATTTAAACATTAAAAAAGCTGGGGAATATAGAGTAAAAGTAAAATTAAATCATGGTCTTGAGGCCCAAATCACGGTCAGAGTTGAGACCCTTTAAAAAGCGGACGTAGTAGTGTCCGTTTTTAGTTTGTTATTATTTATTTTTTAAATTTGATTACTGGTTATTTATATTTTATGCAAAAAACCAAATTTATCTTTATTATTGGAGGTGTGATGAGTGGTGTTGGCAAAGGAGTTACAGCCGCTTCGATTGGTCGCATTTATAAAAATTATGGTTTTAATGTTTCGGCGATAAAAATTGATCCTTATATCAATGTTGATGCCGGAACGATGAATCCATTGGAACATGGTGAAGTGTTTGTGACCGAAGATGGAGATGAAACAGATCAAGATCTAGGAAATTATGAGAGATTTTTAGATACAGATTTGTACTCAACAAATTATATGACTACCGGTCGTGTATATTTGAGTGTGATAGAAAAAGAGCGAAATATGGGCTACAAAGGACGCTGTGTTCAAGTAGTACCACACATTCCAATGGAAATTATTGCTCGTATCAAGACGGCGGCTGAAAAAACCAAAGCGGAAATAATGGTGATTGAAATTGGCGGAACAGTTGGGGAGTATGAAAATATTCTATTTCTTGATGCGGCTAGAATGATGAAATTGGACAATCCAGATGACGTGGCCTTTGTACTCGTTAGTTATTTACCTATCCCATCACATCTTGGAGAGATGAAAACAAAACCAACTCAACATGCGGCTCGTACTTTAAATAATTGTGGTATCCAGCCCGATTTTATTATTGCGCGTGGTCAGTTTGAGCTCGATCAACCTCGTCGTGAAAAACTCGCTTTCTTTTGTTGGTTACAATCCAAAGAAGATGTTATTTCTGCTCCAGATGTAGAAAGTATTTATGATATTCCAGCTGTTTTAGAAAAACAAAATCTTGGTCATTTGTTGGCCAAAAGATTAAAAATAAAATTGAATAAACAAAATAAAGGTTTAGAATGGAATAGATTTATTGCAAAAATGAAATCCGCCAAAAAGAAAGTGAAAATTGCCATTGCTGGAAAATATTTTGCAACAGGAAATTATACTTTATCTGATTCGTATATTTCTGTTATTCAAGCAGTCAAACATGCCGCTTGGAGTATGGGTGCGGAAGCTGAATTAACTTGGATTGATAGTGAAGATTTTGAAAAAGATCCAAGCAAATTGAAAGATTTATCAAAATATGATGCTTTGATTGTACCAGGTGGTTTTGGAACGCGTGGAATTGAAGGTATAATTTCTGCCATTCGCTATGCTCGTGAAAATAAATTGCCATATTTGGGGTTATGTTATGGCATGCAATTGGCCACGGTTGAATTTGCTCGCAATGTGCTTCGGTTAAAAGATGCTCATACCATAGAAGTAAATCCAAAAACAAAACATCCGATTATTCATATCAACGAAAAACAGGCTCAGAATGTGAGTAAAAATCGCTACGGCGGTACGATGCGTTTGGGTGCGTATGATTGTGATTTGCAAGCAGGTAGTATGACAGCCAAGTCTTATGGAACAAAGAAAATTAGCGAACGACACCGCCATCTTTATGAATTTACTTCTATG
>CAYZHG010000048.1:0-2584 GCA_964477455.1 uncultured Gammaproteobacteria bacterium
GTGGAATGTAGGTGATGGGAAATTTTTGGCTCATTGGGGTAAACAGACTCTAGATGAAGCGATGGCACTAGATACGCCGAGATTGATTGGAATTAGTCATAAACTATTTATTGAATCTGGGTTTGCAGATTATAAGAAGGTTGAAGTTGAGGAAAAAGATGGAGAATTAATTAATGTTTTAATAACACTTTCGACAATCAAAGATGACGTTGGTTCGGTAATCGGTGTGTCAATCGTTACTCGAGATATTACAAGTAAGAAAAAAGCCGAAGAAAATTTAAAAAAACAAATGATTGAGTTGGAAAAATTCAAATTGGCCGCCGACGCCTCTTCTGATGCAATTGTAATTACTGATAAGGATGGTCATATAATGTATGTAAATGCATCCGCTCAAAAAATGAGTGGTTTTGGTAGTCAAGAAATTGGCAATAATTATATTGGTAACTTATGGGGCGGACACATGGAAAAAGCTTTTTATCAAAAAATGTGGAATACGATTAAATATGAAAAAAAGCCATTTGTAGGTGAATTAAAAAATCGTCGTAAAACCGGCGAAGAATATGTGGTGATGGCTAGATTTTACCCTCTATTAGATAAACGTGGCGAAGTAATCTTTTTTGTAGGAGTAGAAACTGATATGACAAAATTAAAAGAAATGGATAGATTGAAATCAGAATTCGTTTCAATTGCTTCCCATCAATTACGCACACCTCTCACTGGTATTAAATGGTTCTCTGAATTACTTTTAAATGGAAAAGCTGGGGCATTATCAGAGGAACAAAAAGACTTTGTGAAGCAAATTTTTGATAGTAATGATAGAATGATAAAATTGGTAGATGATCTTTTGGATGTATCCCATATCGACGAATCAGGTAAATTCAAAATTATATTAGTAAGTGGAGATTTTTCGAAAATTATAAAAGAAGTTGTTGACCAGCAAAAAATTCAGGCCAAAATTAAAAATATTAAGATTGCTCTAAGTGCAGAGTGCCTGAAAAAAATGATTTTGAAAGTGGACGAACAAAAGATAGAACAGGCAATGCAAAATATTTTGAGTAATGCAATTAAATATTCACCAAATGGAAGTACTATCTCGGTAAATTGCAAAAAAAATGACGGGCAATACGTATGTTCATTTAAAGATAAAGGTATCGGTATTCCACAATATCAACAACATCGAATGTTTGAAAAATTTTTTAGAGCAGATAATGTAATTACGGTTGGATCTGGAACTGGATTGGGTTTGTATATTGCAAGGCATATAGTTGAAGGTCATGGCGGTAAAATGTGGTTTGAATCAAAAGAAAATAAAGGAACTACCGTATATATATCATTGCCCATTAAATAAAATTTATTAAATAATATAAATATATGAAGAAAGTACTTGTGGTGGAGGATGATAATATTTTGGCTAAGGCTTTTCACATTGCGTTATCCACCGAAGGCTATGATGTGCAAGTGGCGGTAGATGGCGAAGATGCCATAAAAAAGTTGGCACAATTTAAACCTGATTTAATTTTATTGGATTTAATTATTCCCAAAAAAGCTGGTGAAGAAGTGTTGGCAGAAATAAAAAATGACGATAATTTAAAAGATATTCCAGTTTTAGTTTCTACGGTCAAATCGGACCCAGGATCTATTAGTCGTTGTATCGCTCTTGGTGCACGCGGATATTTTATCAAAGCGCATTATACGTTAGATGATATTACTAGTGAAGTTAAAAAAATATTAACAGAATAAAAATGGATAATATTTTGGTATAATCTATGTTGCAGATGGGGATAGATAAAATCATAAAATCAAAAAGCAGAGCGTTCTTAACGTTCTGCTTTTTCTTTATTCTGGGAGTGAGTGTGTTTTCTTGGATTACAAATGAGAGTAATCTGAAATTTTATTTATTTTATATATTATTTTTTGATTTGCTTTTATTAATATTTTTTTGGTCCAATTTTAAAAAAAGATTTTTTACTATTTGCTGCTTATTTTTTATTCTAGGAGGTTTGAGGTTTTGTTTGTCGATTCCAAATTTTCAAGAAAATAATCTTATTTATTATAATGGCAGAAATGTGCAAATGGTCGGTAAAGTATCTAATGAAATAGTGATTAAAGAAAATAATAATCAAGTAGTAGTAACGGTATCGAGTGTCTATGGGAAAAAAGTCACCGGTAAAGTTTTGTTATATTTACCGTCATATACCGATTTAAAATATGGAGATTTGTTAAAAATTGCTTGTCAATTAAAAAAACCAATTGGTTCAGAAAGTTTTGCAAATTATGATAAATTTTTAGCTAAGGATGGTATCTGGTCACAATGTAGTTGGCCTAAAATTGAAAAAATATTTTATCATCCAAATTGGTTTGAAAAAATTGTTTCAAATTTTTTTATATTTAAACAAAGTATTCAAGCCCGGGTTGATAGCTTGTGGGTTGAGCCAGAAAGTTCGTTGATGGCGGGGTTGTTGTATGGGGCACGATCGGGATTTAGCGCACAGGTAAATAATGATTTTAGCCGTGCTGGCATTACTCATATTGTGGCTATATCTGGTTATAATATAAGTGTGGTGTCTAAAATATTGATGAGTTT
>CAYZHG010000049.1:0-5829 GCA_964477455.1 uncultured Gammaproteobacteria bacterium
AACTTCCCCAGGAATTAAAAATGTTTTCCAAGAGTTCATAATATAATGTAAAACTTGCGGACTCAATTGTGCGCCTGTTACCCAACCGCCCTTTAATTCATCAATCTTGGCGATTTTGTAAATTATTTCAGCAGATATATTGTTAAGACGTTTTGAGAATTTATCAGCAATATTGCCATTATTTTGTAGTTTTTTAGCCATAATAATTGGATATATTAACTACATCCAATTATATCCAATTAACTAAATACCGTCAATAACAAAAAATGAACTTTTTCTGCCTCTTTGTAGATAAAAAAGCAAATTAAAAAAAGAAAGAACTTAATTCCACATAACGGTCCCGCCAACGTGCGCTAGGCTGCTTTGAGCCTGACGCCCTTGGCGTATTAGGCGTCTGTAAATCGGGCCATGCTTCTTCTATTCTTGCCGCCGCTCTTAATTTATTCTGATTTAGTTGAACTTCTATGTTAACCTGTTTCTTTATTTTTCTTCAATTAGATATGGTGATCTAAACTCTTCAATATATAATCCATTAATTTTGTTTTTCTTTAATTCAAATGACCCACCGATATACATGTAATAATCCCATCCAAAGTGAACATAAAATGATTTAGTACTAACTATTTTTCCCCATAATTTCTCTCGAAGCATGAGACGAACAAGAGTATCAATTGATCCCCAATCTTTACAGTTTATTTCCGATTTTACCCTTGATAGTTTGAATTGAGAGTGTCCATCTTGAATAGAAGTGATTTTCAATTTCTTTACACCACAAAGAGTTACGCAATCAATCACAGTCTTGGCGTACTTGTTTTCATAATTCAAATAATCTTCCATTGGAACGTCATCGGAAATTGATGTCCAATCAGAATTTTGGTATTTACTCTCATTATCTCGAAATTTGGGATTGTATTTGGTAATTCTGTAATGATTTACTTTACTCATAGCATTATTTCTATGCGATTTAAATTAATAATTTTATTGGTTCTTATTTCATCATCTTCTTTTGTCTTAGCGGCGGCTCTTATTGTCTTTGCATCGCCCGATTTATTGCGCCTAACGTTCGTGAATAACCGAAGTGAGTCGGTTATTCACTGTTAGACGATCGTTTCTGGTTCATTCCTTTGAATACACCGCACAAGTAGCAACTCAATAATCAGAAAAATTACAGATAGACCGCCGGTTACTATTTTTACTTTTTCTTGTTGTTCTTCTGTCGGAAATTCCTCTAAACTGCCGTTTAAAAAATATATTAAAGCAAGCAGCAATAGTCCCGAATTAATTAAAAATAATAGGATGTAGATAATTTTTCTGATGTGTAATTTTTTCATATTTTGAGCAAAAATGTCGGCTAACGTTCGCGTGTATGCGATGTTTTTGCAACCAACGGGAGCAAAAATATGGATGAGGGGCGAGCTAAGCCCCGAACCGCATACGCTGTGTTATACGATGTAATGAAAAATTTTAATTTTAATTTTTGAATATCTCATCTAATTTTTCAAAAGCCTGTTTTTCAAAATCTCGACATTCTAAAATCTTTTTGTGCAAATTATTTAGAACTGTATTGGTGTCGCTTTTTCTTTCTTTTACTTCTCTTATGGCCGATTTAATATCATTATCCAGCAACTTGCTAATTTTTTTCATTTCTTGCATTGTATTTGGTTTTTGTTCTTCGAAGATTTTATTTTTTTGGGTCATTTGCTCTTTTATGTTTTTAAGAGTTGGCCAAGAATCAGGAAGTGCTGTCTTGGCAATTTCTGACCAAAGTATGGCTGAATTTTCGAATAATCTTGCCACTTCTTTTAATTCAGGTTTTATTAAAATACCGGCAGATTCCTCTAGAAATTTGGCATACATGTTGCGGAAAAAACTGCCACCTGTCCCGCCAACCTCGATATAAATAAATACATTAAGCAAACAAAGAAATAAACCAACATCTTTAAATATTTTTGGCCATTTTAAAGCCAAATCTGCCCATTTTTGCATGCCCTTTAAGCCAAAGTTTGTAATTGGCGGACGAAGCATTATGTTGCAGGAATTTTTAATACTGGCCTTAATACCCTCTTTAAGTTTTTGTTGATCTATTTTTTGAGGGTATTGAATTCTAAGTAATTTATTTTTTGGCGAAAATGGTTGGAATTTAGAATTTCTAGCTTTTTCTAATTCTTCTATTGCGGCCGAAGACCCTTTTTTACCTCGGTCAGAAATGTAAACAATATTTTTTGCTTCATCAATTCCATAAACTATAATACTATGACCGCCAAAATGAGCATTATTTGGAAGATCAAGATAGGAAAGATATGGCATATCAACAAAAACTAAGGCAGGTTCGCCTTTTTCAAGTTGTTCTTTTAATTCTTGGTAACCTTTCTGATTACTCGCAGTTTGAAAAAAATTAGCATCACCACCTATTCTTTTAACGGTTTCAATGATGTCTTCAATTTTTCCGTAGCGTCCACCAATAAAAGGAGCTGGCATAAATTTCATGTACCAATAAATAAAAGCGATACCGCCGCTTAGTCCAAATACCATTTCTTCAGATAGATGTAAATTATGGTATTCAAAAAGATTTTTTAGACTTGTAGTAATACAATGTTTGCCTCCAAAATGGTGGAAGTCTTCAATTATGAGTTTTTCAGGAGGTTGTTTCATAAATATCCTTTTCAAAAATTAAAAATAAAATTGCGATTAATTCTCTGGAAGAAATTTTAAACTTTTCATTATATGATGTTGCGAACGGATTAAGCAATCTGAAGTCCATTTTCAACACTTCTCTCTGGTTGTAGCACAACATATTTTTTATCCTCTAAAACGACACCTAATATCAAACATTCGGACATAATATTAGCCACTTGTTTTGGAGGAAAATTTGTTACTGCAATTATTTGTTTGCCTATCAAGTCTTCCTTTTGATATAGCTTTGTTATTTGGGCACTTGTTTTTTTGATACCAAATTTTCCGAAATCGATTTTGACTTGGTACGATGGATTTTTTGCTTCTGGAAAATCTTTCACTTCCAAAACAGTGCCTACTCTCATTTCAACTTTTTCAAAATCTTCCCAAGTAATCATGTTATTAGTTTTAGAGGATAAAGTAGAATAAACGTAGTGAGCAATTTCACTTAACGTTCCAGCGTGTGCGGTGTTTGACAGCGGTATTATATGCCCGAAGGGCGACCGCTGGCAAATATGGGTGTAGCGAGGTGCAACCGAGCGAAACCGCATATTCTGTGTTGTACGCCAGCGAACGTAGTGGGCGTGTTTCGGCTGTGCATTAAAATGAAATAACTTTGTCACTCTCTATTACCAATTCGTATAGGTCTTTCATTGTGGACATGGGACACGTTTCGGAGCCTTCCGATTCGCGGTTTTTTAAACAAGTACCGCATGCAAAAATCTTGCCATTTTTATCTAAGAAAGATTTCGTTTGTTCTTTAATGCCAAATTTTTCGCTGTCGAGTTTTTCATATTCAACACCTTTAGCGAGTAAAAATATTTTTACTGTATTGCCTTCTTTAAGCGAAAAATTTGCGAATCGGAATGCGTTCCAAACCGTTTCAGCATCGTTAGAGTAGATGACTATTCCAAGTTTCATATTTTTTAGGTTAATTTGGTTTCATTATAGCACAGCCGAAATGGTGTACAACGTTGTACTTTATATTTTTAATCTGCGACTGATAAGGAGTAGATGTGAGCGATTGGCGAACAAAATTTGCTTTTAAAGAGTTGACAAGAATAATGTGTTTGTTATAGTGTTATCACTATGGCCAATATGTTGTTGCTACAATTAGAGAAATCAAAGAAAAACCCAACCTTGTGTTGTGGGGTTTCTTTGTGTTGATCTATTGTAAGTAACATCATTTAACCAGAGAACCAAGAGCCTCCACAACGGGGGTTTTTTACGTTCTTTGAAAACTCAAAAAGGAGGAAAACTCATGATAATCACGTCGAAAAAAAAGGGTAGATATTGGGGGCTTTTTGCCCGTGACGGGAAAGATCGCTATGAAATGGTACTGTGTCCAACTTCGGGAGATTCAGTGAAGAATCCGAAGAACCTGGAAAAGTACTTCGATCCCCGTACGGAGCAGGACCACTACTGTCCGGTTAACTTTTTGATCACATCAACATTAACCAATCATTGTAGTGGTATTTGAACAAAAAAGTATTTTTCGATTTGAATTGGATTCATGAGATACTGAGGGATTATTCCCTTAGTTATCTTGTATGCATCAAGGAAAATACGTTTTTGCTCAACTCATGGACGTCATCAGTCGTTACCAGTTTACGCAGTGTGTTGAGCGGTATGATGGAGCGTATCGCATCAAACAATTGACCTGTTGGGATCAATTCCTTGCTCTGTCCTTCGGTCATCTGTCCGGTCGCAACAGCTTACGTGACATCGTTATTTGTCTGACCGCTCATCATGAAAAATTGTATCATCTTGGCTTTCGGTCACTGGTGCGTAAGAGTACACTAGCGGATGCCAATGAGCATAGAGATTGGCGCATCTACCAAGATTTTTCTAGTCTACTCATTACACAAGCTAGACAACTGTATACACGTGACAGCTTGGAAGATATTGACATTGTTGCACCCATCTATGCCATTGATGCCACCATCATTACCGTCTGTTTGAGTTTGTTTCCATGGGCGCGTCTTCCCCATGAACGAGCAGCCATTAAAGTGAGCATTGGATTAGAATTACATGGCCAGATTCCTGCATTTTTCGGTTTTTCTGGAGGAACGAGTCCAGACGTCTTGTTCTTGGATCGGGTGGTGTATGAAGCTGGTGCCTACTACATTTTTGATCGAGGGTATCTGGATTTTGGACGATTCTATACCATCCACCAAGCGGGTGCCTTCTTTGTCACTCGAGCCAAAGTCACCTGGTCATTCCGTCGATTGTATTCACGGCCAGTGGATAAAACCACTGGTGTGCGGTGTGACCAAGTGGTGGTACAAGGCAGACATCATCATGTGAAAAACTATCCAGATCAGATGCGACGAATTAAATATTATGATCTGGCCACTCAACACTATTACGTGTTTGTGACCAATAACTTTACCTTACCAGCATCGACGATTGCAGCACTGTACAAACAACGCTGGCAGATTGAGCTATTTTTTAAGTGGTTAAAACAACATTTAGGTGTGGAGTCATTATGGGGTAGAAGTATGAATGCAGTACACACGCAAATCTGTATTGCCCTCTCCACCTATCTCCTGGTGGCTATCCTTAAAAAACGAGCGCAGAGTACACTCTCGGCCTATGAAATTCTACAAATTTTAAGTGTGTCACTCTTTGATAAAAACCCAATAAATGAACTACTTTCTACGCATCGGCCACAGTACATCGTGACACCGGTGCAGAAACAGGCTTCGTTATTGGAGTTTTAACCGGACAGTAGTGGAGCAGGACAACCCAGAGCCCAACGCTGATCATCCGTGGCAGTTGGTCGTCCCTCTTCAGCCTGGTAGCACCTGCGTTGCTTACTGCAAGTTC
Organism: uncultured Gammaproteobacteria bacterium; assembly: GCA_964477455.1. Classification (GTDB taxonomy): domain Bacteria; phylum Patescibacteriota; class Patescibacteriia; order Magasanikbacterales; family GWA2-37-8; genus CAIOJG01. The sequence continues at coordinate 5,503 of CAYZHG010000049.1, forward strand.
TGCAACTATGGATGTCAGAAGCCCGCCACGGTTTACGCTCCGCCGCAGACTATTACCTCTCTACTCCAGAAGGGTATCGAGTTTGCTATCAAGGAGGGGCTTGTAACAAGGACAGAGCAGATCAAGTTCTCGCTTCTGAAAGGAGGCGAAATCTCGCTTCACCCACGGTTCGAGGATGTGCTAGAGGCGATTTATCATCGCTTCCCGCGCGTGCAGGTGAAGATGTCCAGTATTGGGAGCAGTAATCTGGGGTTTCTGGACCGCATCATTGCCTACCGGCGCGAACACCCGGATCACAACGTGACGCTGCAAATCTCGGTCAATGCG
>CAYZHG010000050.1:0-3682 GCA_964477455.1 uncultured Gammaproteobacteria bacterium
CCCCACCTGTTGCACCACCTACTGCTCCGCCTGCCCCTCCACTACCACCAAAAGGAATTACAACTTTTAGTGAGTGTTCCACTGCTACAAAAGATACAATTGAAGGTGGATGCTTGGCAGTTTGTCCGTCAAGTTATAAAGAGATTGGTAAGTGTTTAGATAACCAAGGTGATAATTTGTGTTGCGGAAAATAAAGTTTAAATAAAATTAAATTGTATGAAAAAATTAATATTTATTTTTCTATTTTCCTTTCTTCTTTTACCTTCCCTTGTTTTGGCCGGTCCAAATATAAATGCCTATACTGAAAATATTGCTACCAAATCTGGCTATGATGCCGCCAATGAAACTACTTTATCTGAAACGATTGGTAAATATATTCGTATTGCTTTATCTCTTGTTGGTACTATATTTTTGGTGCTCACTGTTTATGCAGGGTTTTTGTGGATGACCGCCGCTGGCAACGAAGACCAGGTGACCAAAGCTACTGATATCATAAAAATGGCTACCACCGGTTTGGTGATTGCTTTGGCATCTTTTTCTATTACCTATTTTGTTATTTCCAAAACCGGATCTTCTACCCAAGGTCCAGCGACACCAGCCGGAGGAACTTCTGCTAGTGCAGAGTCAGGTGGCTGGTGGAGTGGTTTTTCAAATGCTTTTAAAAATAATACTTGGGGGAAATAAAAATAATTTTAAATATGTTTTTAAAAAAAATTTTATTCATAGTTCTAACGGTTGTTATTAGCATTAATTTGATTACATTTTTTGCTATACCAGTTAGTGCTCAAGGCATATCTGCAGAAATGGGCAAACAATTAAATGCGGCCGCGGGAAGCTCTGGAGCTGGTTTTGATGCCCCTACTGACCCTCGTACTATTATTGCAAATATTATTAAAATAGTTTTGGGTTTGTTGGGTACTATATTTCTTTGTCTTACTCTATATGCCGGCTATCTTTGGATGACCGCCGCTGGCAATGATGAACAGGTAACAACGGCCAAGACTCTTTTGACTCAGGCGACTGTCGGGTTAGCAATAATTTTAGCGGCCAATAGTATTGTTTACTTCGTAGCCAAAATTGCCATTGCCAAACCTGGACCAAGCACAACCGATGGCTTATTTATTACTCCAAAAGGGCCTGATAGTTTTAACCCTTCACCATATTAAAAACAAAAAAAACGGCTCATAAATACTGAGTCGTTTTTTTTATTGAAATCCACATTGGGGTGACTAGAGAGAATCGAACTCTCGATAGCGGTACCACAAACCACAGTTTTACCACTAAACTATAGTCACCCCACTATGGACTTAAAATTGATTATAGCACAATAATGATTTATTTTCAAGTTTTGTGACCCCACTAGGAATCGAACCTAGATCTAAAACTTAGAAGGCTTTCGTTCTATCCGTTGAACTATGGGGTCAATATACGAATGCATACTATCTTATTTTTACAGAAAAATCAAGTTGTGCTATAATGTAAACAATTAATTGTAAATTATGTCAATTTTTTTCAAAAGTATTTTAAGTATATTTATTGTTTCAATTTTTTGTAATTTTTTTATTATAGATACTACATTGGCCAAATATGATTATCAGCTAGGCGCTTTTGCCTCAAAGGCAGGATATTCCACTTCTGGCGTTACCGCTTCGCTTCCAACCGCTATAGAGTTGGTGATAAACGTAGTTTTGTCCCTAGCAGGAATTTTCTTTTTAATTTTGGTTGTTTATGCCGGTGTGCGATGGATGACTGCAAAAGGCAATGAAGATAATGTAACTTCTGCCAAAAATATACTAGAAGCGGCTATAATTGGGTTGGTAGTCGTATCAATGTCATACGCTATATCTACTTTAATTTTCAATACTCTTGCATCAAATATTCCACAAGACGGCACGTTATTGGATGGAAAAGCATCATGTTTTAAGGATTCAGATTGTACTGGAGGAGATAAATGTAACCCAGCGGGTTATTGCTACACTGAAACGTGTTCTGATCCAATTGCAAAGTGTGGGGATTATTGTTCGAAGCCTTGCCAAGAGAATCAAAAATGCAATTCTGATGGAGACTGTGGAATTAATTTGGTATGTTTTGCGGATGTCTGTACGAAAGTTGCACCTAAACCTTGACATTTTTACCAAAATAAGCTATATTAGTTCTGTTTTAAATATCCGCTTTTAGCGGTCTGAACCAGTCAAGACATGCCTTGATTAGGCTCGGTAAATATAATGCATGTATGTTAGACATAAAAAAGAAGCAGACCGTTATCAAGAAGTTTCAGACTCACGCTGGGGATACTGGTAGTAGTGAAGTGCAAATTGCAATTTTGACTACAGAGATCGAAGAACTTATTGGCCACTTAAAATTACACCCAAAGGATCACTCTTCTCGCCGTGGTTTGTTGCGCAAAGTTAGCGCTCGCCGCCGTTTGATGCGTTATTTGAAAAAAGAAAACGCAGAAAGCTATGAGAATGTAGTTAAAAAACTCAAATTAAAAGGAGCTCGTGCTGTTGTAAAAACTGGCACACAGGTGAAAGACGTTGAAGATATCGACGCTGAAGCCGAATTGATTGGAAAATTAGATGAAGACGCCAACTAATAAAACACACCCACTAAACCCCCCCGCCCAACGCGTCGGGGTGTTTATTGACGTTCAAAACATGTATTATAGTGCCAAAAACCTCTTTCATATGAAGGTGAATTTTGGTAATATAGTAACTGAAGCAACTGCTGGTCGTAAATTGATTCGCGCGATTGCTTATGTAGTAAGTACTGAAGGAAAAGAAGAGCAACCTTTTTTTGACGCCCTTTACAACCTTGGTATCGAAACCAAATCTCGTCCATTGCAGATTTTTTACGGTGGTGAAAAGAAAGCCGACTGGGATGTAGGTATTACAGTTGATGCGATTCGTTTGTCTCCAAGTTTGGATACTATTATTTTGGTATCAGGCGATGGCGATTATTTACCATTAGTAGAATATTTACAAAATCAAGGAAAACAAGTGGAAGTAATGGCATTTGGCAACACCTCTTCTAGTAAATTACGCGAAGAAGCCGATGATTTTATTGATTTGGGTGGTGAAGAAAAAAATAAATTTTTAATTGCCGATCGTCCAGTAGTACAAAGTAGACCAACTAATACTACTACAAAAGCATATCCACCAAAACCATACGTTCAGAAAACATTTACACCAAAGGTATACAATCCAAAGTTTAAAAAATAAATTAATACTTACATTTTATTTCGCTTTTTTCACCCGCGAGGGTGAAAGGATGAGCCTCGGGCTCATAACCCGCTCAATTAAAATATAAGTATTAAGTTATTTTATTAAAGAAGTTGGTTCAAGGACACACAGACCTTTTAGGTCTCTAGCTCTTGAGTCAACTTCAGAAAGAAACATACATATGGAAAACAAAAAATGGTCCATGGACTGGGGCGGTAGAACGCTATCTGTGGAAACTGGTAAATTGGCTCTTCAAGCCAATGCTTCTTGTATAGTTCAATATGGTGACACTGTTATCATGGCGACTGCCGCAATGAGCAAAAAAACTCGCGAAGGACTCGACTTTTTCCCTCTCATGGTGAATTTTGAGGAAAAATTATATGCCGCTGGAAAAATTAAAGGTAGTCGTTTTATCAAGCGCGAAGGTCGCCCTACTGAAGAGGCAACACTGTCTGGTCGTT
>CAYZHG010000051.1:0-29884 GCA_964477455.1 uncultured Gammaproteobacteria bacterium
TTGGACTCCAGCAACAGCAAACATCACCCAACCCAAACCACCTTGAATTAAACCTATAATTAAACTTCCCTTAATTGTTGCTCGTACAGTAGATGTAAATTTGTTGTAAAGAATTTTTTCATATCGATCTCCGAGTGGACAAAGATGCATCAGTGCTTTTAAAAGTTTTTCGCCATCTCGAATAAAGAAAAATAATGCATAAAACATTATGAAAAACATTACTGCGAAGACAATTGAATTTTGAGTGATTGTTTTGGCACTGTTAAGTAAGAATGAAGTGATAGATTGATATAGCTCCACCACTTTCTGGGTGATAAAATTTTGATCAATACTGTATTGAGCAGTATATGGATTTTCTTTTATCCAATCCAAAGCCTGTTTGATGTTGTCGTTTATTTGGCCACCTTGGCTAGAAGCTGTATCATAAAGATTTAGAGCTTCCTTTATTACCAGTGTACCAATACCAATCATTGGTAAAACAATTATTGTAAAAACTAAAATTAAAATTAATGTAGAACTCAAATCTGGCACTTTAATTTTAGCGTTGAGTTTTTTGTATAATGGATAAAATATTCCCGCTAAGATTGCCGCCCAAAAAAGCGGATAAAAAAACGGTTTCATGATAGTAAAAAAAGCCGCCGTAACTGTTGCTAGCAGAACAAAGAAAATAATGTGACGCATTTTTGTAAAATCCATAGTATTTGTTAATGTATATATTTATTATATTTTACCAAAAAAAATGAGTTTGTTCAATTTTTAGATTGCAATATCTCTTTGATGGTTTCTTTTGAAATTACACGAAATATCAATATAAAAATTGTATAAACGGTCGCACCAAGTATTATAGATAAAATAACATGAGGTAAACGAATGTATTTAATACACAAATACATCAATAATCCAGACGATAGTATTTTAAACAACGACTTTAAATGGGGGATAAAATCAGTATGATGATAAACTAGAAATAACAACATAAGACCAGCATAAATTTCAGAAAATATTGTAACGCCAGCGGCGCCATAGATACCAAATCGTGGAATGAAGATAAAATAGGCGATAACACTAAGGATGGCATCAGACAAATAAATCCAAACAGCTTGTTTTTGTTTGTTGATAGCTAGAGCGGCGTAGCCAAAAACTATACCCATACATATTCCAAGCACAGTCCAACTAAGCCAAATTAAAATTTTACCTGAACCGACAAAATCTTTACCCCCGACAAATTGCATGATTGGTTCGGCCAAAGAAGATGCCCCGATCATCATTGGTATCAGAATGAGTGCCATTAGATCAAAAGACATTTGAAGGTGTTTTTTAAAATCAATATTTTGTGAACGTGAATAATAATATGCTAAAAGTGGCGACATAATTCCCATTGTTAATGCCGCTATTTGAACAATAACATCAAGCACGCGATAGGCCGCTCCATAAAAACCAACTTGAGCTTGTGAAGTAAATAGAGGCAAAATAACGCGATCTCCTTGAAGATAGAAGGAATTGAAAATAATACACAATGCGGTTGGGGATATTTTTATTAAAATTGCTCTAAAAATTTCTTTGTCATAAGCAAATCTAATTTTTGGCATTTTATAAAACATGTATAGTGTATTGATGATGGAGGCGCTGGTTAAAATTGCCATGAATGGTAAAAAAGCAGCATTAATTTTTATTAACACAACTACTCCAAGTAATAAAACTGCGCGACCAATAAGTTCCCCCGCAGTTATGATTTGAGTTCTGAGTTGATTTTGAAAATATCCAGAAAAAACATGACCAGTGCTAATGGCAAAAAAGGATAGTGAAGTGATAGCTACAGCGATTTTAACTTCGATTGGATATGGAAAAAACAAAAAAATCAAAGGAGCTATCCCTTGAAATAGAGCGGCGGTAGCAATGCGTAGAGTAAATAAATTGTTTAATAATTTTTCTTTATCAAATTTTGGCTCAGAAAGCATATTGGCGGTAGTGATAGTAAATCCAAAATCACTAAAAATACCGACAAATTGGAGAAAACCAATGGCAGTAGTATACCAACCAAATTTTTCTGCACCCAAACTTCGAATAACAAAAAAAACTGTGAGCAGGCCAAGAATTGTACTTAAGCCTTTTCCAGCCAATTGGATTATTGTATTGTGAGCAATTTTTCTTTTAAGCGTCATAATTATATTTTTATTATAACATGCGTTGTCTGGGTTTACAATTGATGGTATAATTAGTTTTATATGAAAAAATATTTATTTATATTGTTGTTTAGCTTCATTATTGTCCTACCTTCTCAGGCGCAGGAAATTTTTGTTAGTTCTAGTTTGCAAACAGATTCCGTCTTGGTGTCTAGTACAATAAACACCACAACAACTATTGAAATTGCTACTTCTAGTGATGAAATAATTTATAATGTAAAAACAGATCGAGAACCCATTGTTGAACCTTCTATTAGAGTAGGGTTGTTTAGTTCAAAAGATCAAATTAACTTTAAATCAGAAATTGATTATGAAATTTATAGTGGTAACGAATTTATCGGTATGCTTCCTGGAGGGGAAATGGTAAAGTTAAAATATAAAAATGGTAAATATTCTTTAGTTGGCGATTCTCTGGATTTAGAGAGTGATGTGTTTTGGAGATTAGTGCCGACAGAAATTGACGGAGTTTTTGATTTGCCAGGTTGCAAGCGAACGGTTTATGGACGCAAACGATTTTATTGTTCATATCGTGGCGTTTTGGAATATCGTTATGGACCTAAAAGTAAAATGCCATATGTAATCAATGAACTTCCACTTGAAGATTATATGAAAGGTATTACGGAAACTGACAATAATTCTGCAGAAGGATATATTAAAGCGGTATTGGTAGCGGCGCGTAGCTATGCTTACAAAAATATTAGTTTTTCGCCACCAACAGAAAGGCGTTTGTTTGACGTATATGCCAGCACTCAAGATCAATTATATTTAGGCTACAATTCGGAAAAAGAAATGCCGCGGGTTGCACGGTTTGCACAAGAAACAGCTGGCGAGATGGTGACATATAAAAATAATGTTGTAACTACTCCATATTTTACCCATACCAATGGTGCTACCAAAGATTGGAAAAATAGTGCTGGCAAGAAAGATAGACCTTGGCTTGTGAGTGTAAAATGTGTTTACGATAAATATAAAAAAATGTATGGTCATGGGGTTGGAATGAGTACTCATGACGCACTGATGCGGGCGACGAAAGATGATTGGGTGTATGTGCAATTGTTAAAATATTATTATAGTGGAACAGAAGTGGAGAAAATATATTGATTTAAAAAACCTCTTAATTTAATAAGAGGTTTTTTGTTGATCTTTTACCACGTCTTTATATTGATCAAAAATTCCATTAGTTTTTAACATTTCACTAAAAGATATTTCATCTGATTGTATATAAAAGTCATCATATAATAAATTTGCTTGAATTTGTTTTTCTAACATCTGCAAAAAAGTTTTATCGTCCGACGCACTCCAAGGTAAAAATGTATCAGAATGAGGGCTTTGAAGAAAAAAACCATTTTTATCAAAATCAAAAAAAATTTCAACCCACCTGTTTCCTATTTCTCCATTTTTCTCATAATATATCGGCTGTTGTATTGAATAATTACCAGCAGGATTTTTTTTTGGAAAAATTACTGCATTTGGAAATCTTTGCTCTAAAGTCTTTTTAATTTTATTAAATTCTTGGTTATTTGTTGCCAACTCTTCGCCCTTTTTTCTTTTTTCATCCATTTCACTTTGTAGTTCTTCCCATGTATTATCGCCATATGAAATGTCAATTTTTTTGTGCCACTCATCTAGCTCTGGTTGTGATAATTTCTGATGTATCTGATGATCGTTGTACTCTAAAAATTTTTTAATATCTTTTTTCCTCTGTTCATTCATTCTTTCAAGTTCTTTTAAAGCAGTATTTACCTGGTCTAGATTTTCCCTTTCAAATCTCGGTTCTTTTAGTTGATCGACTGTATCCTGTGTTGATAAATTATTTTGCAATTCTACAACATCTCTATCTTTTATAATTTCTATTTTAGATTTTGTCTCGTCTTTTGATATTTCATGTCCTCCGCCAATGGCTATTCCAGCTGCAGCGACCCAAGCACCCCATTTGCCAAATCTATTTTCTTTTGACATATATAAAAATTACTTTCCTGAATGGAACTTTTTATCTTCAGAAGCCAATTCAATAATTGCTTCGCGTAATTTGTCTGGACGGTGAACGTTGTGAATAATAAATTTAGGAATTGGACCGGCTGTTTGTAAATAAATATTGCCGTAATTAAATATAGTTGGAAAAAATCCGTGAACTTCAGATGAAACATCTTGTATCTGATAAAGATCCACTTCGGCTACAGTACGTGCAAATAACGATATTTGATGTACATCAACCAGGCGATCATTGGTAACAATCCAGGCATCCAAATAAAACTCAACAAAAAAAGAATAAAAGAATAAAAAAGTTGATAAGTAATAAGCGCTTCCCGCAAATATTATGAGTGTGTAGGTATTAGGGTTCTGCATTGCACCAGTAAAGGTAGTCGAAAAAAACCAAAATACAACTATTGGAATTAATAAAATTGCAATAAAAATTGTTAAATAAGGAAAAAAAGTAATGCCGTGCCTTCTTAAGATATATACGACTTTTTCATAACTTTTAATTTTTACGATTGAATCTAAATTCATATTTTAAAAGTTAACAGAGTTTAAAGTATTTGAAATCCAGTCGCTATTCCAAAGGACTAGCGGTAATTTCCAATCAACTCTACTTAAGAGAACAAAAGTAAAAAAAATTGTTGAAGCAACTAAACAAATCACTAGAAATGTAATACTTAAACTTAAAAAAGTCAGTGCTCCGTTGTGGTGTAAATGTCTAAAATTTACGAATGAAAAAAGAGAAAGAACGAAGGCGTAGGCCAAATAAATAAAAAGGATAACATAAAGCGGAATTGATACTATCATATTTATAATAACGTTTGAGTTTTTAAAATATCAAAACCTAAATGGGTATAGGCAGCTGGAGTAGCTTTGCGACCACGTGGGGTGCGTTCTAAAAAGCCGATCTGCAATAAAAATGGTTCATAAATATCTTCGATAGTATCCATTTCTTCCGCTACAGCCGCCGCCAGAGTGTTTAGTCCAACCGGCCCGCCGTTGAATTTTTCAATCATAGTGGTGAGTAATAAGCGGTCGATTTCATCAAGTCCAAATTCATCGATGGCGAGCATGGCCATCGTTTCACTGACAATTTTTTTATTGATCGATTCCTGGTTGTTTACCTGAGCAACATCGCGTGCACGCTTCAATAATCGGTTGGCGATACGGGGAGTACGACGAGCGCGTTGGGAAATCAAGACAGAACCTTCCGGTTCAAGTTTTGTTTTTAATAATACCGCGTTGCGATTTACAATAGTTTCAATATCACCGTGCTCATAGAAATTCAAATGAAAAACATGGCCAAAGCGATCACGTAAAGGTCCAGGTAATAAACTCATTTTGGTAGTTGCACCAATTAAAGTAAATTTTTCTAAAGGCATACGAATAGTACGAGCCGCGGGACCTTGGCCGATGATGATATCAAGTGCATAATCTTCCAGAGCTGGATAAAGTACTTCGGCAATAGTTTTGTTGATACGATGAATTTCATCAATAAATAAAATATCACCTTTTTGTAAATTTGATAGAATAGCGGCGAGATCACCAACTTTTTCTAAAACAGGACCAGAAGTAACTTTGATATTTCCACCCATTTCGCGGGCAATAATATGGGCTAGAGTAGTTTTTCCTAAACCTGGATTTCCATATAATAAAACATGCTCTAAAACATCACCGCGTGATTTAGCGGCGGCGATTGAGACATCAAGATTTTTTTTGATTTGAATTTGGCCTACAAAATCTGATAAAAGTTCTGGTCGCAAAGTGACCTCGATTACAGCTTCATCAGCGGTACTTTCAGAATTTACCAATCTATTTTCTGTTTGATTTTCTTCAATCATAATGCTATTATTATACTTAATACCTAACTTAAAGTCCAATATGTCTGAATTTCAAAATCAAAATACCGAATGGCGCGGGCGCAATGCGGCTGAGGGGCGAGAAGTGCAAATGGAAAATAAAGAAAAGCAACCAGACGAACAAGAAAAAAAGGCGGCCGCTAGAGAGCGAGCGGAAGTAGTTAGTAAAGAAGTGCGAAGCGCCAAGAAACAAATGCAAAATATCATGGCCAATATGCAACAGGTAGTGAAAACTGTGCAGGCGATTCGAGCTCAGTTGCAATTGTCGGATAGTGGGGCGATTCCGTCAGTTCAAAGAGACGAAAAAAATATTGAAATATTAAAAAAGAAGCTAGCAAATCTGCGTGGTGAGTTGGGTGACTTACGTGTTGCGCTGATTATTGAATTAAAAAAGGAAATTGTAGAAAAAGATAAAAATCTTTCGGAATCAGAAGTAGATTCTGAGGCAGAAAAACTAGCAAATTTAATATTTGCGGAATTAGAATTAGATTAAAAAAATAATAGCAGTGGACAGTCGGTTAATGGTTTGTGGATAACTCGCAATTTCGCGAGTTTTTTGTTTAGATCTGGCGTATTTGGCAGGCATTTTGCGATGTGGTATAATAGGTCAACGAAAGAGGGTAATACTATATGTAGTGATTGAATATAGATTTTAGCACTATTGGTAGTATTATCTGTATATTAAATTATAATTATATTTTTTATGCAGACTGCTGTTGCAACAAAAACTTTTAAACTTGATAAAGACTTTTTATATCCAGAAGGCGCGATGCGTTTTGCTCGCCATTATACCAAAGAAGGAGTGAGTCCTTTTGATATGTTTACTTATGTGATTCGCCCTTCTGTCATTCGCGAACCAAGTGGCAAACTTATCTTTGAAATGAATGATGTTGAAGTGCCAAAACAGTGGTCTCAGGTAGCGACAGATATTTTAGCACAAAAATATTTCCGTAAAGCTGGTGTGCCTCAATACGATGAGAATGGTCTATCCAGATTGAATATGGACGGCACTCCAATTTTGGGTCCAGAAAAAAGTGTGAAGCAAGTGGCTCATCGTTTGGCTGGTACTTGGAGATATTGGGGGGAAAAATACGGTTATTTTGCTAGTGCAAAAGATGCTCAAATATATTACGAAGAGTTGGTTTACATGATAATTAATCAAATGGTGGCTCCAAATTCACCACAGTGGTTTAATACTGGCTTGTATTGGGCATATGGCATCAACGGTCCAGCTCAAGGTCATCACTATGTTGATCCAGATACTGGTACTTTGACTCGCGCCACAGATTCTTATTCTCACCCTCAACCACACGCTTGTTTTATTCAATCAGTAAAAGATGATTTGGTAAATGAAGGCGGTATTATGGATTTGTGGGTACGTGAAGCTCGTTTATTTAAATATGGTAGTGGAACTGGTACCAATTTTTCCAGCCTTCGCGGTTTTGGTGAAAAACTTTCTGGTGGCGGACAGTCCTCTGGTTTGATGAGTTGGTTGAAAATTGGTGATCGTGCCGCTGGCGCTATCAAATCCGGTGGAACTACTCGTCGCGCCGCTAAAATGTGCGTTTTAAATATTGATCATCCAGATATTGAAGAATTTGTTGGTTGGAAAGTAAAAGAAGAAGATAAAGTAGCCGCTTTGATTGCCGCTGGCTATGAAGGTGGTTATGAAGGCGAAGCTTATTTAACAATTTCCGGTCAGAATTCCAACAACTCTGTACGCATCACTCATGATTTCATGGAAGCGATGGTCAAGGACAATGGTTGGGATTTGCGTTGGCGCACTGACGGACGTTCTTGCAAAAAATTAAAAGCTCGTGATCTTTGGGAAAAAATTGCTTATGCCGCTTGGCGCTGTGCTGATCCAGGTTTGCAATTTGATACCACTATCAACGATTGGCATACTTGTATCAAATCCGGCCGTATCAACGCTTCCAATCCATGTAGTGAATACATGTTCTTGGATGATACCGCTTGCAACTTGGCTTCTATAAATTTAGCTCATTATTACGACCCAGAAACTTCTACCTTTGATGTTGAAGGTTTCAAATATACTACTCGCGTTTGGACAATGGTATTGGAAATAAGTATTTTGATGGCTCAATTCCCAAGTGCGGAAATTGCTCAAAATAGTTATGATTTTAGAACATTAGGTTTGGGTTATGCAAATATCGGTAGTCTGTTGATGACAGCTGGTGTGGCGTATGATTCTCCAGAGGCTTTGGCTTTTGCTGGAACTGTTACTGCTTTGATGACCGCTGAGTCTTATTCTACTTCGGCTGAAATGGCAAGTTATCTTGGTACCTTCAATAAATATAATGAAAATAAAGAAAACATGTTGCGTGTTATGCGCAATCATCGCCGTGCCGTATTTAATGCTCATGAAGATGAATACGAAGATTTGGCAGTAAAACCTGTGGGCATTGATCCACAATTTGCTCCAGCTTATTTGCTTGCGGCCGCTCGTGAGAGTTGGAACCGCACTTTGGAGATGGGTGAAAAATATGGCTTCCGAAATGCTCAAACCACACTGCTTGCACCTACTGGTACAATCGGCTTGCTCATGGATTGTGCGACTACCGGTGTTGAACCAGATTTCGCTTTGGTGAAATTCAAAAAATTAGCTGGTGGTGGATATTTTAAAATTGTAAACGAATCAGTACCAGTAGCATTGAAAACTTTGGGTTACAAAGAAAATGAAGTTATTGAAATTGTTGATTATCTCAAAGGGCGCGCCACCTTGGTTGGTTCTCCAGTTATTAATCAAGAAAGTTTGATGGAAAAAGGTTTGACTCAAGAAGAGTTGGACAAAATTGAAAAATCATTGGCTGGTGCATTTGAATTAAAATTTGTTCTTAATTCTTGGACATTGGGTGAAGAAACTCTCAAACGCTTAGGTTTTTCCAGTGAACAATTTTTGGATGTTAATTTTAACTTCCTCAAAGCACTTGGATTTACTGATGACGAAATTGAAAAAGCCAACGAATATGTTTGTGGTGCAATGGCCATCGAAGGTGCCCCATATTTGAAAATTGAACATTACAAAGTATTTGATACTGCCAATAAAAATGGTAAAAAAGGAAAACGCTTTATTCATTATTTGGGTCATATTCGAATGATGGCCGCGGTTCAACCATTCTTGTCTGGTGCAATTTCCAAAACTATCAACATGCCAAACGAGGCAACGTTGGAAGATGTGAAGATTGCCTATATGGCTTCTTGGAAATTGGGATTAAAAGCCAATGCGATTTATCGTGATGGTTGTAAAATGTCTCAACCTTTGGCTAGTAAATCTGAAACAAAAGATGAGAAAAAAGTTGAGGAAGTAGTAGAAATTAAATTGGAAGAAAAAATTGAATTGAAATCCGAAATAAAAACAGAAGAAAAAACTGTTGAAAAAATTGTAAAAACATTTTCACTTTCAAATCAAGAACAGACAGTAGTAAATCAGCTTGTTGGTGTTGATCAAGCTCAAATGACTTATGCGCATGATGGTAGCACTCAAGGTACGAAGATTTATATACATGGAGAACAACGTAGAATGCCATACAAACGTAGTGGTCTTACTATCAAAGCGAAAGTAGCTGGACAGAAAATATTTCTCCGCACTGGGGAATATCCAGACGGTCGTCTTGGAGAAGTGTTCATTGATATGTATCGCGAGGGAGCGGCGTTTAGAAGTATGTTAAATTTATTTGCCATTTCTATTTCTACCGGTTTGCAATACGGCATTCCTTTGGAAGAGTATGTTGATAAATTTACTTTCACAAGATTCGAACCAGCCGGCATGACCGATCATCCGAATGTTCGCTCTTGTACTTCAATTGTAGATTTTGTTTTCCGAGTGTTGGGAATGGAATATCTTGGTCGCACTGATTTTGTTCAAGTAAAACCAACAGGAATTCAAAAAAATCGTGTTCAACAATTGGAAAGATTATTGGCTGAAGCTCGTGGTCAAAAAACAATGAGCTTTGATGAATCTGTCGACGAAGTAGAAAAAGAAAAACTGTCTTTGCAAGAAGATTTGGATGAAGAAGACGAAATCTGCGAAGAAGAAGTTCCATCTACATTAACAAAATTAGAGAAAAAAGCAGAAGTAGTCGCTTCTACCGGTTCTGATCAAATGTTATCTGGAATGATGGGTGATGCGCCACCTTGTCCAACTTGTGGACATATCACGATTCGCAGTGGTAGCTGTTATAAATGTCTGAATTGCGGAAGCACCACCGGGTGTAGTTAAAATACTTGTAGCGGATCCAGCTCCGAAAGGGCTGGATCTTTTATTTAATCGAGTTTTAGAATACTCGAATAAACACTCGTTGTTTATGCTTGTATAGGTTTGTTATATGTAACATATGAAAACCTATGTTATGGTAGTAAACGCTTGTCACTCATATTTAGGCTTATTTTAGCTAATAAATAGATAAATTGACTAAATATGAATACTGTGATATTCTGTAATTACAGTTATTAACTACATTTATATGAATAAAGATACTAAAGAAGATAATTCAAAATTCCTTTCCATAAAGGAAGTATCCGAAATGTTTGCCGTTCACCCCGATACATTGCGTAATTGGGAAAAGGACGGCATTTTAGTACCTTTGCGTGTCGGTAAGCGCCAAGATCGTCGTTATCGACCGGCAGATGTAGAGGCAATAATGCACAAAATGGGCAGTCAACTTACGTTGCCTCAGCTGGAAAAATTCCTTTGGAAAAGTGCTGATATTTTGCGTGGTAAAATAGAGAGCGGAGATTTTAAAAAATATATTTTTGGTTTGTTGTTTTATAAACGCATTAGTGATATTTGGGATGAGGAGTATAACATAATAATTGAAAAATTTAATGATAAAAACTTAGCGTCGGCTGATTATAATCATCGTTTTCAAGTTCCAAAAGATTGTCGCTGGCAAGTGATTGCTGAACAAGCGGAAAACATCGGAAAAAAATTAAATGAAATTTTTGATAAACTCACAAATGCCAATAATCCCAAATTAGATAAAATTTTTGATGATTTGGATTTTGCCAATAAAGATAAATTTCCAAACGATATTTTACAACATCTGGTCAATCATTTTTCGCAGTACAATTTTGGCAGCAATTATATTAGTTCCGATTTGCTTGGAGATGCGTACGAATATCTTATAAAGCAATTTGCGGCCGGAGCAGGACAAAAAGGTGGAGAATTTTACAGTCCAAGGGAAATTGAACGTGTGATTGTAAATATTTTAAAACCGCACGAAAAAGATCATATTTATGATCCGTGTGCTGGTTCGGCAGGATTTTTGCTTGAGGCCTATGATTATTTAAAAAATAAAGCTGGTGAGAAAATTGCCAAGACGCTTTATTTGTACGGTCAAGAAATAAATTTGAGCACTTTTGCAATCGCAAAAATAAACATGTTTTTGCACGGTTTGGATAGTGCGGATATTCGTCGTGGCGACACTTTATCAAATCCACAGTTTTTGGATGAATTTGGCACTATAAAAAAATTTGATATTTGCGTAACAAATTTTCCCTACTCCATAAAGGAATGGGCATATGAATCATTTGCGACAAATAAATTCGGTCGTTTAGAAGGCTATGATATGCCTCCAGTGAGCAATGCGGATTATGCTTTTATTTTACACATAATAAAATCGCTAAATTCTAACGGTCGTGCTGGGGTGGTAGCACCACATGGTGTTTTATTTCGTGGTGGCAGTGAGGGAAGAATACGCGAACAAATGATTAAAAATGATTTGATTGAGGCTGTAATCGCTATGCCGGCCAAATTATTTTATACCGTTAGTATTCCTGTATGTATTATTATTTTTAATAAAAATAAACAGGAGAGTCATAAAAATAAGATATTGTTTGTCAATGCAGAAAATGAATATTCGGATAATAAAAAACAAAATATTTTGCGAAATCAAGATATAGATAAAATTACCCGTACCTTTGATGATTATAAAGATGTAGATAAATACGCGTGCGTAGTGGATACAAAAGAAATCGGCGAGGAAAATGAATACAATCTAAATGTTCGTCGGTATGTAGACAGTTCGGAAGAAGAAGAAATCATTGATGTCTCGGCCGTGTGGCAAGAACTAAAAAAGTTGGAGAAAGAGCGAGAAGATATAGATAAAAAAGTAGAGGGGTATCTCAATGAATTAAATTATTAAACAGTATGGAGGAAGTAATAAATAGGTTTGTCGCATGGATAAGAATTAAAACAAGAATTCACTTATTGGATAAAATAATCTATTTTAGAGAAGGTGAAATTTGGTGGGTGAATTTGGGCGCTAATGTTGGACATGAGGAAGAGGGCAAAAATGATAATTTTGAACGACCAATATTGGTATTAAGAAAGTTTAATGAGCACTTATTATGGGCGCTACCATTAACTACTAAAACAAAAGAAGAGAATCCTTATTATTATCAGTACGAGCTTGATGGAAAAGAATTTGCTGCAATATTACCACAACTTAGAGCGTTAAGTAGTAAAAGATTGATAAGAAGAATTAAAATGTTTCCAATAGATGATTTTGAAAAAATACGAGAAGAGATAAGAAAACTAATATAAAAAAACGAAACCTACCTTTTGACGGGTAGGAATCTCGGAGCTACCTCACGCAAGGTAACCATTTGTAAATACACAATACCATATAAATGTGGATAATGTCAATAAAATATAGCTTTGTCAATTGATGTGGATAAATAAAAATATGTTAAATAATCCAATAAATATTCAAATTTCAGCCAGTGCAGTGGCATGGTATGGTGCAATAATAGCTACTGCCGGTGCTTTTGTTTCAATATATAATGCGTGGCGAGACAGATCAAAAATAAAAATTAAATATAATGCAAACAATTATATTGCGGGGAAGGTCCCAGCCGGTTATTCGCTTGGTAAAAAATATATTATTATTTCTGTCTATAACATTGGCAGAAGGCCAATTAAAATGGGTAATATCTCATTGAAACTAGTTGATCAAAATAAATTTTGTTTAATTAGCGATAGTTTAATGAATTCATACAATCAAAATAGGGTTCTTACTGAAGAAAATCCAGAAACGATGTATTTGCTAGAAGCAGATGGTATCGATTTTTGTAAAGTTGAATATGTTCTTGCGTATGATGGTGTAGGCAGAAAATATAAAAAATATACACATTTATTACCGACTTTTTGGAAAATTTGGTTTAAATTGACACATTATGGTAAAAAATAATACAAAAATACCAGAAGAGTGGAAAGAATACAATATAAAAAATATTTGCAATGTTTTGATTGGTGGTACACCAGCGAGGAATAATGAAGATTTTTGGGATACAAAAAAAGAAATGCATAATATTTGGGTATCTATTAGGGATATGTCCAATAATGGTAAATATATTAGCGATAGTGCGGAATATATATCAGATCAAGGTGTTAAGAAATCAAATGTAAAATTAATTCCAAAGGATACATTGATAATGAGTTTTAAATTATCAATTGGCAAGGTAGCTATTACAAAAAAAGAATTATATACCAATGAGGCCATCGCTGCTTTTGTGGTTAAAGATAAGAATTTGTTAGATTCCAATTATTTATATTATGTTGTTTCGGGATTAAATTATGATTTTGATACTGCGGTTAAAGGTAAGACACTAAATAAAGAAAAATTGTTGAATACGAAAATTTTCCTGCCTTCCATCGGTATTCAAAATAAAATTGCGGAGATTTTGGGGGCGGTGGATGAGGAGATTGAGAAAATAAATGAATTAATAAACAGAAGTGATAAGATAAAGAGTGGGCTAATGAAAAAATTATTTTCTGACGGGATAGGACATAAAGGTAATTGCAAGCGTACTAAATTGGGTATTGTTCCTGTAGAATGGGAAGTCGTTTCTTTGAGTAGTGTAGCAAAAGTTGAACGTGGCAAGTTTTCACACAGACCGCGTAACGACCTAAAATTATATAATGGGGCTATTCCTTTTATACAAACCGCCGAAGTCGTTGGATGTAATGGTAAAATATATTCATATCATCAAACTTTAAACGATGAAGGGTTGAAAGTAAGTAAAATGTTTCCGGCGGGCACGATAGTTTTGACAATCGCAGCAAATATTGGCGATACAGGGGTTTTACAATTTGACGCTTGTTTTCCAGATAGTCTTGTCGGTATAAAAGTAAATGAACAAATGGATTCAATATTTTTAGAATTTTATCTTAGAACGAGGAAAGAATATCTAAACAGTATAGCAACGCAGTCCGCTCAGAAAAATATTAATTTAGAAAAGTTAAACCCGTTATTAATTATAAAACCACCTTTGCACGAACAAAAACAAATTGCTGAAATTTTATTTGCGTTTGATAATAAAATTTTAATTTATAAAAAAATCAAAATTAATCTCATTCAGCTCAAAAAAGGTTTATTGGTTGAATTATTAAGTGGAAAAAAATAATATGCCAAATAGATTTGGAAAATTAAAATTACTCACATTAAAATCAAAAGAAAATCAATTTGATGATGCTTTTGATAGTTATATAGATAATGATATTGATAAGGCATATGATAGGGCTAAATTATTATTTCAAATTAAAGAAACAAAAAGACAAAATATCATTAACATGATTTTGGTTTTTATTACATTAATAATGGCAGTGACTTCTTGCGTTTCCGTTTATTTTGCCTTCATACAACCAGAGCGTGATAAAAAAATAGCCGGTGAAATAGAAAAACAAAATAAAATTTTATCACTTTATAGAGAAATTAATGCTAACGAGGATATATTCATAAGTAATGTTAATAATTCAAATAATTTTTATACTTCAACCAAAGAAATTGATCTGCCATTTAATTATATAACAGAAAATTTAGATCTTGGGATTCAAGATGAACTTCAAAAAAGTATTGGGTTAATTAATTATCGTTTCTTACTTCATCAAATTGAACTAACAAACACACTTAACGAGCGTATTTCAAGTATAAAGAATAATTTTTATAATAAAAACATAAATATAAAAAATGAGAATTCTTATAAAAATTTAATGGATTATTTAAGTATCGAAAGTTGGAAAGAAACAAAATTTAATTATTTGAAGGATTCTGGGTGTATACTTGCAATTTTACAAAAAACTTATCCTTACATAAAAGATGAGAGAAACAAACAAATAGTATGCGAAACTGATTCGTTGAATAGAATCTATTACCATTTCGGTTATTTACCAATTGACACGCCAACATGGATGAAACCACTTTTAAGAGATGCTGTTAAATCGAGAAAGGATATACAAAAGAGAAAAGATATTGATTGGGATGGCTTATTTTCTATGTAATTTATTCATTTTTATAAATTTATGCAAATTGATATAAATAATTTTCAACCTTTTCAACACGATAAACAAGAATCTAAAAATCAATTAATTAATTTTGCTCGCACGCAAGATGTATCAAAAGTTGAGGGTGTATTTACTGCGACATTAATTTATACGAATCTAGTTGATTATTTGGCCAAACATTTGTTAGAAAATCTAAGGAAAATGGTTTGCATTGATACTTATAAAAGATTTGGTGGCGTTTTTTATTATGATCCAAATAATCAAAGAATAAATTTAAGTTTAGGTGAGCTTTGTAATAATCTAGATCATTTTGATTTTCCAGATAAGAAGGATTTAATGGAAAATTTGAGAAAGTTTAGTAAATTAAGAAATCAAATTATGCATAATTTGATGCAATTGGATTTAACAAATAACGCTGCGCAATTTGAACAAGACCTTAAAAATGTTAGCGCGTTAGCAGAAGAAGTATTGTTAAAATATAATATTATAGTACGAGGCGTAACAACTGTATGGCAGGTTGCTAATAATCCACAACAATAATATGAAATTCAACGAACAATACACCGTAGAAAATCACATTATAAAATATTTATCCGAAACACTCGGATACGAATATATTCCACCAAAAGAATTTGCACAGTTACGTGAATTTGAAAGTGAATATATTGTCACTCCATTACTATTGGCCGCGATTAAGCGGATTAATTCCATTAATGATGATGAGGCATATAATGTGCTGCGCGAGATTAAAAAGATTGATACTAATGAAGGATTTCTGAATTTATTTAGAAATGGTGTAGATATTATAGATCTGGCTACCAAGCGCACAATGAATTACAGTGTGATTGATCGTGATGATAAAAATCAATTTGTAGTAACAAACCAGTTTTATTTTGAAGGTAGTAGTGAAAATATTCGTCCGGATATTTTGGTATTTTTAAATGGTTTACCGGTGGTGGATATTGAGGCCAAAAGTCCAACTGTTTCAGTGTCGGTAAATTATGAAAATGCTGTTGATCAAATTAGTCGCTATGAACGTAATGCTTGGAAATTATTTTTGACTAATTGTTTTAATATTGCGACTGATGGACTGAAAACTGTTTATGGGGTTACTTATAGCCCAAAACAGTACTGGGCGGAGTGGAAGGGTGAGGGAAAGGAAGAAAATTTGGAGATGACTTTACGAGCTTTATTGGAAAAAGAGAGATTGTTGGATATTATTAAAAATTTTATTGTCTTTGAAAAAACCAAGGAGCGAACGGTTAAAAAGATCTGTCGTTATCAGCAATTGCGCGCAACTAACAAAATTTTTAATCGAGTTTTGGATGGTGACAAAAAGCGTGGGCTTGTTTGGCATACGCAGGGTAGTGGTAAAAGTTTGTCCATGTTTTTTACAGCTTGGAAACTTCGTTTTGCTCCAGAATTAAAAAATCCAAAAGTGTTTATTTTGGTGGACAGAATTGATTTGGATGATCAAATTTTTGAAACCTTTGTAAATTGTGGTGGGTTAAATGTCGTGCGTGTGGAAAGCAAACGCGATTTAGCAAAAAAGATTGTTAATGATGAGCGTGGAATTTTTATTTCCACTATTCAAAAATTTAATGATTTACCGGTCAAAATTGAAAATCTGAGTGAGAATATCGTGGTTTTGTGTGATGAGGGACATCGTGGTAATGAAGGTTTTTCCTCAATCAATTTACGCGCAAGTATGAGAAATGCTTTTTTCTTTGGCTTTACCGGCACACCGATTGACCACCTGACTTTGAATACCCACCGTAATTTTGGTGAAGATGGTGAGAGATATTTGGATTATTATTCTATTCAGCAAGCTATAGATGATGGTGCTACTTTACCAGTGACTTACGAAGCTCGTTTGTCGAAGTTTTTTGTGGACGAGGAAAAGATAGATAAACAGTTTGAAGAAATTACTGCAAATTTGGAACCAAAACAAAAGGAATTATTGGCTAAAAAATATGGTAAAAAAGAAGCAGTTATAAAATTGGATAAACGCATGCGGGCGATTATTCAAGACATTGTGGAACACTACAAACTTTATGTATTGCCAAATGGTTTTAAAGCACAGATAGTTTGCTATGATCGTGAAACAACTGCAAAATACAAAAATTTATTAGACGAACTCGTGCCACAAGAATGGTCAGCGGTGGTATATTCTTCCGGTGATAGAAATAGTGATACGGATAATTTGAAAGAATATAATACTAATAAACGCCAACGCGAGAGAATTATTGACGAATTTAAGGATCCTCACAATCCACTCAAGTTTTTATTGGTGTGTGATATGCTTTTAACTGGCTTTGATGCTCCAGTGGAGCAAATGATGTATCTGGACAAGCCACTACGCGACCATAATTTACTTCAAGCTATTGCGCGCACCAATCGGATATATCCGAATAAAGGATGCGGTAAAATTATTGATTATTATGGCATGACGCGTAATTTGGAAAAAGCATTGGATTTTGATGAGAGTGTGGTGGATTCGGCGATGTTAAATATTGATCATATTAAAGAAAGATTTACTGAAACATTGGATGAAATTTTGCGTTTGTTTGCTAATGTAAATATCGAGGATCCATCTATGGATAATTTACGCTATTGTTTAAAGATTTTTATTGATAGCGAAGATAAACAACAATTTTTTATTGACCGCTACGGCAAATTAAAAATGTTTTTTGAGATTTTGTCGCCAGATCCATTTTTAAAACAATCTTTGCGCAAGTTTGAATGGGTTACTAGTTTTTATTTGGCCTTTTCCAAAGAATTTTTGGGTGAGGAGTACAGTATGCACGAATTGGCAGAGTATGGGCAAAAGTTGAAAGAGTTAATTCAGGAAAAAGTGGATTATGAGGGGATTACTAAAAATTTTCGTGAGTTGAAAATTAATGAAATTTACGCTTTGCAGCAATTGGAAAAAATGGACGATGAAGAAAAAGCGTTGAATTTAGAAAAAATGTTGAAACGCGAAATCTCGGTGAATATTGATACCGACCCAGTGTTCAAACGATTTAGTGAACGGTTATCAGCAATAAGAAAAGAATTTGAACAAAACCAGATTGATTTATCGGAGCGAATAAAAAGATATTATGAATTATTAAATGATGTAAAGAAAAAAGGTAACGAAGCAGAGGATTTAGGCTTGAATCTGCGCGAATATGGACTTTATGTGGTGTCGGAAGAATTTGTGAAAAATTTTAAGGAGCCCGTGTTTATTGAATTTATTAAAGAATTAACCTTACGGTTAGATGCTGTGTTGGATAGCGGCTGGCAAGAATCGTCCAAGCGAGATGAATTTATCAAGGATGTGAAACGTGCTGTTCAAGAGGTGTTGCTAAAAGAGTATGGTGGCAAATTAGAGGTGAACGATTTTAATAAATATCTTAATCGGTTGGTGGACATTGTTATAAAAAAATTCTAATTTTATGAAGAGGAGGAAAACAATTTTACACGACCGTGAGGTAGAATATGTAGTGAAAAAAAGTTCACGAGCACGTCGGCTACGGGTTGCTGTGTATTGCGACGCAAGCGTGATTGTTACTGTGCCAGTTGATTTTGGTGAACACAAGGTTGAAAGGTATTTGAAAGAAAAAGCGAGTTGGGTGTTGGATAAGTTGGATTATTTCTTACGATTAAGTAAAACTGTACGAATTGGTGGTGGTCTGCGAGAATATAAAAAAAATCGTGCGCAGGCACTTGAGTTTGTGACTGCTAAAGTGGCAAAAATAAATGAATTATATAAATTTTCTTTTGGAAAAATATCTATAAAAAATCACAAAACTCGTTGGGGCAGTTGTTCTAAAAAAAGAAATTTAAATTTTAATTATAAGATTATTTTTTTACCAGATGAATTAGCGGAGTATGTGATTGTTCATGAGCTGTGTCATTTGCAAGAATTTAATCACTCACAAAAATTTTGGAATTTAGTAAGTAGGAATTTTTCTGATTATAAGTTGTTGATAGAAAAGTTAAGTGCAGTTCGGTAACTTGCCTTTATTCTTTTCTTTTGTTAGTATCTAAATATATGATTAAAATCTATACAAAAACTGGCGATACTGGTGAAACTTCACTTCTTGGTGGGCAACGTGTCACCAAGGATTGTATTACCTTGCAGGTGGTAGGAGAGATTGATGAGCTCAATTCCAAGATGGGTGAAGTTGTCGCACATCTATGGGAAGAAGAACCGGCAACATTTTTAAAAAAGATTCAACAAGATCTTTTTAAAACTGGAGCTGAAATTGCATCTTTGCAAACAGAATTTAATTCCAAAATTGTAAAAATTGAACAAGCAGAAATTGAAGAGCTAGAAAATAACATCGATGCTTTCGCCGAACAGTTACCAGAGCTTACAAATTTTATTTTGCCAGGTGGAAATTTATCCGCAGCTCATTTGCATCACGCTCGCACAATTTGTCGTCGCGTTGAACGTGAATTAGTTTCATTAGGAAAAGAAAAAGAAGTACGATCGGAATTGTATATGTATTTTAATCGATTAAGTGATTATTTTTTCACAGCGGCCCGTTGGATTAATTGGAATGATGGAGTAGAAGAGCACAAAGTTTAAAAATGTTTTTACAAAAATTTCATACACATTTTTTTACCCTTGACATAGTGGTTAATTCTAACTACAATGAAAAGACTTTTCTCTATGGAGTTGCGACAGATTTGATGTTTCAATCGGATCGGATTCTGAAAGCATTCTCTCTCCATTTCCTCTATACTTCGGTATCTTGGAATGGCGTTTTCTAAATTAGATTCGCTAATTAATACATGCAGATCTGCTCGCAGCTCTGTGGAGAAAAGCAAAATTGCCCAGGTGGTGTAATGGTAGCCACGCAGGACTTAAAATCCTGTTCCTTCGGGAGTGCGGGTCCGAGTCCCGCCCTGGGCACAGGGGAAAATACTACTTTATATAAGTAGTATTTTTTATTTGTTTTCATTTTAAAATAATGGTAGTATAAATTGACGCATCGACAGATTACCTTTTCGCTTTTTTCGACCGCGAGGTCGAAAGGATGAGCTTCGGCTCATAACCCGCTCAAAGGTAATCTATCATTATTCTTTTTTCTATATAATAATTTTATGGCTAAAGATAAATTTACCGCTGTGTGGGTGTCGCATACTTCTATTTCTGATTTTTTAAAATGTCCGCGTGCTTATTATTTAAAAAATGTTTATCGTGATCCGCAGACTAAGCACAAAATAAAATTGATGTCACCGGCATTGGCGTTGGGGCAAAGTGTGCATGAGGTTTTGGAATCATTATCACAGTTACCTCGCGGTGGACGTTTTAGCGAACCTCTGCCAACTAAGTTTGAACGTGCTTGGGAAAAAGTAAAAGGTGAAAAAGGTGGTTTTCCAAATGAGGATACGGAATATCAATACAAGAAACGTGGTTTGGAAATGTTGGCACGCGTGTTTAATCATCCTGGTCCAATAAACAATTTATCAGTAAAAATCCAAATGGATTTACCTTACTATTGGTTGTCTGAAGAGGATAATATAATATTGTGTGGCAAAGTAGATTGGCTGGAATATCTGCCAGATACAGACAGTGTTCATATTATCGATTTTAAAACGGGAAAAATTCAAGAAGAAGAGAGTTCACTCCAGCTTCCTATATATAGCTTGTTGGTAGATAAATGTCAGAAAAGAAAAACTTCCAAAGTTAGTTACTGGTATTTGGCGGAAAATGATAATTTGACTGAAAAGCAATTGCCGGAGCTAGAAGAATCA
Source organism: uncultured Gammaproteobacteria bacterium (assembly GCA_964477455.1). Taxonomy (GTDB): domain Bacteria; phylum Patescibacteriota; class Patescibacteriia; order Magasanikbacterales; family GWA2-37-8; genus CAIOJG01. Next base: position 21,072 of record CAYZHG010000051.1, read on the forward strand.
GAAAAAAAGATTTTAGAGATTGCCAGACAGATGAAAGTAGCTCGACAAATCAATCGTTTTAAATGTAAAAATGGTGAAGATGGCTGTTTTGCTTGTAAACCTTTTGAGACTATTTTGAGCAAAGGTGCCAAACTGGTAGGTCAAGATGAATATGGGGCGGATATCTATATTATCGCCCAAGCGGACGAAGAAAACCGAGAAGGCGAGATATTATAAGTGTGGATAACTATTGTTATATTTTAGTAAAATTAGCTTATTTTACTTATAAGTTAGCCAAAAACAGGCAAAAACCTTGACATTTTAATAGTAACTCGCTTCATTTGACAAAACTTCATTTTTGTATTATTATTTATCCGCTTTCGTGGAACGGCCACTTAAACTAAAAAATCGCTAAACACAGCAAAAAAGTGGCATTTGTCAGCTTGACAAAATAGCTGCTTGCAAGGTAATTCAATAAAAAATTTATCATGCTAACCTTGCCGTTTTCCGCTAAAATATAACGAAAAAGCCAAAAAAACCATTATTTTGGTACTTTTTTTGTTTAAATTTTTCCAAAATCCCTTTTTTAAAAAAATTTATTTAAAATTTTCACCTTATGCCTGTATTCAAACGTCAAGCACTCAAGGAAAAAGATAGAAAGTTTTTTACGAAAGTAAAAAATACTATCCCGTTGCCAAATCTAATTGAATTGCAATTGGATTCGTATAATTGGTTTGTAAAAAACGGTGTTAAAGAATTGTTTGAAGAAGTTTCTCCAATTACCGATTTCTCTGGCCGTGGTTTGGAACTTTATTTTGAAGACTATTATTTGGATGAACCTCGTTTTGATGAAGTGACTTGTAAAAAACGCAATGTTACTTTTGAGGCACCTCTTCGTATTACTGCTCGTTTGACCAACAAACAAACTGGTAGCACAAAATCTCAAGAAATTTATTTGGGTGATGTGCCAATGATGACTAAACGTGGTACTTTTATTGTTAATGGTATTGAACGTGTTATCGTTTCTCAGTTGATTCGTAGTGCAGGGGCTTTCTTTACTGCTCAAAGTGAGCGTGGACGTCGCTACTATGGTGCAAAGGTTATTCCAAATCGTGGTGCCTGGTTGGAAATTGAAACTGATATCAACAATGCTATCTGGGTAAAAGTAGATCGCAAACGTAAAGTTGCCATCACTTCGCTTTTGAAAGCTTTTGGTTTTGATGATGAAGAAAAAATCCGTGAATATTTTAAAGATGTAAACAATCATCCTACTATTGATTATATTGATGCTACTTTGAAAAAAGATTTAGCAAAAAATATGGACGAAGGTTTGATTGAAGTTTACAAACGTATTCGTCCAGGTGATTTGGCTACTGCTGAAAATGCTAAGGGTTTGATTCATTCCATGTTCTTCAATTTTGAAAGATATGATTTGGGTCGTGTTGGTGTTTATAAATTTAATACTAAATTTGATTTACCTTCAAAATCTGAAGACTACGACAACAAAGAAAATCGCGTACTATCTACTGAAAAATTATTAGCGGTTATTAAAGAAATTATTCGTTTGAATGTAACTCAGGAAGAACCGGATGATGTAGATCATCTAGGTAACCGTCGTATTCGTGCGGTTGGTGAACTTGTGCAAAATCGTTTCCGTGTTGGTTTGGCTCGTATGGAACGTATTGTGAAAGATCGCATGAGCACTTACGACGTCGAACAACTTGTTCCAAATAAAGTTATCAACGCTCGTCCAGTAATGAGTGCTATTCGTGAATTCTTTATGAGTTCTCAGATGTCACAGTTCATGGATCAGCACAATCCTTTGGCTGAGCTTGAACACAAACGCCGTTTGTCCGCTCTTGGACCTGGTGGTTTGTCTCGTGATCGCGCAAGTTTTGAAGTCCGCGATGTACATACTACTCACTATGGACGTATCTGCCCAATCGCTACTCCTGAGGGACCAAACATTGGTTTGGTAAATCACCTTTCCAGTTTTGCTCGTATCAATGAATTTGGTTTTATTGAAACAGCTTATCGTAAAGTTTTGCGTGAAGTAAAAAATGATGCTTCCTTAACAGAGGGTGAAATTTTGCGTGGCGATATTGGCGGTATCAAAAATGGTACAAAAATTACCAAAGAAATTGCAGTAAAATTATCCAAAGAAAAAGTTGCAGTGATCACTGTGAAACCACGTGTTACTAATGAAGTAATATATTTGAGTGCGTTTAAAGAAGAAAAATATATCACCGCTTCTGCTAAAACAAAAACAGATGAGGAAGGTTATTTCTTGGAAGAATACGTTCCAGCTCGAGTAAATTCAAAACCAGGTGTTGCAAAAACAGTTGATTTGGAATATATCGATGTGTCTTCTGCTCAAATTGTTAGTATCGCTACTTCATGTATTCCTTTCTTGGAACATGATGATGCGACTCGTGCTCTGATGGGAACAAACATGCAACGTCAGGCTGTGCCTTGTATTCGCCCAGAACCACCATTGGTTGGTACTGGTGTGGAACACGAAGCGGCAGTATATTCTGGTCAAGTTGCAATCGCTGATGAAGATGGAGAAATTGTTGAATGTGATGGATCTCACATCGTTTTGAAAGGTAAAAAAGAAACTTACACTTACAATTTAAATAAATTTTTACGTGCTAATGCGGCTACTTGTATCAATCAACACCCTACGGTAGTAGTGGGTCAAAAAGTTAAGAAAAATGATTTCTTGAGTAACGGTCCAAGTATTGCCGAAGACGAACTATCACTTGGTCAAAATGTTTTGGTTGCGTACATGGCTTGGGACGGTTTCAACTATGAAGATGCGATTATCGTATCTGAACGTGTTGTACAAAAAGATCGTTACACTTCTATTCATATTGAAGATTATACAATCGACGTTCGTGAAACAAAGCTTGGACCAGAAGTTGTAACTTCTGATATCCCAAATGTTTCTGAAGAAAAATTAAAAAATCTTGATTCTGAAGGTATCGTTCGTGTTGGTGCGGAAGTAAAATCTGGTGACATCTTGGTTGGTAAAATTACACCAAAAGGTGAAACTGAATTATCCGCAGAAGAAAGATTATTGCGTGCTATCTTTGGTGAAAAAGCTCGTGATGTTCGCGACTCTTCATTATATCTTGAGCACGGTGAACACGGAAAAGTTATTGGTATTCAAGTATTTTCTGAAGAAGCTGGCGACAAATTGGAGCCAGGTGTAATCAAACAAGTACAGATTACTGTAGCTGATATGCGTAAAATTCAGGTGGGTGACAAAATGGCTGGTCGCCATGGTAACAAAGGTGTTATCTCCAAAATTGTTCCTTCTGAAGATTTGCCATTCTTGGAAGATGGTACTCCTATCGATATCGTTTTATCACCACTTGGTGTTATCTCTCGTATGAACTTGGGTCAGTTGCTTGAAACTCACTTGGGTCTAGCGGCTAATGCTCTTGGTTATAAAGTAGCTACTCCAGTATTGAATGGTGTAACTGAAGAACAAATTTATGAACAGTTAGAAAAAGCTGGATTGCCAGTGACTGGTAAAGCTCAACTTTACGACGGTCGTACTGGTGAACCGTTTGATCACAAAACTACTATTGGTTACAACTATATGTTGAAGTTGAACCATATGGTGGAAGATAAAATTCACCAACGTTCTATCGGACCTTACAGTTTGATTACCCAACAACCTTTGGGTGGTAAAGCTCAATTTGGTGGACAGAGATTTGGAGAAATGGAAGTTTGGGCACTGGAAGCTTATGGTGCCGCTCATACTTTGCAAGAAATTTTGACAATTAAATCCGATGACGTTCCAGGACGTTCAAAAGCTTACGAAGCTATTATTAAGGGTGAAGAAATTACTCGTGTAAATATTCCTGAATCCTTTAATGTATTGGTTCGTGAAATTAAGGGTCTTGGTTTGGATGTAGAATTATTAAAACGAAATGAATCCGGTATCTACGAGAATATAGAAGAACTTGAAGCGGAAGAACAAAAACAAAATAAGAAAAATGAAAACGCTCTAAATGACTTGGATAGTCAACAGGGATCTTCTAATAAATAATTTTTTCTCTTATGAACCGAGATTTAACTAAAAGTGCAAACTTTGATGCGATTCGTCTGCGTCTCGCATCTCCAGAAACTATTCGTGCCTGGTCTTTTGGTGAAGTAAACAAACCGGAGACTATCAACTATCGCACACAAAAACCTGAAAAAGGTGGTTTGTTTGCGGAAGAAATTTTTGGGCCTACCAAAGATTGGGAATGTTATTGTGGTAAATATAAAAAAATTCGTTACAAAGGAATTGTTTGTGATAAATGTGGTGTAGAAGTTACTACTTCACTTGTTCGTCGTGAGCGCATGGGTCATATCGAATTGTCCGCTCCAGTAGCCCATATTTGGTTCTTACGTTCTGTTCCATCTAAAGTTGGTTTGATTTTGGATGTGCCAGTTCAAGCTTTGGAAAAAGTTATTTACTTTGCCGCTTTTATCATTTCTCATGTTGATGAAGAAGGAAAACACAAAGCTAGTGATCAGATGCGTCAAGAATATAAATCCAAGAAAAAACAAATTGAACACGAAACAGAAATTGAAATCAAAAAAGCTAATGATCAGAAATTGGGTGCGGAATTTTTGGAAAAGATTCAACAAGAAACTGATCGCAAACAACAGGCTTTGGAACAAGATTTCTTGGCAGCCGATAAAGAATTAAAAGAATTACAAGTTTTAAAAATTTTATCAGAAAATCGTTATCAAGAATTGTCCTTACGTTTTGGACATTTGTTCGAAGCTGGAATTGGTGCGGAAGCAGTTTACAACTTGCTTGAGAGAATTAATATTCCAGATACAATCAAACAGATTCTTGATGAACAATTAACTTCCAAAGGTGCAAAATTAGAACGTTTAACTCGTCGCCACAAATTATTGAATAGTTTGAACATTAACAAGATTCGCCCAGAGTGGACAATTTTGAAATGTATTCCAGTTATTCCACCAGATTTACGTCCGATGGTGGCTTTGGATGGTGGCCGTTTTGCCACTTCCGATTTGAATGATTTGTATCGCCGTGTAATCAATCGTAACAATCGTTTGCGTCGTCTTTTGGATCTTGATGCTCCAGAAGTAATTTGTCGCAATGAAAAACGCATGTTACAAGAAGCAGTTGATGCTTTGATTGATAACAATGCTCGTCATGCAAAAACTGTTTTAGCCGCTACTGGTCAGAAACGTCAATTGCGTTCACTTGCAGATATTTTGAAAGGTAAACAAGGTCGTTTCCGTCAGAATTTACTCGGTAAACGTGTAGATTATTCTGGTCGTTCTGTTATCGTCGTTGGTCCACAATTGAATATCGATGAATGTGGTTTACCAAAACGTATGGCTCTTGAACTTTTCAAACCATTTATCATGGGTGAAATTATTCGCCGTGAATTGGCTCACAATGTTCGTAGTGCTAGTCGCTATATCGAATCTGATCATGATGAAGTTTGGGATATTTTAGAAGAATTAACACAAAACACTCGCGTATTTTTGAATCGTGCTCCTACTTTGCATCGTTTGGGTATTCAAGCTTTCCACCCTCGTTTGGTAGAAGGCAAAGCTATCCAATTGCATCCACTAGTTTGTACTGCTTTCAACGCCGATTTCGATGGAGATCAGATGGCGGTGCATTTGCCTTTGACTGCTGAAGCTCGTTGGGAAGCAGAAAATTTAATGGCCGCTGAAAAGAATTTATTGAAACCAGCTACAGGTCAACCGGTTATTACTCCTAAACAGGATATCGCTTTAGGTTGTTTCTATCTCACCAACTATCACAGTAGTGATACCGCTCCAGTAAAGAAATTTTTCTCTTCTGTAAAAGATGCAAAATTAGCATACAAATGTCGTGTTGTAACTTTACACGAAAGAATTAAAGTTCGTTTCACTGAAACTGAAATGAACAAATTTCCAGAAGGAACAAATCATTTAGTAGAAACTTCTTTGGGACGTATTTTGTTTAATGAAATTTTGCCTGATAAAGTTGCTTACTATAATGAAGTTATTACTGTAAAGAAAATGGCGGAAGCGATTAGTTTCTGTTTGGAAATTTACGGACAAGAAACTACTGCTCACTTTTTGGATGAATTGAAAAATCTTGGTTATCGTTATGTTACAAAATCTGGATACTCTTTGGGTATTGCCGATTTTCCTAAGGTTGAAGAAAAAGATTCTTTAATCAAAATTGCTGATAAACAAATTTTGGAAGTTGAAGAACAATATCAAGAAGGTTTGCTTACACAAGCTGAACGTCACGCAAAGATTCTGGAAGTTTGGACATCAACCAAAGATAAAGTTGTTGCTAACAACCAGAAGAACGTGGATAAAAATGGTTCAGTATATGCCATGATCGAATCTGGAGCCCGTGGTACTTGGGGTCAGCTTGGTCAGGTTATCGGTATGAAAGGTTTGGTAGTATCCCCATCTGGTGATATTATCGAATTGCCAGTAAAAGGAAACTTTAAAGAAGGTTTTGATGTGTTGGAATACTTTATTTCTTCACACGGTACTCGTAAAGGTTTGTCTGATACTGCTCTACGTACTGCTAATGCTGGTTATTTGACTCGTCGTTTGGTAGACGTTTCTCAAGATGTTGTAATTTTGGAAGAAGATTGTGGTGACACAACTGGTGAAGTATTTACTGTTGCTCAATCCAAAGAAATGGGTGAAAAATTAGCCGATCGTGTTTGGGGTCGTTATGTTATCTCTGATGTAAAAGTTGGTGATAATATGATTGTAAAAGCCGGTGGTATTATTGATAATAAAACTGCTCGTGCTATTGATGCGGCTGGAATTAATGAAGTTCATGTACATAGTGTCTTACAATGTAAATTACCAAAAGGTTTCTGTCGTAAATGTTATGGTTTTGATTTAGCCCATAACAAACCGGTAGAATTTGGTACTGCAGTTGGTATTATCGCCGCTCAATCTTTGGGTGAACCTGGTACTCAGCTTACCTTGCGTACCTTCCACTCTGGTGGTGTCGCTGGTGTGGATATTACTCAAGGTTTACCACGTATTGAAGAATTGTTTGAATGTCGTCCTCCAAAACGTAAAGCTGTTTTGTCTGAAGTAGATGGAAAAGTTGAAATCGAAGATGCTGACGGAAAGATTGTAACTTCACCTACTGGCAAAAAGATTTTCGAGGGTCGTCGTGGACAGAAAATTCTCAAAGTTCACTTTGAAGGAATGGAAGAAACAAAAATTAAATTTGATAGTGGCGATGAAGTCATGGTTAAAGATGGTGATCAAGTTGCTCCAGAACAAGTTATTTTGGTACGCGGATCATCTGGTGAAGAAGTGACTGCCAAATATCAAACTACTGTCAAACTTGGCAAAAATAATATGATCTTGTCTTACAATGGTCCAAAGACTCGTGAATATATTATACCGCTAGGTTTTAAATTGTTTGTTAAAGAAGGCGAAATGGTTGAAAAAGGTCAACAAATGACTGATGGTAGTATCAACTTACAAGAATTATTTGAACTAAAAGGACGTCCTGCAGTTCAACGTTATATCTTGCAAGAAGTACAGAATATTTATTCTTCTCAAGGTCAGAAAGTAAATGATAAACACGTAGAACTTTTGATCTGTCAGATGTTCTCTCGTGTACAGGTTGAAGAAGCTGGTGAGACTGAATTGTTGCCAGGCGAAGTAGTTGAAAAAGCTCAATATATGTATGCTAACGCAACTGCCAAAAAGAATGGAACAAAACCATCGGTTGCCAAAGAATTGTTGTTTGGTGTGTCACGCGTTGCGTTGTCCACTCAGAGCTTCTTGTCTTCTGCATCATTCCAAGAAACTGCCAAGGTTTTGATCAACACAGCTTTGACAGGAAAGATTGATTTCCTTGAAGGTTTGAAAGAAAATGTTATTATTGGTCGCTTGATTCCAGCTGGTACTGGGTTCAAGAAAGAAGTGGTTGTTGCAAAATAATTCCTTCTGCAATCAACACGGCAAATTGTTTTCGCTTTTTTCAACCGCGAGGTTGAAAGGATGAAGCCGCGGCTTCATAACCCGCTCAAACAACTTGCCGTGTTTTTTTTGCTTGATTTTTTTGATAATATGGTGGTAGTATAACATTTGTATGATCAATCAAAATTTATTAAAATTAATAAAACAAGGTGGTTTAATCGCGGCTAATAAGCGCGATTTGTCGCTTTTTACGTTATCATTGCTAGGAATATGTTATACTGATTTGATGAAAAAGCAGGTTGGTTACTCTTTTGAGATGATTGGCGGGCTTGGCGACGGCAGTCAATGGAAAACTATGATGAATGAAAAATTGGTTGGAAAAAAAGTGGCCAAGGCACTTAGTAAAAGTAAAAATATTGAAAAAGATTTTTTTATACCGGCACGGAATTTGTGCTTGCAATCAATAACTGAATTCAAACTTGCCAAAAAGATATCAAAAAAAGATCCTTGGAAAGCCGTGGAAATGGTATGTCATTTTGAACCACGTTATTTTTTAGGTCTGGGAATATATAATTCTTTTTGGAGATATTTTGGAAATAAAATTCCTGAAAATAAAACTGAGTTTTCTTTAATAAAAAAAATTGCCAAGGAGCGCGACCAAATATCCAAGACTTATCCTGAGGCGGAAAAATTACTTATTAATTCATTGTCAAAAATTGAGCGTTTATTGCGGATAGATAGCGGTTTGCTGCGCTGTTTTGTTTTAAAAGAAATGAAACAGTTTTTGAAACAAAGAAAAATTTCAAAAATACAAATAAATATTTTAAAAAATAGACAGCAAGGTTATTTTTATTTTATCAATGGAAAAAAACACGAAGAAGTGGTTT
>CAYZHG010000052.1:0-12021 GCA_964477455.1 uncultured Gammaproteobacteria bacterium
CTCGCTGATGCTGTGTTTATTCCGCCACACTATACCGATGTTCCAGAGTTGCTTGGCGACTTAGAAAAATTTTGGCACAATAAGAATTTAGAAATTCCTGATTTAATTAAAGCTGCAATTTCACATTACCAATTTGAAACCATCCATCCATTTCTTGACGGTAATGGCCGTATTGGTCGTCTGATAATTACTCTTCAATTGGTAGATCTCGGTATTATCAAAAAACCGACTTTATATATTTCTGATTTCTTTGAAAGAAACAGAACTAAATACTACGATGCATTATCTATGGTTAGACAGTCGGGTGATATAGAACATTGGATTCGTTTTTTTCTCACCGGCGTTGGACAAACTGCAAAAAAGGGTAAGGAAACATTTGAAAAAATTATTGCTTTGCGTAAACGCTATGAGAACACAATTGAATCTGGTATGGGTATCAAGCGACAGAAGGTGGGCAAAGAATTGCTGATGCAGCTATTTTCTAAGCCTGGCGTAACTGTTAAAGATATTAAGGAATTGATGAATACCAGTATACAAACCGCCACCACATTGGCCAACGAATTTGAACGACTCGGCCTTTTTATTGAAAAAACTGGTTTTTCACGCAATCGTGTTTTTTTTCTCAAAGAATATCTAGATTTATTTATTGATGGTAATACAAAATAATTTATGAATAACTTTAATTCCAAAGCTGGTATCATCTGGCAAATTGCGGAGCTGCTGCGAGGTGGGTGGAAACAATACGAATATCAAGATGTTGTTTTACCGCTTGTCGTTTTGAGACGGTTGGATTCTGTCCTCGCCGACACTAAGCCAGCAGTGTTGGAACAATATAATCGCTTTCATGGTAAGGTTGAGCTTGATCCTATTCTTAAATCTGCCAGTAAGGTTGGTTTTTATAATACTTCGCCGTATGATTTCAGCAAACTTTTAGAAGATCCAAAAAATATTGCCAAAAATTTGCAGAATTTTATTGATGGTTTTAGTGACAATATCAAAGAAATTTTTGCGAAGTTTGATTTTGGAAAACAACTATCTCGTTTGGAAGGTGGAAATTTATTATATCTTATTCTAAAAGAATTTAACAAAATAGATTTGCATCCTCGCGCTACCAGCAATCACGAAATGGGTTCTATTTTTGAAGAGTTGATTCGTAAATTCAACGAGCAATCCAACGAGACCGCTGGTGAGCATTACACTCCACGTGAAGTTATCAAAACCATGGTAGAAATTTTGTTTGCGCCTGACAAAGAATTGCTAAACAAGAAACATATCATTAAAACAATTTACGATTGCGCCAGTGGTACCGGTGGAATGCTCACTACAAGTAAAGAACATATTTTGTCTGTTATCAACAAAGACGCCGACATATATTTATATGGACAAGAATTGAATCCGATTACATATGCTATATGTAAATCCGACATGCTTATCAAAGGTGACGATCCGGATAAAATCAAAGGTGGAGACAAAGATCATACCAAAGCCAGCACACTTACCAATGACCAATTTATCGGCGAACAATTTGACTATTGCCTGACAAATCCTCCGTTCGGAGTAGATTGGAAAAAAGACAAAGAAGCAGTAGAAAAAGAAGCAGAGCGCGGTTTTGCCGGCCGGTTTGGTGCTGGTTTGCCTAGAATTTCCGATGGACAATTTCTGTTTCTTCAACATTTAATATCTAAAATGCGCAACACGATTGATGGTGGCTCGCGTTTAGCTATTGTTTTCAACGGTTCGCCATTATTTACCGGCGATGCTGGTAGTGGAGAAAGTGAAATTCGTCGTTGGATATTGGAGCATGATTGGCTGGACGCCATCGTCGCTATGCCAGATCAATTATTTTACAATACGGGTATCAATACTTATGTATGGTTTTTGAGTAATCGCAAAGAAAAGAAAAGAGAAAATAAAGTACAACTGATTGATGCTAGAATATTTTTTGAAAAGATGCGTAAGTCGCTTGGCAACAAACGCCATGTAATTTCGGATGAAAATCGCGCAAAAATTTTGGAATTATATAATTCATTCACCGAAAATCAATATTCTAAAATTTTTAATACCACGAATTTTGCCTTTCGCCAGATTATTATTGAGCGTCCGCTTAGACTCAAGTTTAAATTTACAAATGAAAAACTTGAGCAACTAAAATCCCTTTTTAATATCAGAAATGAAGATGAGAATGAACAACAGATTATAACTAACAAAACACAGCTAAAGCAAACAAAGAAAACAGTATTAGAAAAATTGTCAAAACAAATTCTAGAAGATAATAAAAAGGGGGTGAATTTGAATAGAAAAATAAAAGAAGTTTTCCAAAGTTTTGATAATGAAGAATATTTAAACAGAGAGAAATTCATAAAAATATTAGATAAAAGATGTAAAGATTCGTTCGGGGGTATATTTGCAGGAGGTGAAAAAAAATCTATTATCAAGATTGTTGGCGAGAGAGACGAGGCTGCTGATGTTTGTTTGGACAGTAATGGTAAGTCAGAACCGGACAGTGAATTGCGTGATAGTGAAAATGTTCCATGGGGTACGGATGTTTATAAATATTTTGAAAAGGAAGTAAAACCATACGCACCAGATGCATGGATCAATGAAACTGTGCGAGATCACAAAGATAATGAGGTTGGTAAGGTTGGTTATGAAATTCCTTTTACTCGGTATTTTTATAAATACACACCACCGCGTAATTTAGAGGAAATAGAGAGTGAGATTGAAGGTGTGGAGAATGAATTGTTGAATTTATTGAAACAATTATGACAACTGAAGAAATAAAAACAAAAATCGAAGCGTCTTTGTCGAAACTGTATATAAAAGATAAGATTTTGATTGACAATAAGACAAATGAAAGGGCGATCTGCGCACATTTACTGTGTTACTTAAAAAATGAGTTTCTACAATGGGATGTTGACACAGATTACAATCGTGAGCAGGGCGATGTTAAAAGAAATATCGATCGCAATATTATCGTGCCAGATATTATTATTCATCGTCGTGATAGCAGAGAAAATTTAGTTGCCATTGAAGCAAAAGGTTATTGGAATGATGAATCGCGTGAAAATGATTATGTCAAATTACACGGATTGCTATTTAAACAAAAATATAAATATGCGTTTATGATTGAATTTGAGGCGCAATCATGGGAAATAAACGAAGTGATTTTATGAAAAGCATCGAATTTAAAAAACAATTTAAGCCACACGAGGAATATAAAAATACTAACATTGATTGGATTGGAAATATTCCTTCTGTTTGGAGTGTGAATAAAATAAAAGAGCACTTTTATTTTGAAAAGGGCAAGCACTCTGCAATTTTTACACAGGAATATATAAATTCACCTGAAAATATTGGCGATTATCCTGTGTATAGTGGTCAAACTGGTGATCAGGGAGTGATGGGAATGATCAATAGATTTATTTACAATTTCTCTACACCTGTAGTTTTTACTACTACTGTCGGAGCAAAGGTGATGACACCAATGTTATTGAAAGGCAAATTTAGTTTGTCGCAAAATTGTCTATTGATGGTGCCAAAAGATAAAAGTGTAGATGCGAATTATTATTACTATCAATTATTTTCATTGTTTAAAAGAGTGCGTGATGACATACCGAATCATATGCAACCATCGTTGCGTATATCTGATCTTAATAAATTTGTGGTAGTTACTCCTCCATACGAATCGCAACAAAAAATTGCTGATTATTTGGATGATAAAACAATGGTTATTGATAAAAGTATCGAACAAAAACAAAAACTAATTGAATTGTTAAAAGAAAAACGCGCAGCGGTTATTAATAAGGCCGTAACGCGCGGGTTAGATGAAAATTTGGAATTAGTGAATAGCGGAGTAGAGTGGATTGGGGATATCCCGAAGGTGTGGAAAATTGAGAAGTTAAAGTTTGTCGCCGGAATAAACCGCAATACACTTTCTGAGACCACCGAGTCAGATTATAATTTAAAATATATTGACATCGGTAATGTTGATATAAATGGCGTAAAAGACGAACCTGAAGAGCTAAATTTTGCGAGTGCCCCATCGCGCGCTAGGCGGATAGTCCAAAAAGAAAATATAATTGTTGGCACTGTACGAACATATTTAAAAGCTCTTGCATATTTCGACAATCCAGAGTCAAATTTAATAGTTTCTACTGGATTTGCTGTGTTAGAGCCAACAAAGAGCATGGTTGGGAAATTTATATATTATTTTGTCTGCTCTGAAAAATTTATTCAAAAGGTTTCAAAATGGTCAACTGGTGTTAGTTATCCGGCGATTAATCCTACCACCCTTGGGTTTCTTCCTGTTTGTATTCCGCCAATTGATGAACAACAAAAAATTATTAAATATCTAGATGCGCAAATTAGCGGTATTGAAATTGCTGAAGAAAAAATTAAAAAATCAATTGAATTATTGCAAGAATACAAATCATCCCTGGTTTATAATGTAGTGACAGGGAAAGTGCAAGTATGAATTTAGTAAGAAAGAATAAATTGATTTTAACATTGCTGGTGCTAATTTTAGTCACCGCGTTTATCCTATTTTTTATAAGTGACATTTTAAGCACAATAATCTTTTTATTTGGCATAGCTGGTGTATTTGCCGAACTTTATTTAGATAAAAAAAGTATTGGTATTGTAATAATTATAGTTTCTCTGTTGTTAACCCAAATTAAATCACATTATGATGATTTGAATTTTAGTCGAATTAGAGAATCACTAGACCAGTCTGAACAAGTACTCACTGATAATACGAATAAATTAAATGATGCAAAAATTAAAATGGATGAAGCTAATGTTGCTGTAAAAAATCTTAATGTTAGCCTAGACAAGACAGCTAACTCTTTGTTAAATGCCGAAATGATTTTAGATACAACTAAAAAAATTTTGCAACAAACCAATGTGGCTTTGGAAAATACAAAAAAATATAGCTATGTTGCTAGGTATGGATATTATGGTGGCGAAAATTTGATTGGTTTAGGGCTTGCAACGGATAGTAAATTATATAATCTTATGGAGCCAACATATTATACAGAAAATAATTTGTTTTATTATCGATGTGGTGAACCGTACGAATCTACTTATTTGCAAGCAATAAAAGAATTTACGGATTTCCCTTTTTCATATTTTGCATTGGCTGTTTGTAAAAAACAGAGAAATGAACCGGATTGGAATCATTATGCTAAGAGAGCTGTAGAAATCGTAAAATGGACCACAACTATAGGGGGACATAAAAAAGAGCACGATTCAATATTAAATTATTTAGAAGATATTTTGAAGAATTAATTAAATATGTCATTTTCAGAAAAAATACAAAATTGGTTATTTCAGCTACTGGTTGATAAGCCCCATACTTGGCGTGGTCTTTTAATTGCATATTTTTTTATCACTGCACTGTCATTAGCGGCTCATATTAGTATTAAAAATGATTTTAACTACGAGTGGGCATCTTATGTATCCGCACTATTTATAATTACAATTATTTGGCTAATTTATAAATATAAGTATCCACGAAATAATAAAAGACAAACAGGTATTATAATTGCTTTGTTTGCCAGAGACGCCGAAGCATTAAAATTGAAGAAGACATTTATTTGCGAATTGGAAAAGAATATAAACAGCGCATTATTGGGTGATGTTTTTAAAATTATCCCACTTAAAAATCACCAAGCCGAGTTGGTAAAGAATGAAGCCGATATCAAAAAAATTAATAAAAAAATATATGGACATTTCTATCTGTACGGTGATATAAGAAATGAAGTAGACGGAAAAACAAACAAATATTTTATTAATTTAGAAGGTTATGTTGCTCATCAGCCAGCACCTATTCCTGTAAGCCAAGAACTGTCAATGGATTTTAGAAATGTTTTACCAAAAGAACTTAATTTTGCTGATTTTTTTGGTTACCGGTGCATACGAGCAACGGGAAAAATTGCTTACTTAGCAACAAAATATGTTGTGGGAATGGCCGCGTTTCTATCAGAAAACCCATTTTTAGCATATCGACTCCACCAAGATTTGGAGAATGAATTTAAAGAATATAAGAGTATTGAAACGGAAATGAAGGACAAAGCCGAGATGTCAAAATTTGATAAAAAATATTTGGGTCAATTGAAAAATAAATTGGCGTTAATTATATCCAATGAGGCACTTATTTTATCTATTATTTACGGACGAAATAATCGGCCTGCAGAGCATTTAAATTTTTTACAAATAGCAGAACAAAAAAATCCAAACAACTACGGAGTTTGGCTTTTAAAAGCAATTACTGCCTTTTTTAATGAGAACGATTCAGCCAGCGCACGGAAATATGTGAAACGAGCAGCGGAACTGGCGTCACAATCGTGCGAATGGAGATATAGTAAGGCCTTTCTAGATTTTTGGGACGGACATGTTGAGGCGGCGTATAAAGAGTGTCAAAAAATAGACAAATCCTCATACAATAATGAGCATCTCACGGTTGATGATGTGGAAAATTTTAATCTAAAAATTCTTGAACAAAGAAAAGATAAACCGCAATTATACTTTTGGATAGGTTATCTTGTTTTTAAAAAGAGAAAAGATTTTGTGTTAGCTAAAAAATATTTTCAAGATTTTATTGTTTATGGTGGAAATAACATACCATTTCTTAAAAATAAAGTTGATTCATTTATGATTGAAATTGATCAATCAAATAATTAAAATATGAAAACCAATACCAAAGAAAAAGGATTTGAGGATTTTATTGAGGAATACTTGATAAAAAATAATGGCTATGTGGAAAGAAAACCGAGTGCATATGATAAGGCGCTGTGTTTTGACACCGAGCTAGTTTTGGAATTTATAAAAACATCTCAAGCAAAAGAATGGCAAAAATTAGTAGATCAACACGGTGTGGATGTTGATAAGCGATTTTTGAATAGATTAGATGAAGAAATAAAAGCGCGTGGGGTGCTAGATGTGCTTCGAACTGGATTAAGTGATCATGGTGCAAAGTTTGATTTGGCTTATTTTAAACCAGAGACTGGTTTGAATGAAGAAACCAAGAGGCAATTTGAAAGCAATATTTTGAGCGTAATGCGACAGGTGAAATACAGCGATAAAAATGAAAATTCCATTGACATGGTGACATTTTTAAACGGTTTACCAATTTTTACCATTGAACTCAAAAATCAACTCACTGGCCAATCTGTGAAAAACGCGATTCAACAATACCGTACTGACCGCGATCCCAAAGAAAAATTATTATCTTTCAAGCGTTGTTTAGTACATTTTGCGGTTGATACCGAATTGGTATATATGACCACCAAATTAGCAGGGCTGGCCACATTTTTTTTGCCATTTAATAAGGGCAATAATAATTCTGCTGGCAATCCGGTGAATGCAAGCGGATATAAAACCAGTTATGTATGGGAAGATATTTGGACAGCAGAAAGCACACTGGAAATAATTGGCAGATTTGTTCATTTAGAGAAAATTGAAAAAACCGATGTAAAAGGACATAAATATTATGCCGAGACATTAATTTTTCCACGATTCCACCAGCTTGATACCGTGCGTCGACTAATTCGCGACGCTCGTGAAAACGGAGCGGGGAAAAGTTATCTTATTCAGCATAGCGCTGGCAGTGGTAAAAGTAATACTATCGCTTGGGTCGCCCATCATTTATCGGAATTGCATAATGTTAAAGATGAAAAAGTATTTGATTCGGTGATCGTGATTACGGATCGTCGGGTATTGGATAGACAGTTGCGTAATACGATTATGCAATTTGCGCAAACGGCCGGAGTAGTAAAACCAATTGTTGAAGGATCCAAAGAGCTGAAGGAGGCGTTGGAAGTCGGAGAAAAAATTATTATTACCACTTTGCAAAAGTTTCCGGTTATCGTGGAAAATATGGATGCGATACCAGGCAAAAGATTTGCGGTAATTATTGATGAGGCGCACTCTTCACAATCTGGTGAAAGTTCAAAAAGTTTGAAACAAGTTTTGAGCGCGGATAATAATGTTAACGAAGACACGGCTTTAACAGAGGCAGAAAATGAGGAAGAAGCATTTGAGATTGAAACGACCGAGGATATGGTATTGAAAGAAATGAAAAGCCGCCGCGCGAAAACAAGCAATATTAGTTTTTTTGCCTTTACTGCCACCCCAAAACAAAAGACATTGGAAATTTTTGGTGAACGCAGTGTGATAGACGGGAAGTTTTATCCGTTTAGTTTGTATTCAATGAAACAGGCAATTGAGGAAAAATTTATCTTGGACACTTTGAAAAATTACACGACTTTTCAAGTATATTTTTCTTTGCTCAAAAAAGCTGTAGACGATCCGGAGTTTAAAAAGAAAAAAGCACAGATGTTGTTGATTTCTTATGTTGAACGCCATGAACATGCGATAAATAAAAAGGTGGAAATAATGGTTGATCATTTTATCAATAATATTGAGAAACAAATTGATGGCAAAGCTAAATCAATGATTGTTACAAAATCACGCTTACATGCAGTGCGGTATAAAATGGCTGTGGATGCCTACTTAAAAAGTCATAATTATCCTTTTAAGGCGATAGTGGCTTTTTCTGGTACCGTCAAAGATGGGAAACTAGAATATACAGAAGGTCAAATGAATTGTGTGCCTGAAAAAAATACCGCAGAGGAATTTAAGAAAGATGAATATAAATTTTTGATTGTGGCGGAAAAATTTCAAACAGGTTTTGACCAGCCATTATTAACGGTAATGTATGTAGACAAGAAATTAGGCGGTGTGAATGCGGTACAGACATTGAGCCGATTAAATCGTACCTGCCCTCACAAAGAGGAAGTGTTTGTGCTTGATTTCGTAAATGATGCGGATGATATTAAAGAATCCTTTCAGCCATATTACACCACGACTATTCTTTCGGAGGCAACTGATCCAAATATTTTGCACGACCTGGAACGCGACATTTTGAATTTCAAAATGTTTAGTGAGGATGAGGTGGAACATTTTGTGACTGATTATTTTTCCGGAGCGAAGCCGTCGGTTTTAAATAGCTTTCTTGATGGTGTGGCAGTGCGGTTCAAACAGTATTTGCCTGAGGAGCAAGAAGATTTTAGAAGTAAATTGCAGGATTATGTTCGTAAGTATGCTTTTATTGCTCAGATTATTACTTTTGAAGCTACAAGTTTGGAGAAGTTGTATATTTTTTCTCGCTTTTTAATTCGTAAATTGCCGATAATCAAAGAGCGGTTGCCGTTTGAAGTTTTGGATAGTGTAGATATGGAATCATATAAAATTTCCAAGACAAGTGAAACCAAAATTGAGATGGAAAATATTGATGGAATAATTGAACCGATTGATGGGCGAGGTAGAAGTGAACAAGAAGAGGAAAAGGAATTGTTGTCAAAGATTATTAAAGATGTAAATGAAAAATTTGGAACTGATTTTTCTGGCGGTGATAGAATTATATTGAATAATCTAAGTAAACGATTGTTAGAAAATGAGGGTGTGGAAGGTGCAGTTAGAAATAATACGCGCGAAGCGGCCAAAATCAAATTTGATTCTGTTTTTCAAGACGAATTGATTGGTATGGTTAATAATCATTTTGATTTATACAAGAAACTTGATTCCAATCGTGATCTGAAAGATTATGTAAAACATAGAATATTTGATTTTGTGCATCGTAAATTGAAAGTCAAAGTATAAATTTATGTCCGAATACTACACCCCACAACGCACAAGAAATCTTTATGAATCCGACTCTGACGAACCGTTTAAATTGTCGCGCTCCAAGATTGATTTGTTTTTGAATTGTCCGCGTTGTTTCTATGTTGACCGCCGTTTGGGTGTCGGTCGTCCGCCAGGATTTCCTTTTGCTCTAAATTCGGCCGTGGATCACCTTTTGAAGCTTGAGTTTGATATTCATCGCGCCAAAGGCACAAAACATCCTTTGATTAAAAAGTATGGTATCGATGCGATTCCGGCCGCTCATGAAGATTTGAATATTTGGAGAGAAAATTTTAAAGGTATACAATACCTACACAAGCCAACCAATTTAATTATTACTGGTGCTATTGATGATTTGTGGATAAATAAAAATGGGGAGTATATTATCGTGGATTATAAATCTACTTCCAAAGATGAAGACATAACTGAACTAAATAAGGATTGGCAGATTGGATATAAACGTCAGATGGAAATTTATCAGTGGTTGCTTCGTCAAAATGGGTATAAAGTCTCTGATACCGGATATTTTGTCTATTGCAACGGACAAACAGATCGTAAAGCGTTTGATGGTAAGTTAGAATTTGATATTACTTTGATTCCATACAAAGGCGATGATTCGTGGGTGGAGAAAACTATCGTTGCTGCGCACAAGTGTTTGAATGGAAGCAAAATTCCAAAAGCCGACGCGGATTGTGATTATTGTGCGTATGTTAGGGCAGTAGAAAATAAAACATTGCTGATTTAGAGTGCATTTTCAGCATTATCTTAGTAAATGATAATAGTTGATCCATTATAAATAATGTATATTATGGCTAATGATAAAACACATCGTGGTAATACTAGCCAATTTTATGTGGCCGCAGAACTTTGCCGTCGTGGGCTTGTCGCTGTAGTTACAATGGGTAATTGTCCCAATACTGATGTTTTGTGTAGTAATAAAGAGGGAACAAAATTTGTCCATATCCAAGTAAAGACATTTCGGCCACGCGATAAGGATTGTAGTGTGGGGTTAAAAGCAGAAAAAATTTATGGAGACAATTTCTTTTGGGTTTTGTGTGGCATACCAGAACCACACGACAAAGACCAAACTTTTAAATACTATATTGTCACCTCAAAAGAAATGGGTAAAAATGTTAGAGAATCTTTCGAGTTATGGGCGAAAACTCCTGGCAAAAAAGGCCAAGTTCGTAACCAAGAAAATTCGTTTAGAGCTGTTACTCTTCCGCCCAAAAAGGATTTAAACGGATGGGATCTTTTACCGCATTTGAATAATTGGAAAATAATTGAAGAAAAGCTTTAATAGATGGCTGTGGATAAGTAGTCGTAAGTTTCAAAATTATACCCAGTAACGTATAAAAAATTTGTACAATTCAGAATACCCTAGTTAAATATAAATTGTATGAAAAAAATAATTCTGCCTTTACTGCTAATCATAGCAGATTCCGTAATAATTATTTTTCTCATCGTATCGCTTGGGTTAATTTCTAATAATAAAATAGAAAAAAATATTATCAGTATCCCCATTGTGAGCGCCGAAGTTCCATCGACCATAGAATCATCTGAGTCTGTGCAATTATGCGACAACGAAGATGAAGTACAATACTTTCCAAAACCCATCCCGATAGTTTGGAAAGCAAAACTTATGGGTTGTTTGGTGAGTTGTGAAGGAGCTAGTTTTGAGCGAATTCCAACCGATGTTAAATATCCATATTTTGCCGGTTATGGTCCTGCTATTAAAGCCATTATAGACAATGTGTCGTTAGTCGACATGGGTGATGTGCCTTGGGGTTCAAAAATGCCGATAAAAATTTATGGTCAAATGATAGGAATTGACGCTGATCATCCCAGAACGGTTTTTAATAATAAATGTGTGCCAATAGTGGACATCGATAGAATTGAGAAATTATAATCTGTCAATAATTTTATTTTATAAATATATGGACGACCAAAAATATATTGTGGATATAAAAGATCTTAATTTATCTGCGCCTCCTAGACATGCAGTTTTACCCGAAACATTGGTAGAGAGAGTAGAACGTTTAAAAAATATTCTTGCAGAAGTTGAGTTGATGCCTTTAGAGCAGGCTTTGTACAATTTTCGTTGTGATAGGCACCCAGAGAGCGAAGTCGTTATATGGGAAGATATTGCAAAAAAATATGAACAATACATTTTAGTTAATCCTCAATTATCATTAGAGGATAAGCGAAATGTATACAGTAAATTGCTCGCTAATTCTTTAGAAGTAAATCCTATTAGTGTTAGTTTCCAAACAATGAAGACGTGGTTGTGAATTAAAATTATTACAGCGGTGCGCCAGCTTCGCTGGCACGAAAAAAAAC
>CAYZHG010000053.1:0-14389 GCA_964477455.1 uncultured Gammaproteobacteria bacterium
TCGCGGGTTCGAATCCCGCCCCCGGAGCTGAAGAAAAATAATGGCGTAGATTAGCCATTATTTTTTATTTGTCAGAAAAAATGCAAGATGGTATAATTAAGTTAATAAAAAATAACTATGAAAAATTTTAAAAGACAAAGTAATATAATTGCTTACCAAACAAAAACAGGGTCGATAGAATTAAAAGGTGATTTTAAAAAAGAAACCCTATGGGCTAATTTACAACAAATTGCTGATCTTTTTGATACGGATAAATCTGGTATTTCTCGTCATATAAAAAATATTTACGAAACTAAGGAGCTCGAACAAAAATCAACTGTTGCAAAAATTGCAACAGTTCAAAAAGAAGGATCTAGAGAAGTTAAGCGTGAAATAGAATTTTACAATTTAGATATTATTCTGTCGGTTGGTTATAGAGTGAATTCAAAAAAAGCAACCGAGTTTAGAAAATGGGCAACAAAAACACTACACGAACATATTACAAAAGGATACACCATCAACCGTTCCCAGATCAAAAATAACTACTCAGAATTCATGCAAGCGGTAGAAAATCTAAAAGTTTTATTACCAACCGGTTCTGCTATAGACCAAAAAGGTGTTCTCGAATTAGTTTCCGCGTTCTCAGCCACATGGCTCTCCATTGATGCCTACGACAAAGACAAGTTGGCCGTTTCAGGCACCACCAAACGTTCCGTCATGCTCACAGCCGAAGAATTATCCGAAGCTTTAACAAGTTTCAAGATTGAAATAACAAAAAGAGGAGAGGCGAGCGAACTATTTGGTAGAGAAAGAGACCCAAATAGTATCAAAGGTATCGTTGGTAATATAATGCAATCTTTTGGTGGCAAACCGTTATATCCAACCCTCGAAGAAAAAGCCGTGCATCTATTATATTTTGTAATAAAAAATCATCCATTTTCTGATGGCAACAAGAGAAGTGGTGCCTATGCTTTTGTTTGGTTCCTTAAAAAGGCAGGAATACTTAATTTGTCTATAGTCGCCCCAAGCACCCTAACTGCTATAACCCTTTTAGTGGCGGAAAGTGAACCAAAAAATAAAGAGAAGGTTATAAAACTAGTTCTTCAGTTATTGCGAAAGTAGCTTGTTTTTAAGGTTGTTCTTTGCATAAGTTGGTGTTATACTTATAATACTAACTAAATTTTTAAGTTTTAATTTGTATATAATTTATATGAAAGAAATCGGCCGTGAGGAGGCTATAAAAGCATACGAGGTGTTAATGAAAAAAAATAAAGAAATTGGAGAGCCAAAGGAAAGAGAAACACGAAGTGGTCTTGAGACCCATATTTATATAATAAGACACGGAACCTCTGTTCCGGAAGTTGAAGGTGGAGGATCGCTACAAGATAGAGATTTTGAAAGAGAGCTGTCTCCTCAAGGAGAAAAAGAGGCAGACGCGGCAGGAGAGAGAATAGCAGAAGATATGGCAACGTACATAGACAACGGAATCATAGTTTTGCCTGGAGGGAGTACCTTGCCACGAGCCCACAAAACTTCTGAGCGAGCCATGAGAGCAATTAATAAAAAATTGGGATACCCATACAATGAAGATTGGATGCCGGATCCAACTGTTCGCGGGCCGGTAGCGAAGGACAAAAAAGAGCAAAGTGCTCGGGCGTTAACTACTAGATATTCGGTACCAAACTATATCCATCCACCCCATGCTATGGGAAAGCAAAGATTAAAAGATCAGGGTCTTTGGGGTCGCGGTGAAACTCTTCCTGACACATGGATGCGTGATCCCAGTTTACTTCAAGGAGACATAGTCGCCGCCGGTCTGGGAGAGACATTCAAGGCCGACGATATTATCACGGAACGAACCAATAATTTTAAAAAAGTAGCAGAGGCGTGGGAGACGTATGGAAGAGCTCTTCGTCACCATTGGGAAAAGGCTATGGAAGAAAATCCAGAAGAAGGTATCAAAAAGTTGGAGGGGAGAAAAGGTGGTGGAATTAAAATTTCTGCCGAGCATCCACCTCATGTGGTGTTTATAGGCGGTACCCACGGCGCAATCGTCCCTGAGGCATGGCTTCACGAAATCATCAAAAAATACGAAGAAAGAACAGGTATGATAGTTTCTCCAACACTTGAATATGCTGAATATTTTAAAGTTCATATTCCTGCCACAGAGAAAGAAACTCCGACCCTTACCATACATGGCCACACTATGCCAGTTCCTTGGGAGATGTTTAATGTCACTTATACAGGCGTCAAGAAGGATATTGAACAAGAAAAATAAAGATTAATTATGAAATTAAATACCTTTCTAAAAAATGCGGTCACTGCTTACGTCCGTGCTGGTAAGCCATATCCCAATTTTTGGGGTGAAGCTCACACTCATCCTAATCTTATGAGTATGTACGGTGCGAATATCTCTCGCGCAGTGTATTTGTTTTATAAAGGTACAGCGTATTATTTTCTTGATAAAAATGGCTGGGATATTGTTAAAAAGATGGTGGTCAAAAAATTAACCAACAACCCCGAACAAGTAGGCGCTTGTCTTGATAAAGTACAAGCAGCCACAGAAGAGGGAGAGGTTTTTTTTAATAAAATTCTCCCAACACTCAAAGATGTTTCCAACAGCGATCTAAATATAATTGTAAAGAAATTCCACACCCTTTTTTTACAGATTCAATTGTACGGAGATTTTACTTATTATATGTCTGAAGCTTTGTTAAATCAGAAGCTTGCTCAAGCGCTCGAGGCTCGGTTGGGGTTAGGATCAAAAGATATTCAAAATATAATGGGTGTTCTTTCCAATTTTGATCATCTTTCATTTTTGGAAAGAGAGAAATTGGAGTTAGCCAAAATAGCCATTTCAGGAGATTCTTTAGCTATTGAAATTCATATAGCACGGTGGCGTCATAAAACTTTTGATTATTGGGGTCCGATAACTCCGGATCAAGAATTTCATGATCGTTTTCAAGAATATCAAAAAGACAAACAAAAAACAGCGGACATTGTAAAAAAACTTTCTGAGTATCACAAGGAGCAAACAGAGAGAAAAAATGCAATTATAGAAAAATTTAACCTGAGTGATGAGA
This sequence comes from uncultured Gammaproteobacteria bacterium, assembly GCA_964477455.1. GTDB lineage: Bacteria > Patescibacteriota > Patescibacteriia > Magasanikbacterales > GWA2-37-8 > CAIOJG01. The sequence goes on from CAYZHG010000053.1 coordinate 3,063, forward strand.
TAGTACTACTTGGTAAGCTGGTGTCGCAAGTGGGTTTTTTAAACGATGCTAAAAAGTATGGAGTGACAAGGTTCACCTATTTATTTGACATGGTACTAGATGAAATCTCGTTGCGTTTTGGCCAAGAAAAAGAACTATTATATTACTACATGGCCAATGAGATTGAAGAAATGGTGGAAAATGGCACGGTAATTTCAAATGAAAAAATAAACAAGAGAATGCAATGGAATGTCCTCGTTTTTGAAAATGGCGAAAATAGTGAAAATATTACAGACCTGGAGAGTCGTATTTCACAGGATTTAAAAAAATTTTTATCGTTGGAAAAAAATCCAGCCAACAATTCTAAAGGGGCTGGTGTCGTTTGCTCGGGTTTGCCCGCTTCAAGTGGTGAATATACAGGAGTCGTAGTGACCATGTTTTCGCACAATGATATAAATAAGGCAAAAGAAGGAATGGTGTTGGTTTCACCAAAGACAACAGTGGATTTTATAACTGCCATGTACAAATCCGGAGCTGTGGTTACTGATTACGGAGGATTAACCTCTCATCCAGCCATAGTGGCTCGTGAAATGGGTATCCCGGCCGTAGTTGGTACCGGAGATGCGACACGACGATTTCATGATGGTGACGTGGTTCGTGTTGACGGCGAAAGAGGTGTTGTTTCGTTGCTTGATAATAAAACCGCCAATTTTAGTAAATACACTTTTGCCTGGCAAGAAAAATCTTCATTCATGATCATAGAAGCCAACGTCCGTGCTTGTCAAAAATCAATATCTGAAATTTTTAATGTAAATTTTAGGGATATAATCTTTTTTTATAGGGATAATCAAGCATATTTTTATTTTTCTAACGAAGATATAGCGCGCTGGGAGGAAGAAGGTAAAAAATTTTTAAAAGCAAATTATTTAAATAAGTTTTTAATTTATACTAAACAAATAAAAGAAAAATTTTATAAAGTTATTGAGAACATAAACGGTTCCAAGCTTTCCAGTTTAAGCAATGAAGAGATTTTGCACCTTTTTGATAATTATTTTTCTGTCGTCACAGATGCTGCTGGAATATATCTAGGCTCCACTCCGGAAGCTATGTTTGCAACCGACAGGGAATTGAAAAAGATATTGCAAAAATGTGTCCCGAAAGAAAAATTGGATGAGGTTTACGCGACAATTTGCGCGCCCAGCGAAATTGATTTTATACAACAAGAAAAAATAGATTGGCTAGTTTTGATGAAAAAGAAGAAGGTAACTAAAGAAGAGCTGATTAAACATGCCAATAAATACGCGGCCAATTTTTTTAATACTTATTCAGTCACTATTACTCTTGATTATCTACAGCAAAGAAAAAAGAACACTGATATTGATGAACTGAAAAAAGAGGTAATAAGAATTAAGAATCAAGTCAGATCGTCTGGGCATAAACGAACAGTAGTGCTAAATAAACTGCCTAAACAGGCCGGCAAACTATCACAAATTATTGCAACTCAGGCGGTAGAACGTTTAAGTCTGAAAAATTGTTGGCAAGGTGCGGAATTTTTAGCTATTGAATTATTTATTGAAATTTCTAGACGTGCGAAGATTGATATTGAGAAATTGTTTATGGCCTACGGTGCAGGTGATATCCGGAATTTTTTACAAAAAGGAAATAAACTTAGTAACGAGGAAATAGAAAACCGCAAGGATGCTTTGGTATTTAAAATAGATGCGGAAAAAGAAAAAATTATTTCAGGAAAACAAGCCCAAGCAGATATAGAAACTTTTTTTGAAGGACAAAATCTCAATGATATGGAACATGTAAGAGGAATGTCCGCCACTAATGTCAGTGTTGTTGGAAGGGCTTATGTCATGTTGGTAGAAGGAATTGCTGAGTTTGCTCAAGCAAGTAAAAAATTTCAAAAGGGAGATATACTGATTACCACCATGACATCCCCCAATATGATGCTTTTATTTGAAAAAGTCGGAGGGGTGGTAACTAACGAGGGTGGTGTTTGTTCGCATGCGGCGGTGGTTTCACGTGAGCTCAACAAACCTTGCGTGGTGGGAACACATAATGCCACGCGTTTTTTTAAAACCGGAGATTATGTTTATATTGACGCTGCTTCCGGAGAAGTAAGAAAAGTTGACAAAGAATTCTATAACAAAAATAGGTATTTGCTTAATGAGACACGTGGCCAAAAACAAAATATTTTACAATATGTTAGACCGCAAATTAGTCATCATCCGGCCAAGAAAAGTCTAATTATGAATTTTGCGGAAATAAGCAAGGAAGACCTGCTCTCTGTTGGTGGTAAGGGCGCTAGTTTAGGGGAAATGTTTGAAATTTTCCCCGTTCCGGCTGGCTTTTGTTTAACTACTTATGCTTTTAATAAATTTATCAAAGAATTAAGATCTGAAATCGCGAAAAAATTGAGCCGAATCAATTACCATGATTCCGTCGATGTTGAAGAAGTCACGGCAAGAATCCGACTACTCATTCTTGAACTTGATTGGCCTGCTTCAATACAAAAAGATATTATAGAGGCTTATCGTAAATTAATCAAAGATCATGGAATCTCGGTTTCTGTGCGCAGCTCAGCCACAGCTGAGGATTTACCGCAAGCTTCTTTTGCCGGTCAGCAGGACACCTTTCTCTATATTGAAGGAGAAGAATCTTTTAACCAAGCCATAAAGGGATGCTTTGCCTCATTGTATAGTGCTAGAGCTACTTTATATCGCCATAAAAATAATATTTCAGAAAAAGATTTAGCCATGGCTGTAGTGGTGCAACGGATGATTGATCCTGTTTGTGCGGGAGTGGGTTTTAGCGTTAATCCTGTTAGTAAAAATTCCCATGAGGTTTTGATAGAAGCGGCTCTTGGAGTGGGTGAGCATGTGGTCTCTGGTTCTCACACTCCAGATACTTATGTGTATAATTTGAATGAAGACGAATTCAAAAAAGATATCTCAGGCTCTAGACAAACTCTAACCGATTCACAAATAATTGAATTGGTTAGCATGATCAAAGCCATAGAAAAGCATTATAAATATCCCCAAGACGTGGAATGGGCATTGGATCGGGCAGGAAAATTTTGGATTTTGCAATCCAGGCCAATAACTACTTTGTAGTTTATGTCGTCCGCGACCCAGAGCAAATTAAAAACAAGCTTTATTACTAGTCCGCTTTTTATGTTATAGTAAAATAACGACTAAATATGGCAATACTTCATAAAAGAATTCTTAGTTGGTTATTTGCATTCATCTTTCTTGGTGTTTTTGTTTATTTTTTTCGTATCGATTTATTAAATTTGATAAATCGCCTTTCTCAACGATATTTGCTTTGCCAAAAACCAATTACTTACCAACTAGGCGAATTTGACATGCGTTTTGGTATCAGTCAAAAAAGTTTCTTGGCGGCTTTGAATCAGGCGGAGCAAATTTGGGAGAAACCAGTTAGCATAAACCTATTTGAGTATGCTTCTAGTGGCACTATAAAAATCAATTTGATTTACGATTATCGTCAGGACGCGACTATTCAATTGAATAAACTAGGTATTGTCGTTAAAGATGATCGGGAGACTTACGACAAGCTCAATGCTAACTATACGTCACTTAGCAAATCTTACTTGATCGACAAAGTTGCTTTGGAAAGATTGGTTACGGAATTAGACCAACGTATCGCTGCTTACAACGCGGAGATAAAAAGTTTAAATCGTCACGGTGGTGTTTCGCCTACAGAGGTGCAAAGAATTAAGGAAGAAGCAGGCACGATCAATCAACTGGAAGCAGAATACAAAACCCAACAGACTCTGTTTAACGCTAAAGTGGATGAGTTGAATGCGCTCGCCGTCACACTTAATCATTTGGTACAAACTTTAAATTTATCTGTAAATAAATTTAATACTGTTGGTGCTAGTCGGGGTAGCGAATTTGCAGAGGGGACTTATACAAGTTCTGCGGCGGGTGAGGAAATTGATATTTACCAATATGACAATATGAGCAAGTTGGTACGAGTTCTTGCGCATGAACTTGGTCACGCACTCGGACTAGAACATGTAACGAGTACCAAAGCCATCATGTATTACTTAAATAATGGTATAAACGAAAAATTAGTGCCGGCCGATCTGTCGGAGTTAAAACAACATTGTGGATTAGAATAAAAGACGAGTTCTTAGTCAAAAAAGTTCGGAAGCTATCCGCATATGCGAGCATCGGTTTTAAAACCTCAAAAATCAGCTTAACTTAGCTGGTTTTTTGGTTCAAACTTTTATATAGAGGTGGGACAGTGTTAGAACTAATAGAATTTTTGGTTTATTCTGAAAGTGCCATACAGATTTACTTATACCTGTATTTATAGTAAAATATAAGAAACAACAAACAACTATGCCTACCATATTTTTTGAAATTATTATTATAATTGCCTTAATCGTTTTAAATGGCTATTTTTCTATGTCTGAAATAGCTTTATTAAGCGTTAAAAAAAGTCGACTTAGACATCTATCCAAACAAGGAGATAAAAAAGCTAAAAACGCCTTGTTTTTAACACGAAATTCCTCGGAGATGCTATCCACAATTCAAATTGGCATTACCACCATTGGTATTTTGGCAGGTGCCTTTGGTAGTGCTACACTCGCTGAATATTTAGAAGATTATTTAAATCAATTTTCTTCCATTTCTGCTTATAGTGAAACGATTAGCGTGGCGATAGTTGTTATTGCCATTACCTATTTTTCGTTGATAATTGGCGAATTAGTGCCAAAACAAATCGCTTTATCCAATCCTGAAAAAAGGTCATTGAAAGTTGCCGGAACTATTAAAATGATTTTGAAAATTTCCGGTCCATTAGTAAGATTACTTAGCTCGTCAACTAATGTGTTACTTAAACTATTACGTATCAAGCCAGCTTCCGAACAAACCGTTAGCGAAGAAGAAATTAAACTACTAATTGCCGAAGGAGCTGAGAGTGGTGTTTTTGAACGAGCCGAACAAAAAATGGTAGAAAGAATTTTTCATTTGGGTAATCGACCGATAAAAGATTTTATGACTTCGCGCGAAAAAGTAGTATGGTTGGATATTAATGATCCGATAGAAGAAATTAGAAGAAAAATAACCACAAGTGATAAATCTGTTTTCCCAATCTGCGACGGAAGTTTGAATAAAAATATAGGCGCTATTGAAGCTAAAGATGTTCTTAACCATCTGTTTGATACGGGTTTTGATAATATGGATTTAAAATCAATAATTCAGCCCGTTATACTTATTGACGCAGATGTGCCATCACTCGTTGCGATTGAGCGTTTAAAAAAATCTGCAATCAGCATCGTTTTAATAACTGAAAAATCTTCGGATAATATCATTGGCATTATAAGTTTTCATGATATTTTGGAAGAAATTGTGGGTGAATTTCAAAGTTCCTCATAATTGTATTTATTCCCAACCTCAGTTCGAACGTCGTCCGTGACCCCGAGCCAAAGAACAAAAACTCTAAAAATTCGCTTATCGTAGCGGATTTTTTAGTTAGAACTTTTGTATGGAGGCGTGATGGAGTTCGGACTATCTTTGAATAATCACCAATAATATGATAAAATAGACAGTGGTTGTTTTTGAGAAATACTAGTTTTTCAATCATTTTTATAATTCTGTAATTAGTAACATGAAACAAATCCTTGCTTTGATTGCAGTAGTAATAGTGGCTGTTAGTTTAGTAGTGTCAAGCTTTACTCTGCGACAAGTTCACCAACAACAAGATTCATTGACAGACGATTTGCAACATCGCACTACTTTGTTGGCCGACAGTCTTAAGGAGGCTATTAGGCCTTCATATTTAAATAATACCACAACCACTTTACAAAAAATATTAGATAAATTCGCTGGGAGAGAACGATTATTAGGTTTAGCTGTCTATGATAATAAAGCAAAACTATTTGCAAACTCAGTTGAATTACAGCAAGACTTAACTAATAATACTACAGTTCCTGAAAAGGCTATGGACTCGGACAGTGTTGAAGACGGTTTTATTACCCGTAACAATAGTAAAATATACACCTTAGCCACTCCGTTGCATGATGATGAAAAGGTTATTGGTGTATTAACTGTATTCCAGCGAGCGGATTATATTGATGTAGCTATTAGTCAAATTTGGAAAACTAACATGCTGCGTTTATTTTTACAAGCATTGTTATTTTCTTTGGCATTAATATTAATTTTAAATTGGATTGTCTATAAACCAATCATCCGCATGGCTGAGTCAGTACGGCAGGCACGTAGCGGTAAAATTGGTGAGGATTTTGAGACACAAAAAAATAGTGGATTTTTTAAACCAATAGCGACAGAAATTTCAAAAATGACTAAAAGCTTAATTTTAGCCAGAAATTCAGCAAGTGAAGAAGCAAGGATGCGCTTAGAGGAAATTGATTCTCCATGGACAGCAGAAAGATTAAAAGAATTTTTTAAGGCTTATTTTAAAGATCGTAAAATTTTTGTAATTTCCAATCGCGAGCCGTATATCCATAAAAAAGTAAAAAATGAAATTGGCTGGGTAGTGCCTCCCAGTGGTATGGTTACAGCCTTAGAGCCAATAATGGAGGCCTGTGGTGGCATGTGGTTGGCTCATGGCAGTGGTGACGCAGATAAACAAACGGTAGATGCACAAGACAAAATTGAAGTTCCTCCCGATGAGCCAAAATATACCCTAAAAAGAATTTGGCTTACTGAAAAAGAATTAAATGGCTATTATGTTGGTTTTTCCAATGAAGCTTTGTGGCCACTGTGCCATATGGCTCACACTCGTCCAATATTTCGTAAGCAAGATTGGATAGCCTACCGAAAAGTCAATGGTAAATTTGCCCAATCACTTTTGGAAGAAATCAAAGACGTGCAAAGACCGATTGTGCTCGTACAAGATTATCACTTGGCGTTATTACCACAAATCATAAAAAAGGCAAGACCTGATGCTGAAATTGGTTTGTTTTGGCATATTCCTTGGCCAAATACTGAAATGTTTAGTATTTGTCCATGGCGGAAAGAAATTTTAGAAGGAATGCTTGGAGCGGATATAATCGGTTTTCACACCCAACAGTTTTGCAATAATTTTTTAGAGACAATAAGTAAGGAAGTTGAATCTCTAACAGATTTGGAGAAATTTGGCATTACTCATGACGGCCACACTTCATACATTAAACCATTTCCTATCAGTGTTGCTTTTGCTCCCAATGGAAATAAGACTGATTTTTCTAATGCAGCTATTTTAGAAAAGTTTAAAATAAAAACAAAATTTTTAGGCCTAGGAGTTGATCGTTTAGATTATACCAAAGGAATTCTAGAGAGATTTAAAGGTTTGGAATTCTTTTTTGATACTTATCCAGACTACAAAGAACAGTTTACATTTTTACAAATTGCGCCACCTAGTCGTGAGGGTGTAGAAAAATATCGGCAGTTTAATGAAGATGTAACACAGGAAGCAGAACGAATCAATAAAAAATTGGAAATAAACGGCTGGAAACCGATAGTGCTTTTAAAAGAACATTTCACTCATGAAGATATTTATCCACTATACCGTATCGCTAATATGTGCTTGGTTACGTCTCTTAGCGATGGTATGAACTTGGTAGCCAAGGAATTTGTGGCCAACAAGGACAACGAAAATGGTGTTTTAATTTTAAGCCAATTTACTGGCGCAGCCCGCGATCTTAAAGGCGCTATCACAATCAATCCTTATAGTGCGGAGGAGACCGCAGAAGCAATTTATAAAGCAATAACAATGCCCGCAACAGAACAACGAGTTCGCATGAAAAAAATGCGTGAATCCGTAAAAGATTATAATATTTATCGCTGGGCAGCTGAATTCCTCAAATCTATTAATCATCTAGGATAAACATGAAATATTTATTAAATAATTTATCCAAAATCGAGGAAAAATTGCGTTCATCAGAAGGGGTTATTATTATGCTTGATTTTGATGGTACGTTATCACCCATAGCTCCAACGCCGTACCAAGCAATCTTGCCCAAAAGTATAAAGAGTTTGCTTTCAAAATGTTCGAAACTCTTTCCAATTGTTATTATCAGCGGAAGATCTTTGAAAGATATTAAAACTCGAGTTGGATTAAAAGATTTAGTATACGCTGGCAACCATGGTTTGGAATGGCAAATTGGTAAAAAAATTAATTGCTTACCTGTATCTAAAGAGGTAGTATCATCACTGCTGAGTATAAAAAAGAGTGTCAAAAAAATACTGAGAATATACCCTGGCGTTTTACTAGAAGATAAACATCCATCTTTAGCAATTCATTATCGCCAATTGGATTCATCACTTTTGGCTAGTTTTAAAAAAGATATTGATAAAATTACTAGATTGTCGTCTAATAAAAATATTTTACAAGTTTTAAGGGGAAAAAAAGTTATAGAACTAAGACCTAATCTTAATTGGAACAAAGGAAAGTTTGCTTTATTTATTTGTAAATATTTTCAAAATAAATTAAGACTTAAGTTATTGCCTATGTATGTGGGAGATGATAAGACAGATGAAGATGTTTTTTGTGCTTTTGATAAAGATATTACTGTAAGAGTAGGGCAATCTAAAACTAGCGACGCTAAATATTATCTTAAAAATGTTGTTCAGATAAAATTATTTTTAAAATGGTTTGTTGCTACAAAATTTAATAAGCAGTAATTTAACAGCATATGTTTTTTCATGTTTTTAATTCTTTTACAAAATTAGGCAGACATCATCATCCTTTAGATAGAATTGCCGAAATAAATGGCCTACTATCTGGCGTTGTCTTATACCCACAGGTGCTTAAGGCATTCATGAGTAAAAGTGTAACGGGTTTGTCATTGCCGCAGCCTTATTAATTTGTTTAGTAATTTCTCTGTAAGCAATTTAAATATGAATAAAAAGTTTTTTCTTGCCGTTTTAAACATACTGACACTTTGTATTATAATCGGTGCTGTTAGTATTTTTCTTGTTAAAGACGGATATTGGATTGGCATTGTTTTGATTTTATTATCCATACTGTGTTTACTCTCTCTTTTACCTTTTAAAATAGGTCTGAAAGCGACTTTACCTGATATATACTTTGGATTGATAGATAATGGAATTTTGGCAATAATGGCAATCTTTGGAGGTCATTTTGGTGGTGTAACTGGGGCGATCCTCGGCGGTGTTGTTGGAAATGCTATAACAGACGGAATAGCGGGGATTTTTGAGGGCTACTCTGCCGAAAAATTAAGACTGCAATTAGTATCCGAAGAAAGAACAATGCTCAAGTCCGCCGTAGGCAAAATGGCCGGTTGTCTTTTTGGTGCAGGTGTTATCTTGCTTATCGCCAATCTTTTCAAATTTTAATCAAACATATGGCCTATTTATTATATTTTGTTGTTGGTGGTATTGTGACTACGGTAATTGTCGCACTGGAAGAAAGTGGTTATCGGACAATTTCCGGTATAGCCGCTCTTGTTCCCGTCTTTACATTGGTATCCTATTATTTTATCGGCGCTTCAAAAAACGGTATGGCTGTGAGTCAGCATTCTCAGTTTGTGTTGTGTGGAACATTGGTAGCGTGGGTTCCTTATATGGCTGTTGTGGCTTTAGCGGCTCCTCGGTGGGGAGCGAACAAGGCAATTTTGGCAGGACTTCTTGCTTTTTTAATTCTCGCCTTTATTTTTACTGTCTTGGTGGAACGCTATCATTGGTTCCAATAGAGTAACTTTGGAGATAACTAAAAAAGTTCGGAAGCTGTCCCTGTATACGAACAGACAAAAAATAATGAATAAAAGAAATTATGAACGATATCGAATTTAACACATTGCAATAGAATCATATGAAGGAATTTCTCAAAACCAGGATAGGGAGGTAGTCATTGGTGGCATTGTAGGCGTGATAAAAAGCAGGAAGAAAAATTATTAAAAATAAATATGGGAAAATATAAATTTGTTAATTTAACGGTATTCATAATCTTTTTTGGAACAGCACTTTTTGAGACATTCCAAAAACAAAATTGGATAGAGGTAATTATATTTTTAGCCTTGGGTGTATTATCACTTTGGGCAGATTCTAAAAGAAAAACTTGAAACCGCAATCAAACAAGTCATATTCGCTTAATTTCCAAAAAGTTAAGCGAATCGTTTAAGGTTCTTATTATATAATATTCACTGAAAAGAATACACAATGACCGAATAGTATGAAGAAAAAATCACACGATGTACTACAAGCATAAACAGAGCAATACGCAGCTACAGTTGAGCCTTTTTCAGAAGATCAAATTTTGATACTCAAATATTCTGCTGAGCAATTTTAAATATTTTAAAATTTTAATATGTTAAAAAAAATTTTACCAATATTTCTTCTCACATTATTTGCGCCAGTTTTAGTTTTGGCCCAAACAATTCAATCGACCAGCGATCAATTTTTTCAAGCCAAGGTAATAAAAATAATTGAAGAAAAATATATAGAGAGAGAAAATAGTTCAAAAGCACTCCAACAAAACATCCTCTTACTTGGCCTAGAAAAAGAATGGAGGAATAAAGAAGTTGAACACAAAGGTATTTCTGAAGTAGATATGGCAAGTGCTAACACATACAAAATCGGTGATAAAGTTTTGGTTAGCGAGGTCAAAAATGTCGATGGTGGTACTGACTATTATATTGTAGATTTTGTTCGTAGTAATTATCTTTTTTGGTTAGCCGGAATTTTTGCTGTTGTCATTATAATTATTGGAAAAAAGAAGGGTATTAAATCGCTTATCAGTTTGGTGATTAGCTTTTTCATTATTATCAAATTTATTATCCCTAGAATAATACAAGGTAGCAATCCGCTAGTGGTTGGAATATTTGGATCTTTAATAATTCTGGGTATCATTATTTATTTAACAGAAGGGTGGAATAAAAAATCACACATTGCATTGGTAAGTGTGTTTTTTTCTCTAGTCATTACTTTTATATTGTCTTGGATTTTTACCACATTGACTAGATTGACTGGTTTAGCCCAAGAAGAAGCAGTATTTTTATTGGGTACCAATAGTTGGACAGTAGATTTTCGAGGTTTGTTGTTGACCGGTATTTTGATAGGCACAGTTGGTGTTTTGGATGATGTGGTTGTGGGTCAGATAGAAGCTGTAAAACAAATTAGAAACGCGAACCCAAAACTCACCAACAAAGAAGTGTATCGATCAGCTTATGAAGTAGGGAATACTCATTTGGGTGCAATCATAAATACTTTATTTTTGACATATGCCGGTGCTAGTCTACCGCTGTTATTGCTTTTTTATTTAAATCCGACAGGTACGACTGCTTTTGCTCAGGCTATCAACAACGAAGCTATCGCCACCGAAATTGTCCGAACTTTAGTGGGTAGTAT
>CAYZHG010000054.1:0-10196 GCA_964477455.1 uncultured Gammaproteobacteria bacterium
GAACTGTTTTGGAAAGATTACTTTATTATGCTGGCAGAGAGTTAGATGTCGCATCTTTTCAAAATTATATCAATTCATTGCGCGAGTTTACCAATGAAATTTGGCATATACTGGATAGCCAAAAAGAAAGCATCAACGCTTTGCATGAAACGAATGAATCTTTGTTGACATTGCGAACCAACAATGTGATGAGAATGTTGACGATTATTTCGGTAACTACTTTCCCTTTAACATTGCTGGCTACTATTTTTGCAATTCCAACTTTAGGTAATCCATTTACACATTTGACAGGTGGCTTTTGGTTTATTTTATTGTTAATGTTTTTTGGAGCAGTCGGCATGTTTGCAGTCTTTAAAAAGAAAGATTGGGTCTGATGTATAAATTAAAAAATCACCTAAAATTAATTAGGTGATTTTTTTTATTTTAAAAAACTATCTATCTTTTGGTGACCTGCGTTCCTTCTTTAGTATCTTCAACCTTATATCCAGAAGCTTCCAATTTTAACCTTAATTCGTCACTTTTATTCCATTCTTTGTTTTGTCGTGCTTGATCGCGCTTGGTAATGAGATCTGAAATTTCTAGTGGCAAACTGGATATTAAAGTTTGTTCAGATTTTTTATCTAATTCTTCTTTAATTTTTAATCCAAAAATTTCATCAAATTCTAGTAATGTTTCACGGCTTATATTATTATTTTTAATCGCTTCCCAAACCAGACTTAATGCCGAGGCAATATTTAAATCATCGCCAATAAAAGCTAGAAATTTATTTTTTATTTCCATCTCTTCGTCGGATTTCTTTTGATCAACATTGGAAATAATTTCTTTTTTGTATTTTAATTTTTTGGAAGCATTGTATAAATGATGAAGCCCTGTTTGAGCCGCGCGCAAAGCTTCCCAAGAAAATGTCAATTGTTTGCGGTAGTGGGTTTGTAATAATAAAAATCGATAGGCGAGTGGCGATATTTCTTTTTCCTTCAAAGTTTGCAAAGTAACAAAATTATCACCCGATTTAGCCATTTTATCATTGCCCATAAGTAAAAATTCTCCATGCATCCAAAAATTTGCTAAGGATGAATCATAGGCCGCTTCGCTTTGAGCAATTTCGTTTGTATGATGAACGGGGATATGATCAACGCCACCGCAATGGATATCAAAAGTTTCTCCCAAATATTTCATCGCCATAGCACTACATTCGATATGCCAGCCAGGAAATCCAACTCCCCAAGGACTTTTCCATTCCATCTGTCTTTTTTGTAATTTTGGAGAAAATTTCCAGAGGGCAAAATCGGTAGTGCTACGTTTGTCTCCAACATCCACGCGAACACCGGCTCGCAACTCTTGGTTTTGTAAATTTGCCAATTTTCCGTAGTCTTTCAATTTGCTAGTATCAAAATAAATACCGTCCGATGTTGCATAGGTGAAACCCTTTTTTTCTAGTTTTTTTATCAAATTTATTTGTTCTTTGATGTGATCGGTAGCACGGCACCAAATACTTGGTTTTATTATATTGAGCTGTTCCATGTCTAAGCGAAATGCATGCGTATAAAATTCCGCCAATTCCCAAGCAGTTTTACCTTCTCTTGCGGAACCTTTTTCCATTTTATCTTCACCTTCGTCGGCGTCATCGGTCAAATGGCCAACATCGGTAATATTCATGACGTGTTTAACCTTGTAGTCATTGTATGCCAAGGCGCGTTTTAGAATATCTTCAAAAACATAAGTTCGCAAATTTCCGATATGAGCAAAATTGTATACAGTTGGTCCGCATGTATAAAGACCGACATTATTTTTTTTGATAGATTTGAATTCTTCGATTCGACGTGTCAGGGTATTATATAAGTATAGAGGCATAAAAATCTTTTAGTATAATGTATCAATTTTACCTTATTTATCCACAGTTTTCAAGAGTGGTATATCAGAGAAGTGTTATTTTTGTTATAATTACGATGTAAAAATTAATTGTATATGTTATTTTTTAAACCTAAATCACACCTCGGTATAGATTTGGGTGCTGGTGGTATCAAAATTGTAGAATTACAAATAGAAAAGAAAAGGCCAATGCTATACACTTATGGCATGACCTCTCAGATGCAGGATGTGCACCGTTTGTTTGATGTTTCCATAAAAAAAGATATTCGATTGTCTGCGAGTGATCAAAAAGTAAAAGTTGAAGCACCGTTAATTGATCCAGATCAGATCAAAAAATATGCCGAATTGTTAAAAGCGGTATGTTTAGCTTCAAGAACAAAAGCAATTTCTGCCACGGTTAGCTTGCCAGTGTCCGTTGTTTTTCATGCGGTAATAAATTTGCCATTATTAAAAAAAGAAGAATTGGATAAAGTATTGCGTGCTGAGGTAAAAAAACTTCTACCTCGACCAATCGATGATATGGTATTGGATTACCAAATGATTAAAAATGCTCCAGAATCCAAAACACAGCGAGTATTGGTAAATGCTGTACCAAAGGAATTGGTTGTTTTTTATACTCAAGTTTTTAAATTGGCCGGTATTGGACTAGAATCATTAGAGCCAGAATCCATTGCTTTGGAGCGTTCTTTGGTTGGTCGCGACCAGAGTGTTGCTATGATTATCGATATTGGTGCAGAACGAACCAATTTTTATATTATCGATCAAGGGTATGCCATTACTCATCATAGTACAGAAATTGGAGGTACTAGATTGAATAAAATTTTATCTTCTATTTTAGGATTAAATGAAGATTTGGTCGAGCAATTAAAACACGATTATTTTGGTAGTTTATTGAAAAAGTCGAGCCGTGGTCAAATGACTAAAGAAAAATTCTTTGGTTTATTTTCTTCGATTATTGATCCGATAATGAAAGAAATTGAATACAGTTTTGAATTGTATCTAAAACAATCGGGAAATGAAAATAAACGTCCGGAAAAAATTATTTTAACAGGTGGTGGAAGTTCGATGCCTTTTTTAGCTGATATTATTTCCGACAAATTTAATATTAAATGTTATGTTGGTGATCCGTGGGGTCGAGTAGTGTACCAAGATGGTTTGAAGCCTGCACTAAACAAAATTGGACCAAGAATGTCGGTAGCGGTCGGACTAGCGCTTCGAAAATTAGTGTGATACCATAGTATAGAAGTTAAGTAATTTTATTTTAATATGGCAGAAAAAATTCATGTATTGCTGGTAGAAGATGATGTTTTTCTATCGGGCATTTACCAGAAAAAGTTTGAAATGGAGGGGTACAAAGTTTCTTTAGCCGACAATGGGGAAAAGGCATTGTTGGAAGTTAAAAAGAAAAAACCAAACATTGTCATGCTTGATATTTTGTTGCCAAAACTTGATGGCTTTGCAGTTTTATCAAAATTAAAATCAGATCCAGAGGTAAAAGATATTCCAGTAATTTTATTAACAAATCTTGGTCAAAAAGATGATGTCGAAAAAGGTTTGCAAATGGGAGCGGCGGATTATCTAATTAAAGCTCATTTTAAACCATCCGAAGTTGTGGACAAAATTAAGCAAGTGTTACATCTTTAGTAGACTTGTGTTATAATTAGTTTGTTAGTTAGATTAAGATTGTATTATGAAAATAACATCAAATGAAAAGGGGGTGAATTCATAAATAAGATCGGAAAGCGCATTTGCGGGTTTAAGTGCCGGTTCATTTTAATTGAGACCGGTTGAAATTAGATAATTTTATAAACTAAATTTGAATTTATGAATAAGAAAGGTTTTACATTGATTGAATTGCTTATCGTGATTGCAATCATCGGTTTACTATCTACTCTAGCAGTAGTAGCGTTAGGTTCAGCTCGTGTTAAAGCACGCGATTCCAAACGTCTAGCCGATTTGAAACAATTACAAACAGCTCTTGAATTATATTACACCGACCAATCTGCTTATCCAACAGGCTCTGCCGTTGATTTAGGTACAGGTTCATACGCTTGTTTGAACTCCACTGGTTTTGCCGCTACTGGTTGTGCTTCCCCATACATGGGTCAAGTTCCAGTAGATCCAAAGACTGGTTATTACAAATACACTGCGGCTTCTAGTAGTTATACAATCGACGCTACTTTAGAAGGCGCTGTTGCAGGTCTTTCTGCTGGTGCTATTCAATTAAGTCCAGCTGGAATTAAATAATTATTTTTCCAAACTTACCCACCTAACTATAGGTGGGTTTTGTTTTTTTATTGGCTGTGTTATAATTACAATCTAAATTAAAAAGTAATTTCTATGCTAGATTTGGGCAGTTACGTCGTACTGTTGGGTGGCATAATTTATTTTTTTGTCTTTATACTTGGGTTAATACTCGGTAGTTTTTTGAATTCTTGGATGTGGCGAGTCCGCGACAATATAAAGATATTATCCAACAGTCGCAGTATGTGTCCAAATTGTCGCTATCAACTGGCTTGGTATGAAAATATTCCAGTAATTAGTTGGTTGGCTTTGCGCGCTCATTGTAGAAACTGTAAAAAAACGATTCATTGGTCGTATCCAGTAGTCGAACTATCCTCTGGTTTATTGATGATGTATATCGTTCAACAGCATTTAAAACTAGTTCATTTTAGTGAATGGACATTGTTGCGTGACGTCTCTTTTCTCACGTTATTAATAATTATCTTTGTCTACGATTTACGTTATAAAATAATACTGTCGCGTGTAGTTTGGGCGGGTACAATTATCGGTCTTTTGATAAATATTTTTGTTTTAAATTTTTCTGCCGACACTTATTTATTGGGAATGATAATTGGTGGCGGTTTTTTTCTTTTGCAGTTTGTAGTTTCAAGAGGTAGATGGATAGGTGGTGGTGATGTTCGAATGGGAGTAATGATGGGGGCTTGGCTGGGTTGGCAAAATACATTGTTGGCCTTATTTATTGCTTATGTTTTGGGTGCTTTGATAGGTTTAGGGTTGATGCTATTTAAAAAAGTAGATGGCAAAACCGAAGTACCATTTGGTGTTTTTTTGGTCGTTGGTACTTTAGTTGCTTTGTATCACGGGACTACCATTATAAATTGGTACGTAAATTTGATTGGTTTTTAATCCTATGAATAGTGGCTTGTTAAAAAAAGTTGAACGCTTGCGTGCTCAAATAGATGATTTGCGTTATCGTTACCATGTGCTGAATGATCCTGAAGTGACCGATGCGATGTATGACGGACTAATGGATGAATTGCGTCATATTGAAAAAGAAAATCCTGAGCTCGTTTCTGCAGATTCACCAACACAGCGTGTGGCTGGTAAACCATTGGATAAATTTGAAAAAGTGGTACACCAAGTGACTCAATGGAGTTTTGATGATGCTTTTAATGAGGAGGATGTAAAAAATTGGGAGGAACGAAATTATAATTTTTTAGCCAAAGAAACTGGAAATCGTCCGGCTGATTTGGAATATGTTTGTGAATTAAAAATCGATGGATTGCACATGGTTTTGACCTATGAAAATGGTGAGCTGGTGGCGGCCGCAACACGCGGTGATGGAAAAGTTGGTGAAAATGTTACGCAAAATATTCGAACAATTTTGACTGTACCATTAAAATTAACAGAAAAAGTAAACTTGATCGCTGAGGGTGAAGTTTGGTTGGATCGAGCGATGTTGGATAAAATAAATAATGAAAGAGAAAATGCTGGCGAAGCTCTTTTTGCCAATCCGCGAAATGCTGCGGCGGGTACGATTCGTCAATTGGATTCAGCGGTGGTGGCGGCTCGTAAATTGTCGCTGACAACCTATGATATTTCAGCGGGAGAAATACCACCGACTCAAGCACAAGAATTACAACGTTTGAAAGATTTGGGATTTAAAACAGATGCGCATTGGAAAATTTGTAAAGATTTAAAAGATATATTAGCTTTTCATAATGAGTGGCAAAAGAAAAAGAATAGCCAGCCATTTTGGATTGACGGGGTAGTGATAAAGGTAAACCAAAAAAAATATCAAGAAGCTTTAGGTTTTACGGGCAAATCTCCACGTTGGGCGATTGCTTTTAAATTTCCCGCCGAGCAGGGCACAACTAAAATAAAAGAAGTGTATGTGCAAGTGGGGCGCACTGGCGCACTCACACCGGTGGCATTAATGGAGCCGGTAAAATTGGCGGGTTCAACTGTGACTCATGCAACACTACACAATTTTGATGAAATTGAACGTTTGGGGGTAAAAGTAGGCGATACCGTGGTGGTGGAAAAGGCGGGTGATATTATTCCAAAAGTAGTTCGGGTTTTAGAAAAAATGCGTACTGGTCAGGAGAAAGAAATTAAGCGACCGACACATTGTCCAGTTTGCGGAAGTGAAGTTGGCGGGCAAAATATTAGTAAAGTTAGTAAGGCGGTAGAAGGAAGTTCGGTGGCACTGTATTGTCTTAATAAAAATTGTTACGCTCAAGAACTGGAAAATATTATTCATTTTGTTGGTAAAAAAGGTTTTGATATTGATCATTGTGGAGAAAAAATTGTGGAACAACTCGTTGATGAGGGTATCATAAAAGACGCCGCTGATTTGTTTATTCTAACAGTTGGTGATTTAGAGCCGCTCGAAAGATTTGCGCAGAAAAGCGCACAAAATTTGGTAGAAGCGGTGGAAAAATCAAAGACTATCACCTTGGCCAAATTTATTAATGCTTTGGGCATTATTCATGTAGGCGAAGAGACTGCTGAAGATTTGGCGCAGAGTTTTGGTACTTTAGAAAAGCTACAAAATACTACTGTAGAGGAATTGCTGAATATGAATGGAATTGGCGAGCGAACCG
This sequence comes from uncultured Gammaproteobacteria bacterium, assembly GCA_964477455.1. Lineage (GTDB taxonomy): Bacteria > Patescibacteriota > Patescibacteriia > Magasanikbacterales > GWA2-37-8 > CAIOJG01. The sequence goes on from CAYZHG010000054.1 coordinate 6,720, forward strand.
CTGAGTCGATTGTGGAATATTTTAAAAATAAAAAGAATGTTGATTTTATCAACAAATTGCTTGAAAATGGAGTAAAAATAAAAGCGGTAGAAAAAAAGAAGGGTGGCAAATTTTCTAGTCAGACCTTTGTTTTAACGGGAAGTCTGGAATCAATGTCACGCGATGAAGCAAAACAAAAAATAAAAGATTTGGGCGGAGAGATTTCTGAGAGTGTGAGTAAAAAAACTTCCTATGTGGTGGTGGGGGCAGAACCTGGTAGTAAGTATGACAAAGCAAAGAAGTTGGGTGTAAAAATTTTGGATGAAAAAGAACTTTTAGATTTGTTGAAAATGTGATATAATATTTTCACTATGAATATTGCTTGGTTTAAGAATCTGTCAATCAAAGACATTCCACTAGTTGGCGGCAAAAACGCTTCACTAGGCGAGATGTATTCCAAATTAACTTCAAAAGGCTTACCGGTGCCTAATGGTTTTGCGTTGACGGCCGAAGTATATTGGAGGTTTTTGAAAGAAAATAAAATCGATAAAAAAATTAAAGAAGTTTTGAAAGATTTGGATGTAAAAAATGTCCACGCACTATCCGTAGCGGGATTAAAAGTGCGTAAAATTATTTTATCCGCCGATTTCCCAAAAGATATCGCGGATGATATTAAAAAAGCCTACAAAGAATTATCAAAAGAATGTAAAAAAACCAATTTGGATGTAGCGGTACGTTCTTCGGCTACAGCGGAAGATCTGCCGGACGCTAGTTTTGCGGGACAACAAGAAACTTATCTCAATGTTAAAGGTGATAAAGATTTACTTTTGGCTTGTAAGAAATGTATTGCCTCGTTGTTTACCGACCGAGCAATTTCATATCGTGAAGCCAAAGGTTTTGATCATCTCACCATCGCACTATCTGTTGGTGTACAAGAAATGGTGCGGTCTGACCTTGGTGCGTCAGGAGTAATGTTTACATTGGATACTGAATCCGGTTTTCGCGGAGTTGTGCTTATCAACGCTTCTTATGGTTTGGGAGAATATGTTGTTAAAGGTCAGATTACGCCAGATCAATTTTATGTTTTTAAAGATGGAATAAAAAGAGGTTTTAAATCTATCATTAGTCGTCGTTTGGGTAGTAAGGAAGTGAAATTGGTTTACGGAAGTGTTGGTACTAAACAAGAAAAAGTAAAAATTAGTGACCAAAAACAATATTGTTTGACTGATGATGAAGTAATTCAACTTTCTAAATGGGGTGTACAAATTGAGGAGCACTATGGTCATCCGATGGATATCGAATGGGCTAAAGACGGACAAACTGGAAAATTGTTTATTGTTCAGGCTCGCAGTGAAACTGTAAAATCTCAATCTAAAATAACAGCTATTGAAACTTATAATTTGCAAAAGAAAGGTGAGGTATTGGTGCAGGGTGTGAGTGTTGGTCAAAAGATTGGTCAAGGCAAAGCTCATATTATTACTTCTCCAAAACAGATGAAAGATTTTAAAGCTGGTGAAGTATTGATCACAAGAATCACTGATCCAGATTGGGAGCCGGTAATGCGTATCGCTAGTGCCATTGTGACTGAACAAGGCGGCAAGACCTCTCACGCGGCCATCGTGAGTCGTGAACTAGGCGTGCCATGTATTGTCGGGGCCGCTAAAGCACGACAGTTGATAAAAGATAGTCAGGAAATTACTATTTCTTGTTCAGAGGGAGAAAATGGTTACGTTTATAAAGGACGTTTGCCGTTTAGTGTTGAGCGTACCGAATTAAAAAGCCTGCCATCAACTAGAACAAAAATAATGATTAATTCTGGCAATCCAGACAATGCTTTTGCGTTGTCTGCAATTCCAAATGATGGTGTCGGATTGGCTCGTGAGGAATTTATTTTTACAAATTTTATTAAAATTCATCCACTAGCTTTGGTTCATTTTAAAGATCTCAAAGATAAAGCCGTAATAGCAAAAATTGAAGCTTTGACTGTCGGCTATAAAGATAAGACGCAATATTTGGTTGATAAATTAGCTGAAGGAATTGCTTTTTTGGCGACAGCTTTTTATCCACAAGATGTGATTGTGCGCTTGTCTGATTTTAAAACTAATGAATATGCTACATTGATTGGCGGTAAAGAATTCGAACCACACGAAGAAAATCCTATGCTCGGATGGCGTGGTGCGTCGCGCTATTATGATCCAAAATACAAACCTGGATTTAAACTAGAGTGTGCGGCGATAAAAAAAGCTCGTGAAGTTTGGGGTTTAAAAAATATTATTGTAATGGTACCATTTTGCCGAACAGTAGAAGAAGGTAAAAAAGTTTTAGAAACAATGAAAGAATTTAATTTGGAACGTGGTAAAGATGGTTTTCAAGTTTATGTAATGTGTGAAATTCCATCAAATGTTTTATTGGCCAAAGAATTTGCGCAGATTTTTGACGGTTTTAGTATTGGGAGTAATGATTTAACCCAACTGACGTTGGGGGTGGATTGTGACTCTTCTTTGGTATCACATGTCTATGATGAAAACAATGAAGCCGTAAAAATATTAATTCGCCAAGTAATTCAAGTGGCCCATAAATACAAACGTAAAGTTGGAATTTGTGGACAAGCACCGAGTGATTATCCAGAATTTGCTGAATTTTTGGTGCAGGAGGGGATAGATAGTATTTCACTAAATCCAGACAGTGCTTTGAAAACTCGCACTCGTATTGCGGTGATGGAAAAGAAATTGGGAAAGAGTAAAGGCAAATTATTGAAAATGGTGATGGCAACAAAGTCACTATTGATATTAGGTGTGGTTGGATTGACTTCTATTTTAGGTGGTTATGGTTGTCAGACAATTAACAATCAAACAGTGTCGGACAATTTAAAGGCCAGTATGCAACAGCAAGTGCTGGAAATCAAGGCTCAATTACGCCAAGAAATTACCAATGAATTGGCAAAGAAATTGCCGACTGAATCAGCTTACAATGATGATAGTTTTGTAAAACTTAAATTAAAATATCCAAATAGTTGGCAAACAGACCGTTGGGAAGATGGAGTAAAATTTTCCAATGCGGATGAATCGGAATATTTGATGGTATTTGTACAAAAAATGGGACATCCAGTACCGGAAGAAAATATTGTTACTTCTACTTGGCACGATTATCCTGCCAAGCGTTTGAAAGATGCTAGTCAAAAAGACGGCACACCTTTTGAAGTGTTGGAGATTTATCCTAAAGGTTATAAAAAAAGTAAAGAAATTATTGAATTAAGAGGTGATTCAAAAACATTTGAGCAGAACCTATTAAAGATTGAAGAATTTACAGTTCCGACTAATTAGTAGATTAAATTGAATTAAAAAATCCCAATAAATTCGGGATTTTTTTTATTTGAGTTCTGTTCCCGCCCCCTGACTAATTCAGCATTTGGACCCGATGAAAGGTCCTGGTGCTTTTTCGTCAGGGGGCGGGGTGGCCAGAATCAGGCGGCGGCGATGGAGGTGTGGTATCCTCCGA
>CAYZHG010000055.1:0-5092 GCA_964477455.1 uncultured Gammaproteobacteria bacterium
CGCGTTTTTTTTTTTTGCGCTCTTGTTTCAGCGCCACAAGACTCGTCCGCTTTGTGTGGCGAAACAAGGCACAAAAAAAAAAGAACACTCCTCGAAAAAATGCGGGGGGGGTTCCCTGCGGGGCCGTGTTCTTTTTTTTGTTTTGTTCAAATCCTCCTCGTTGCAAATCCCAGCGTTTTCAATGTCGGTGGCTCGTCGGCCAACCGCACAATTTCGCTGGTGGCAATGTCACTTTTGTAAATGCGTGACATCAAAATTTGACAAGCGTTCCACCTTGTCACTGGGTCAATTGGCTCATACTTCAACTCTTTTTGCACCGCAATTCTGCGGTCGTTGCTCTTGCTCATTTTTTTGTTTTTTAAAAATTACTTCTAAAATATAACACCCCCCCCACCCCCTGTCAAGTGAACAACAAAAAACCCCCTTTAGGGGGTTTTTGCAATTCTGAGTGAGAATTAAAGTGCGGCAACCATTTCGTCGATTTCTGTTGCAGTCCAAGAAGCAAGAGCGGTATCGAATGGAGAACCAGTCAAACCGATTGCTATCAAAGCTTGTGCCAAAACATAAGCTTGATGACCTCCCACGAAAGGGGCGATTGTTGCGTATGACAAATCAAAAGTTGTCAATCCCATTTCAACAGCTGAGCTGTCAAAATCTGCTTTCGCAGTGTGTCCAGCATATGCAGAAGCAGAAGCACCGAAGGCACTTGCGTCTGTCAAAATGTGGTCAAGAATGTATTTCACAAGGTAAGATTGTTTTGATTGACCAGCAGGAACAACTCCAAGAGTTGCAAATTGAGCGTTGATGTCTCCAGCAACAGTCACTTTTCCAGCCACGCGACCTACTCCGCCCATGATAATTCGTTGATCACCTTGACCAGCAGATTGTGGGTTTGCAGGAATAACATATTTTCGCACAACATTCGTGCCTTTCCAATTTCCAAAAACCATAGTTTTTGCAAACTGTCCAGAAGCTCCGTCTGAGTGCATTGGTCCAGTTACTTTACACATTTATTTTTTTTCTTGTTTTGATTAAATTGGCTCAATCGACCTATTAAAAAGATTTGAGTTTCTCATGCATGAAATAGTCGTATCCGCGTTTTGATTTCTTACTTGCAATATGATTATATACTGTTTTTTCTTCAATTGTCAATGCTTGCCATGCCAACAATGCATTTTTAAACTTTAATTGTTGCGCGTCCCTCAATTCGCTCGGCGGTTGAACAGGCCAAGCAGGTTTTTGAAAAAAGTTTTTTTGTACTTTGCCAATGATAAAACCACCCACGCCGTCCCACTTGCGATTGCGTCTCTGCTGATACACACCAGCGCAGTTATTAGAATCTCCAAACTCAGACCAACCAAAAATAATCCACCCAAAATAATTAGGCTTACCCATGCGACCGCGGATTGTTTCGGCTGGGATTTTTTCACAAACATTTATAAAAGGCATAAGTTATTGAAGTATTTTGTACACCTTAAAATGATGTTTTCATCGTCTGAAAGTGTTGAAACCTCGTGATTAAATTCAAAAGCATTTTTTGAAAAATTGTGTGAACCGATTGAAATTAATTTTTTATCAATAATAATCATTTTTACATGCATCATTTTTTTTGTGCCGACCCTTTTCACTGAAAGTTTTTCAAGCTGTAAAATAGTAGGCATAATATTGTTATTGACCAAAGCTCGAACTTTGACCCCTCGGGCGGAAGCTTCCAAAATTGCGCTGTTGAATTTTTGTATATTTGAATTTGGTTCATTTTTGTACCACCTCCAATCAAAAACAAGTATCTCGATTGAATGTTGAGCTTGCTCAATTAAAGGAGTTAAGACTTGCGGAAATTCTCGGCCTATAATTACTTGATTCATTTTTTTTTGTTTTTATAAATAAAAATTTAATACATCAGAAACAAATCTTGCAAATTGCGGTGCGCGTTTTTCAATTGGCAAACTTGAAATGTTTACTCTTTGACCACCTGCCATATTAAAGCCAAATTCTATTTTTCCAAAATCATGCAAATGCCACATCTCACGGGCTATCAAGAATTTATTTCTTTGCTCTGTTCTCGCTGATGTAATTTTGTCTTTCTGTTTTTTTTGAAAGCGAACTTGTGCGCCAGTGTTTCTCTCGCTGAATGTTAGCAAGTCACCAAATGTTCCGCTTGCTTTTTCTGAATGTAACGGACCGATTATTTTCATTTGTTTTCTTTTTGTAAAAATTCCTTAAGCCATGCAATATCATTTTTCATTGTGGCAATGTCTGAACCGACTTTGTGAATGGGGCAAGTTCTTTCATTTTCTTGAATTACTTTTATTTTTTCATTTAAATTATTCCAAACAATGCCAGCAAGCACCGCAAAAATGCTCACAATATAAGGCAGAAAAATTGTCGGCATTGTTTCATTCATTTTTTTATGTTGTTGTATCTAATTCTACACAAAACTGCAAGCCCAAAGGTGCGGCGCTTGCTGATGTCACAACTCTTAACCAAATTCGTTGACCTTTCGCAACTGTAAAACTGTTTGTTGTATCTTCCGCATAATTTGAGCCTGTTCCTGTTATTGTGCCAGCAAGCGATTGTGCAACATTATCTTTCATCATTGTACAAGTATAAGATTGACCAGACCCAGGAGCAGAGCCCAAATAAATTTGCAGATTTCTTACTGTTCCAGCGCAAGGCATGACAAAACCAGCTTCCCATGCACCACCTCCTAAATATGAACCAACATGGCGAGTTGTTCCCGCAGGTATTGCAACGGCTAAAGTTGAACCAATCAAAACAGTTTTTGCGGTTGATATTTTCGTGCTTAATGAACTTGTCAAAGCCGTGAGCCACGCCTTGACAGTTGCATATGCACCCGCTGGGTCTGTTCCGAGTTCTGTTTCAATCGCCACAATTTCATCGTTGACCATGTTTAAATCTTCGGCAAAAAATGTTTTTGTGTCGTCTGGGTCAAATGTCACGCCTGGACGATTTGAAATTATTCTTGGTGTTGTGATTGCGCTTGGAAAATCAGACATATTATTTTTTTATTGATAAAATGAATTACGAGAATAAACACTTCTGAAATCTGAACCAACTGGGCCAATCACTGGCAACCAATTATTTTCGATTTCATTGCATTGAAAATCTTTGATGTGATTGACATCATTAAAATTAAATTCCACACCATCAATATACAATGAACCAGTCATTTTGTAAATGTGAATTGATAAAGAAGCGGAAATATCAGTGACATCTGCATAAGGCCAAGTGTCGCCAACATAACCCCACCACAACAAATCACTCAAATCATATTCATAATCATAGGTCACAATCTCCCCGGGGTCGTCGGCAGGATCATGAAAAGAAATTGTCAAAATAAATTTTGCAAAAGAGCCCGCACCCATGCTTGTCAATTTTGAAATCGCATTAATATAAAAACTAAAGTCGCCAGGGATTTGCATTTGTATTGGCTGTGTGATTTTTATTTCTCCGTTAGCTCCACCAGGTGTAATTTTTCCCACCATAAATTGATGATACAGATTGGCTTCGCCAATTCCTAAAATTCCGTTATTAACTCTGTAATTTGTATCTTGCGAAAACAATTCCCAGCCTGTTTGTCCGCTCCAATATCCAGCAGAAGCCCAACGGTCTTTGATTGAATCAGCCAAAGCATTCCAAAGCTCGGCAACTACAGGAAAAGCCGACTGCGTTATTAAAGGCTCAAAATTTCGCTTTCTATAAATGACATCTTTTTTGTCTGCCTTGTCTCCCCAAAAGCCAGGTCGAACAACAACCGACTTATAAAAAAGTTCGGCGTCTTCGGGCTGTAAATGAAAATTAGTTAATATTGGCATACTTATCCACAGGTTATACACTTTTAGTTAATTGTCACAATTTGCACTTTTATTGTATACTGTTTTTAAAGACGTTGGAAGTGTAAAAGGAAATTGCGTCTATAAATAGTGACTGGCTTGCCGACTTCCCCAGCTCGCACGCTCCCAGCTCAAAAGGCTGACGGGTGGTAAGTTTTTCCTTCGGCCCTCTCGGCTCCCACAGCTGTAAACCGTGGGCGGGTGACGCATAAAAACACCTTAACTGAGAAAGGACGCACGACGACCGTATTGGTTTTTTTAAAAAATCAATTAGCGGAAGTCGGCGCGTGCCTACAACGGGTAACGCATTGCATTAAATGCATTCCTGAAATACAGTAATCTATAATAGATTAGAGTAGAAAGAATTAAAGAAAAGTAGTATATAAATTTGGCAAATTTTTTTTTAAATTGAATTTATGAAAAGCGAACCTTTGTTTTTGCCTAAAGGAAGTATCAGAGCAATTTTGGCAATTTTTATGACTGGCACAATTTGCACTGCCCTTTTTTTTCAAATTCCTTTGCCCGAGTTTTATGTGGTCGCTTGGAGTGGCACAATCGGTCTATACTTCGGCGGAAGATTAGATTTTAAAAATATAAAAACAGATGAGTAAAAATTATTTATTGGTTATCAATACGACAGATAAAAATCGCTGGAATTGCGTGCTCTTTGCACGCTCACTTGTAAAAAAATTGCCGTTCGGACTTTGGACAATTTCGGACAAAAAGAAAATAATCAATTCAAAAAAAGCACAGCACGGCAGTATTGCAATTATAAAGACAGGTTTTATTTGGGGTCATGTTGCGTATGTTGAGAAAGTCGGCAAGAATCACATCACAATCACGGAAGCAAATTTTAGAGCGGGAAAAATAACAGAGAGACACGGAAGCGAAAAGGATTTGAAAATTATCGGATATTTTCAGCCATAGCCCTTGACAGATGTGGGGGGGGTGGTATCATTAAATTGCTATCTATTCATTTCCAACGAGATACGCAAAAAAGAAGCGGGAGGAAGTCCCCGCTTTTTTTGTTTGCAGAAAAAAGGAATGGCGTGCTCGCCATATTTATTGAACATGGGGGGTACTGCACCCCCCAAACCCCCTCTTATGGAGTGATTGCAGACAAGGCTAGCAATCAATCATTGCGGAATTTGAATTGCATTTGCATTTTCATGTCAAAATGTTGTGGCGAGTTTTTCGCTTTTTTTGGCGTGGTGGTCGTTGCCGAGCCACCTCAGAAC
>CAYZHG010000056.1:0-5664 GCA_964477455.1 uncultured Gammaproteobacteria bacterium
CTCCGTTTAATGGCTTTGTTAGTGAGTGGTTGACCTTTCAGTCGATGTTTAATGCCGTTGCAACTGTAGGCGCTTTAACAAAAGTATTATTTATTTTAGCAATCGGTGCTTTGGCTTTTACTAGTGGTTTGGCAGTAATGTGTTTTGTTAAAGTTTTTGGTGCTACTTTTTTGGCCCGTCCTCGTAGTAGCCATGTGAGCGAAGCTCGCGAAGTGGGTTGGGCGATGAGATTTGGAATGGCGATGCTGGCTTTAGTTGCTTTAATTTTAGGCCTGTCAGCTGGTACAGTCTCAAAAATATTAACCAATGTAGTCACAAATTTAAATAATTTAAAAAATTCAGATTCTGTTATTTCCTCAACAATAAATGTAGTCAATGCAAATAATTTTGCAACAATGTCGATGCCAACTGCTTTCAGTTCAATTTTTATTATCATAATTATTGTCGCTGTCTTGGTATATATAGTAACTAGAAAACAAAAAGTAAGCACCTCAATCACTTGGGACTGTGGCACAAATATGGAACCAAGAATGGAAATTACCGCTACCGGATTTGCTCGTTCTATTATTACTATTTTTGGTACGATTCTTCGTCCTACTCAACAAACCAAGGTTGAATATCGTGAAGCTGGTTTGCGCTATTTCCCAAAAAGCACCTCTATTCATTTTGGCCTAAAAGATGTTTATTCTATTTACTTCTATAAACCAGTTCAAGAATTTGTTTTGTGGATTTCTGAGAAGACAAAGAAAATCCAAAATGGAAATATAAATGTTTATATCTTATATATATTTGCAATCTTGATCGGCCTGTTATTAATTTTTGTTAAATAAAGAAAAAATTGTATGAGTTCAATTTTTGCTTGGACAATCCAAATAATTTTGATTCCAGCGATTTCACCTTTTTTTATTGGTGTTACAAGAAAAATTAAAGCTAAGTTTCAAAATCGAAAAGGTGCCTCTATTTTTCAGCCTTATCGTGATTTGTGGAAATTATTTCATAAGGATGAAATTATAAGTAAAGATGCATCATGGATTTTTAGATTTAGCCCTTACATTATATTAGCTTTAACAATTATCGTTGGTGCATGCATTCCATTAATATCTTTAATTACAAAAAATAATTATTTAGGTGATTTCTTGGTAATTGTTTATCTTTTGGCCTTAGGAACGTTTTTTCTGGCACTATCTGGCATGGATACTGGTGGTGGGTTTGGAGGATTTGGCTCTAGTCGTGAAATGACAGTGGCCGCGTTGACAGAAGGTGGTCTTATTTGTTCTCTTTTAACTCTTTCTTTGGCTAGTCACACCACCAATCTATTTGGCATCGCTAATTTTGGTTTGAGTATGCCACTACAGTATTTACCTTCAATCATATTAGCATTTTTTAGTTTTGGTATTTCATTGTTAGCAGAAACTGCACGTTTTCCATTTGATAATCCAGCTACACATTTGGAACTAACTATGATTCATGAAGCGATGCTATTGGAACATTCTGGTAAAGGATTAGCGATGATGGAATGGGCGGCCGCAAATAAATTTGTTATATTTTTGGCCTTAGCCGCAAATTTGTTTTTCCCATTTGGAATTGCAACTGATATATCGGTTGCGTCATTGCTCGTTGCTTTATTAGTTTTGGTAGTTAAAATTTCTATTCTTTGTTTTGGAATTGCGGTTCTAGAATCATTTACTGCTAAATTAAGATTTTTTAGATTACCTGACTTATTATTTACTTCCTTTGTCCTTAGCGCTATTGCTATTGGTTTAATATTTTAAAGTATGTTTGAAGCTTCCCAACAATTGTTATTTGTCCTTGGTTCTATGGTGTTCATCGCTAGCGTAATGCTACATTTAGCAAAGAAGAATCATTTGGCTGTTACCTTATATGTTGTGCAATCCTTAGCAATTGGCGGTCTGTTGCTACTGTCGCTATTATTTGATTTTTCATATTTACTTCTGTTGGCAGTAGTTTGTACTATCATAGTTAAAGGCGTGGTTGCACCATATTTTTTTCTTAAATTAATTAAACAAAATAAATTGCAATTTGCGACAAGTACTTATTTAAATACACCATTAACTTTGGTGATTGTTGCTTTGATAGTGGTATTTATTAGAACTATTTTTTGGAACGCGTTGCAAACATTTGATGGAGTAAATCCAGATTTATTGTTATTGTCACTTGCTACTATTCTTGTATCAGGCTTTGTGTTGATCAATAGAAAAGGTGCACTTTCACAAATTTTGGGTGTTTTATCGATTGAAAATTCAATTGTAAGTTTCGCTCTGTTTGCTGGTTTAGAACAAAGTCCAGCTTTGCAGTTTGGTATTACCTTTGATATTTTGGTATGGGTGATTGTATCGTCAATCTTTGTAACTTTGATTTATAAACAATTTGGCACGCTAGATGTTACTTCAATGAAAAAATTAACTGAATAATTATTATGTTATTATTAGTCTTAATTATTTTGCCACTACTTGCCGCCGTCGCTTCTTTGTTTGTAAAAAAACAAAGAGGGTATTTCGAAGTCTTCGCTGTAGTGGCTTCTAGTATTGAATTTGTTGCCGGTTTGTTTATTGCAAGCAAGGTGGTTGCTAATGGTAGTTATTCTTTTGAACCATATTTTACTGTTGATGCGCTTAGTGCGATTGTAATGTTGACGACTGTTGTGATTGGTTTGGCGGCGGCTGTTTATTCTGTTGGTTATTTGCGGGCAGAAGAGGAAAAGCAGATTATCAATTTTTCTCAAATTAAACAATATTATTTTTTGTTTAACATTTTTATTGCTGTGATGTATTTGGCAGTAGCAACTGTAAATCCAATTTTTACTTGGATTATGGTGGAGGCTACAACTTTATCAACTGCTTTTTTGATTCGTTTTTATAATAAAGCTTCCGCCATTGAAGCTGCTTGGAAATTTCTAATTTTAAATTCTATCGGCTTGTTGTTAGGCTTTTTTGGTTCAATGTTATTCTTTACCTCGGTAACTGGTGAGGGTATTCACAAATTTGTTAGTTGGCAGGTCTTGTTGGACAACGCGGTTCATTTAGATCCTTTGGTTGCAAAGATTGCCTTTATATTTGTTATCGTTGGCTATGGTACAAAAGCGGGTTTTGTACCGATGCACACATGGAAGCCAGATGCTTATGGCAAGGCTCCATTTCCTATTGCCGCTTTATTTTCTGGTCCATTGTTAAATGTTGCCATGCTAACTATTATGCGCTACAAAACAATTGTCGACGTAGCAATTGGCCATGCTTTTGCACAAAATTTATTAATTTTCTTTGGTATTATTTCTATAGTAGTTGCCGCATCGATTGTGTTAGTTCAAAAAAACTTTAAACGACTTTTTGCATATTCTAGTATTGAACACGTCGGCATCATGGCATTAGGTTTTGGCTTTAGTGGAGTTGGCTCAGTGTTTGCCTTGATGCATATGATTTATCACTCACTAACAAAAACAATTTTGTTTTTTTCAGCTGGTAACCTAATGTTGAAATTTGGATCTGCAAAAATTGAAAATATAAAGGGTGCGATTAAGTTGTTGCCAGTTACATCAGTAGCACTGTTGATAGGTTTTCTAGGAATTACAGGAGTACCGCCATTTGGTATTTTTATAACTGAATTTAATATTTTATCTGCTGGTATTGGCAATTTCTGGTATATCGTTGTCTTGGCCTTAATAGCTTTTGTTCTTGTGTTTATCGGATTCTTTAATCGAATAGTTGGTGCTGTTTTTGGACAGGCGCCAGAAACATTAGTTAAAGGAGAAAATAATCTCTTTACCGTACTTCCGATTCTTGTTTTAATAATTATGTTGGCTGTTGGAAGTTTCTATTTGCCGCAATCCATTTGGTCATTAATTCACTCAGCGGCCGCTGTAATCAATTAGTATGTCAATCTCCAATATTCAAAAATATATTCCAGAAAAAACTGAAGTTGTCTATCATGATAATTTGGCTATGTTTCCGGTGGCTCTAGAAAATATTGTAAAGGTTTGTCAAAACTTAGCTCAACAGCATGGTTTGTTGCTGAAAACTATAACGGCTTTAGACGAACGAGCCGAAACTGGTTATTTTAGAATTTTATATTTATTTGGATTACCAAAAGAAAACGTAGTTTTGGCGCCATATATTTTAGTGAAAGATGAATTTCCTTCGATTACAAATATTATTAATACTGCCTCAGTCTTTGAAAGAAAGATAAAATCATTTTTTGGTTTAACTCCAGTAGGACATCCAAATTTACGCAGTATTGTTTTGCATGAAAATTGGCCAGCGAATATTTTCCCGCTTAGAAAAGATTTTGATTGGAGAACTCGTCCGGCTGTTGCGAACGGTGAATTTGTTTTTGATAAAATCGAAGGTGAAGGGATTTATGAAATTCCAGTCGGTCCGGTTCACGCGGGTATTATCGAACCAGGACATTTTCGTTTTAATGTTGCTGGCGAAGAAATTTTATCATTGGAACCAAGGCTTGGTTATTCTCACAAAGGCACGGAAAAATTATTCGAAACTTTATCATTGGAAAATAAGGTTAAATTGTCGGAAAGAATTTCTGGCGATACTTCATTTTCACATTCATTAGCGTTTTGTCAGGCGGTTGAAAAATTGACTGCGACCGATGTGTCCGTTCGCGCAAAGTATTTAAGAATTATTTTTGCGGAGTTAGAAAGAATTGCCAACCACATTGGTGATATTGGAGCTATTTTAGGTGATACTGGTTTTAATTTTGGTGCCGCTCACGGCAGTCGTTTGCGTGAAGTAGCTTTACAAATAAATGAGCGCTTAACTGGTAGTAGATTTTTGCGTTGTGTGAATGTGTTGGGTGGAGTCACCAAAGATATCGATGCCGTACAGGCTAAGCAATTAATTGTAGATTTAGATTTACTGTTAAAAGATTTTAATGAAGTAATTCAAATTTCAAATAACAGTATTTCGGTTTTAAACCGTTTGAGAGACGCCGGAACTTTGGATTATCAGATTGCTATGGATCACGGTGTTACTGGTGTTCCATGTCGAGCCGTAGGTGTAGAGGCCGATGCACGTGTGGATTTTGCATATAGTGAATATGACAAATTTGAATTGCAAATTCAAACTGAAAAAACTGGTGATGTTTATGCTAGATATATGGTTCGTATTAAAGAAGTGATTGTATCTATCGAATTAATTAAAAAAGTTGCGTCTAACTTGCCGGTTAGTGATAAATTAATTACAGCAGTAGGGCCATTTAAAAAGAATGCTTTTGCTGTAAGTTTGGTTGAAGGTTGGCGTGGTGAAATTATCCATATTGTTGCAACGGACAAAAACGGTGAAATTAGTCGTGTTGATGTACGCGATCCATCATTTTTGAATTGGACGGCAGTTGGGTATGCGGGTAAAGGCAACATGGTTCCGGATTTTCCTTTAATTAACAAAAGTTTTAGTCTCTCATATACTGGAAACGATTTATAAATAATTAAATTTATTTCACAAAACAAAAACAACACCATTGATTGGTGTTGTTTTTTTGTTTTGTGCCCTCGACAGGAGTCGAACCCATATCCCCAGGTTCGAAGCCTGGTGTCCTATCCGTTGAACGACAAGGGCATTTAAACCCAATTATATTGGGAGTTGTGGGCCGGCCGGGGATCGAACCCGGGACCTTATCCTTAAGAGGGATCTGCTCTAC
>CAYZHG010000057.1:0-16316 GCA_964477455.1 uncultured Gammaproteobacteria bacterium
GCAGGCACAAGAACTTTTGAAGTTGGCAGAAGAATATAAAGTGAAATTCTTGGTCGGGCATATTGAAAGATTTAATCCGGCAGTTAAAAAAGTTAAACAAATGATTTTAGATAAAGAACTGGGAATTATTACCGCAATAATCGCGCGGCGAGTTGGTGGTTTTCCTCCCCAGATTAAAGATGTCAATATTTCAGTTGATTTAGCTATACATGATATTGATATTGTAAATTATTTACTTGACGAATTACCGAAGGAAGTATTTTTAAATAAACAAAAAAATCTTATTGAAAAAAGAGAAGATTCTGTGGAATTTTTTTTGAAGTATCATAAAACATCGGCCTACATACAAGCTAACTGGATTACTCCAGTTAAAATAAGAAAGTTGACCATAACGGGAACAGAAGGATATTTGGAAATGGATTATATTAGTCAGCAGATTGAATTCTATAAAAGTAATTATCAAAAATTTAAAGAAAGTGCCGATAGTTTTTCAGATTATGTATTAAAATTTTTGGAACCAGACAAAATCGTTATTTCTGTATCGAAGAAAGAGCCTTTGACTGAGGAAATTACGTATTTTATTAATTCAGTCAAAAACGATGTAATAATAAACTCTCAATTTTCTGCAGACGCATTGAGGGTTGCCATAACTTAATAGTATGAATTATTTTATTCACGAAACAGCTGATGTATCTGCAAAAGCAATTTTGGGCAATAATGTCAAAGTATGGAATTTGGCTCAAATAAGAGAAGGCGTTGTAGTGGGTGAAAATTCTATTATCAGCAAAAATGTTTATATTGATTTTGGGGTCCATATTGGTAAGAATTGTAAGATTCAGAATAATAGTTCAATTTATCATGGTAGTACCGTAGAAGATGGAGTTTTTATTGGTCCGCATGTTGTATTGACTAATGATAAAGTACCTCGGGCTATTAGCGCTGATGGCAGTCTAAAGAGTGGTAATGATTGGATTGTAGAAAAAATATATGTAAAATATGGTGCCTCGATTGGCGCACATTCGGTTGTTTTGCCTGGCATTATTGTGGGGAAGTTTGCTCTCGTTGGTGCGGGCTCAGTGGTTACCAAAGATGTACCTGATTTTGGATTGGTGTATGGCAATCCAGCCAAACTCGTTGGGTTTGTGGATGAATTGGGAGATATGGTAAAAAAAATATAATTATGACTCGTATTTTATTGGTTTCCCACTATACAGAAGTTCCTGGGGTTTTAGAAAAAATCACTGCTTTTTTGAAAAGGAAAGGATTTGTTACCTTTTTTATTTTGAATCCTCTTTATCCTAACTCTTCTCTAAAAACCATAGTTAAATCTCCAGAATCTGAAATTCAATTTAAAATATTTTGGCCGGTTCAGTATATTTTTGAAAGTTTAGTTACACTTATCATGTTTAAAAAATTGGCGAAGACGGTAGGTAATTTTGAGTTGGCGATATGCTTTGATCCTTTATCTTTTGCTAATATTTTTATTTTTAAAAAAATCTATGGAGTTAAAAAGGTGATTTATTATAATGTGGACTTTTCGACAAAGAGGTTCAAAAATTGGGCACTTAATTTTATATATTTAAAATTTAACAAGTGGGCTTATAAAAAAAGTACCTTTTTTTTGTATCTGACGGATTCGTTCACCGCAATTATCGACCCGTACGATAAATACAAAAGCAAAAGTTTTCTTTTGAGACATACTAGTAGTGAGTATAGTCCGGTACAGCCGCTAAAAAAAATCCCTTTTTCTATAGTTTTTGCGGGAAGTTTATCGTATACAACTGACTTTACACAAGTAATCGCGGGTCTTGAACTTTTAAAAAAAGACGGAGTTGATTTTGTTCTTGATGTATATGGCGATGGTGATCAGAAGGGGAAAATAGTGGCTCAGTTCCAGAATTCAATCGTGAAAGATAGCGTACGTTTTATGGGGACAGTAGAGAACGATATCTTATTAAATGATATTTTGCCGCAGTATTTAATTGGGATTGCGCCTTATATTTCTGAGGGCGAAAACGTGGAAACTAACCACATCTTTTTGTGTACAGATATCTCCACGAAGATGGTAGACTACATATCCCGAGGGTTGCCTGTAGTTTCTACGCACCTATGTCAGGCTTTCGAGGTGATTGAACATAACAAGTTTGGTTTTTTGACACACAGTCATAAGGAGTGGTATGTTGCGTTCAATAATTTACTTCTGGACACAGAAAAATATCAGGAATATTCATGTAATGCGCGTAACTATGCAAAAAATTATTCAGAAGAAGTAGTTCTGGTTCCGGTATTTAATAAAATTTTATTTTAAAATTGTAGTATATTTTATGTTTGATCAATCAAAGGAAAAAAATTCACCAGAATTGTGGGACAAAATTTTTAAGCCTAGGAATGAGCTACTAGACCTGTATGATTTAAGAAAAGAAGAATTGTCCATGGTGTATGAGAGAATGGAAAAAATTTTATTGGATAAATTTGGTAGTTTAAAGGGTTTAAAAGTTGTCGAAGTGGGGGCTGGAAGGGGGGTTTGTAGCGCATTGTTGGCCAAAAAAGGGGCAGAAATATATATCTTGGATTATTCAGAAAATGCTTTACAGCAAAGTCGGAATTTTTTTGTTCATAATGGTTTGGAAGCGCATTTTATTAATTCTAATGCGCTTGACTTAAAGAGCGACCTTTTGTCTAATTTTGATATATCCCTGTCATTTGGTTTGGCTGAACATTTTAGGGGTGAATCAAGAAAACAAATTATTAAGAGCCATTTTCTTCTTTTAAAAAAGGGCGGAGTTAGTTTTATTAGTGTACCGAATAAGTACTGTATTCCTTATAGAATATTTAAATCTGTTGCTGAATTTTTGAAGGCTTGGACGGTTGGTGAAGAGTATCCATTTTCTAGAAAGGAACTAAAAGAGATTGCGATGTCGAGTGGCTTAGTTGGCGATTGTTTTTTTACTGCCAACAGTATATATAGCTCACTTGGATTTTTAAATCCAAAATTGGCTTATTATTATTATTTTAACAAGAAACCAGTCATAACTAAAGAAAAAATTAAAAAATTAAAAAAAGAAAAAGGTACCTTTTTGGATGAATATTTGGCGTATGCTTTAATTTTAGTTGGTATTAGAAAATGATTTTATCGATATCGCAAATTATGTTCGTTAAAATATGTGTAATTGTTTATGGAATTTGATTTTAAGAAAAATATATTTTTAGTCACATCTCATTTTTCTCCCAGAAAGGGGGGGGTGGAGACGGGCAGTACGCAATATTTAGATTTTGCAGAGACGAACCGAGGGCTAAAATTTGTCGTTTTAACATATGAAAGTAGACATAAGGATCAGTTCATCGACTATTGGCAAAACTCAAAAGTGATTAGGGTTAAAGTTCCTTTAAGGATATTAACGTTTATGATAGGAGCAGAGAGCGTAAGTACGCTGGATAGTTTCTTCAAGAAAATAATGTTTGTTTTTTTACACGTCTTTTTTCTTCTGAAAGGGGCTATTTCAAATTGGAAAGAGCTCAAGAAAACAGATATTATATTTGCCAACGGTGCTATTGTCGAAAGTATCGCTGCTTACATCCTGTCTTTGGCCAGCAGAAAAAAATTGATTATTCGGTGGCATGTGCAAATTAAAAATTCCATACTCAATTTTCCTATAAGGATCATTCTTCGCCTCTGTCTCAGAAGGGCCACTAAAATAGGTGCAAATGATGAGAACACCAAGGATGAATTAATTGAGATTGGTGACATTAATAACAAAAATAAGGTATTTGTAAGTAAAAATCCAGTAGACACCGAAGTTTTCTATCCTGTCGCTGAAAAAGCAGCAAGGGGGAAGCTTGATCTGCCTGATAATAAAATTATAGTTTTGTTCGCTGCTATTTTTAATAAAACAAAATTATGTGATTTATTAATTGAGACGGCGCATAAAGTAATAGAAAGTGACAAAGATTTTCTTTTTATTTTTATTGGAGGCGGGCCAATGGAAGATGAAATTATTAAATTAGAAAAATTATTTCCCCAAAATATTAAATTTATTCGTGGACTTCTTTCACAAAGTATTCTTAGTGACTATATAAACGCCGTGAATATAGTTTTTGGTTGTGCTGGTATGTTTTTCCCGGGCAGATTGGTTTTGGAATCTTTGGCCTGTGGTGTTCCGGTGTTGTTACCAAATATCGTTGCATCGCATTACTTAAGGGGGGAAAAAATTGAACCAAAATTTAAAATACAACTTCCACATATTTTTTTGGTTAATCCAAAGTCTGATTATATATCAAGCCATTTGTTACAAAAAAAAATAGAGATACAAAATTTTAGATCCCAAAAAAACATGAATGAGTCGGCACGTGGATTTATCCTCGAAAACTATAGCATACCTAAACTTCTTAAAAATGAAATTAAGGAATTTACATGTTGATTTCTTTTGATAAAGTAGTAGTTACTTAAGGTAAGACATAGCGTATGATATTTTTCTTAAAAAAGTTGCTGAGTTCAGGGAAAATGAAGCGATATTTTTTTGAACATAAAGTTTTTTGCTTGATAGTTATTTTTCTAATTATGTTGCCTTTTTTTTGGTTTCCTAAAAATTCTTATCTATTGGGAGACGATGATACAGGTTTATCATATTATGAACCACTTGGTTCATTAATTAATTTTTCTTCTGTTTGGTATTCCGCTGATGCGTTGCCTCGAAATGGCCCTACAATCGGTTCCGAAGCAATGTTTGCTTTTTTGTTGTATATTATTAAACTTATTACGTTTGGCATGATAAATCTTCAGGCGTTATCGTTTGGTTTCATCCTGTCTGTTTCATTTATTTATATTGTAAAAATTTTAAAACTTTTGAATGAGGAAAAAGAACCTCTTGCATACTATGTTGCTGGATTATTTTATTGTCTCTCTCCTTATTTTACAGTAGTTGAATACTACTACCTCTTACCCTCAACATTTGTTATCGTGGTTGCGCCCATTTTAACTTTTTGTTTATTGAAGTCTATTAAGACAGAGTCAAACAAATATATAATTATTGGTGCTATTGTGTCTTTATTTTTCTCTCGAGTGTTGTTTACGCCAGTATTCATAAACTTTTTTGCGTTTCTATTTATATTTTGTCTCCTTCAAACTTACTTTTCCTCTGATGGGTCAAAAAAAATTGGTAAAGCAATTTTATATTTTTTAAAAATGACATTATGTATTTTGTTTATTAACGCAATGATTTTTATTCCACTTTTTCAATCTTTTTTAAGTTCTGCTGATAATTCGCTTAGCGCTAGTATTTTAGACAGGACCCAGAAAAAATATTTAATGGTAGCTGATCTTACAAAAGAGTTTAATATAAATAAAATAAGCGATTTTTTTACAAATTCGTTTCCGGATGAAATTTCTAAAGCTCAGGGGTTTAGAAATTATGCGGTTTATGAAGACTATTATAATAAAGTCTTGCCCTCCATGTATACGCTGGGGGCGTTTCTTTTTTTAGGACTACTCCTGTTGTCTCGGAAGAAATGGATTATTGTGTTGCCAGTAATTTCAATGTTTATTTTATCTTCTCTATTTTTGTTTGTGGATATATTTGATTTTTTTAAACGGTTTTATGTATTTCTGATGCTTAATACAGCAATTTTTAACATGAACCGTTATCCATCAATGAAATTTCATATTCCGTTTATTTTTTATTACTCGCTTCTAATTGGGTTAGTATTTTCTTTTTTGTTCAAAAAAATAAAACCTAAATTTGTAATATATATTTTTGCTTTTTTTGTGGTTGTAATTGGGGTGACCAATTACTGTTTATTAAGTGGAAATATTTTTACAGATAAATTAAAACCAACTAATACAGCGCGTGCAATGGATTTTAATGATGATTATAAAAAATTGGTATCAGATTTTTCTTCTTATGTCCACGATGACGCAAAATTATTATTGTTTCCTTTGGGCTACGGCTACGGGGCTTTTATCCCGGGAAAAGATAGCACACAAGTATATCGGTCAACTGTAACTGGATTTAAAAGTTTTACAGGTTATAATCTATTGGGAAATTTAGCTGTATTTGGTTCAACATTGGACAGATCTCTGTTACTATTTGCACAAAAATACTATTTTAAAAACGATCTTAACATTTTTTATTCCATTGCCAATAAATTAAATATTAAGTATATTATATATTCCAAAGATCTTTCATCTTTAAGAAAGTACGCTGAGATACTACCTGGTTCAACCTATAACAATAAAAATTATTATAGTATCCTAAAAAATGACGAGCCCGTTTATGAAAATAACGGATATGCGATTTACAAAATAAAAAATTACGATTCTGTCTCACAATTTACCACTAATGATCCTAGTACGGAAGTACACTTTAATAAAATATCCGATTTCATGTATTTATTAAAAATTAGAACATCCCATGCGGATAATCTAGTTTTGCATGAGGGTTTTTCTAATCTATGGAATGTCTATAAAATTAATGAAGCAGATTTTGATTGTCTTAACACCACAAATTATGCTAAGGACTACCCCCGTATTTTCGAATGTCAACATGTCCATAATAATATTGAAGGCAATTTGCGATTAGCAACTATGCTCTCATTGCCAAGATATAATTTTTTACATGAAAAATACGATGATTACCTAAATAGCTGGAGCATAGATTCTGATGGTGAATTTATCTATCTAGTAGTAATTATGGACGGACAAAAATATTATTTGTTGGGTATCGCCCTTACGTTAGCCGTTTTTTTGAGTTTTAGCGTGTATCTTATTAGGGGTGCTAGAAAAAAGTAACACCTTATTAGTAGAGTTTCCCACCAACCCCATCATTTTAATGAACGTATATCCCAGATATCTCAATCCATTACGAGTCGCCTCCAAACGTTCGTGACTGTGAGCCCAGTTTCCGGTAAGTATCTTGCTATGCAAACACCCGTTCAATTACAAATCATTGTTTGTAAATTCGTTCATTAAAATTATTAGTTCGATATTTTTGTAAGTTTGTGCGTGAACACTTTTGAGAGATTCCTCAATATATATCTTTAGGGATATGCTGCCTGATCAGTCCGTTGGTATTTTCCATTTTATTTTTTTGCCAGGAACAGTACGGATCACAGAAGTAAGTATCAACATTCCAAATTAAAATCTGTTAACGGGTTTAAATCTTTTAGAGGTGCTAAAAGATTTCTTAATGCTTACGTCCTGCGAAGACGCACAAAACCGTTTACCGATTGCCGAGGTAAATTTAAACATCTTAATGGAAAATGTTTGTTGGGAATGACAATTAAAAAACAGGCTAAGTGGCCTGAAATTCTGATTGAAAAAGCACTTAAAAGTAAACGGTAACCACGAGAGGTATGGAGCCATCCATAAAATATAATCATTAATTTCTATCCATTTGAATTCGTAAAATCTCTATTAGTTGTCGATATGAATTATCAAAACTAATTTTCTTACTCCATGCCCATTCTTCGTGTTTCATTAGACTATACTTCTCTGCATCTCTGAATAAACTTATGATACCAGCCGCCAAAGTTTCAGAGTTTTTCCGTGTTACAATCAAACCAGTCTTTTCATTCCCTACACTATCCTTCAAACCATGAGCATTATAGGCCACGGTTGGTATTCCTTGGTTGACCGCATCAATAACCCGATTAGTCCTATTTTCTATTAACTTCACAACCATTATACCATATCCATCTTGATAGTTACCAGCCACTATTTGCATTACAACAAATTTTGTTGTAATATTAAATAGAAATTTTTTACTAATAGGATAAATATTTTATAAACTCATAAATCTATGTCTGTCATACAATCATTATTACAAAAAATCGGAAAAGCAAGGCTGTATCTCCTCGGCCTAATAATTATCGTCGCAGTTGCCGGCTTTTTTTATAGTAAACAAAGCCAAAATACTGACGTAAAAAGCAATTTGGTCGCCAGCTCTGAACTTCAAGAAAAAAATGTTGAAAAACTAAACCCTGAAAACCTAGTTTTGTCTTCGGCATCCTATCCGGCTGCCAGTGTGGTAAATATCACAAATTTCGAACAAAATGAAGATGTCAAATGGCAAGGTGGGGGTATTTTGGATGATAAGGTGAGTTTTGAGGGTGATAGAAGCTTGAGTTTGGCCAGTATCAACCACAATGAGGTGATAAGTTACATGAAAAAAGATCTAGACCTATCTAACACTGAATATTTAGAATTAATGGTAAATGTATCAGATGTTTCAGCGCGAGAATCTACTGTGTTGGAACTTGGTGACTTGGAAATGAAAAATTATTATCAATATACTCTTACCAATTTAGAAAATCGCTGGAGTGTATTACAGATACCAAAAAAATTATTTGTACCATACATTGATCCAAAAAGCGATTTTAGTTGGCAAAAAATTCAGAGGGTTCAATTGAGGGTCACATCTAGAATGGGCGGAATGGTGATAGTACGTTTTGATGTGTTCAACGCTATCAACAACTCTTATGATTTGATCAAAGATTGGAGAGTATACAATGATAATCAGAAATTATTCTTATCTTATTTCAATAAAAACAACGAGATCAAACAGCTTGCCGCTCGTAGTGTTGGTGCTATAACTGGCATATTGGAAAATAAACGTAATATTCGAGATTTTATAATGTCCGCAAGCGTTTCTCCTCAATCTTCGGCTCGAAGTGGACTCTTTGTTCGTGGAAATTATAACAATAATTTTGGATACTACTTCTTGATCGGTGGGGATCGCAGCAACACTTGGGAAATTAATAAGCTTAATAAAAATGGTTGGTTGCTAAACAGTGAGAAAATTCAAGGTAACATTGGTAATGAAGTTCTACAAAAAGGAAAAGACTACTTATTGAGAGTTGAAAGCCGTAGCGATACCATGGAATTCTTTTTATCTTTCGATGGTGTTAAATATTATAAATTAGGTGAAATCAAAGACGCTGAATTTAAATCTGGTGGTTTGGGCATATCTGTTTTGGATGGTGGTGGTTGGAGTGTTTTTGACAACATCATGGTGAAAGAATTATAAACACAATTGTGAAACAAAAAATTTTGGATAATCTAAAAAAAGTTTGGATCTTTTATCAATCTATTGTTAGTTTGATAAATAAAAATATTCAAGAGGATATTACTAAAACAGTTATTATCCTTTTACTTTTTGCTGTCTTTTTCTTCTTTTTTAAAAGCAGTTTAGCTGCTTTACTGCTCGGATCTGCTTTTGCTGTGGTATTTTTCCGATGGGATAGTCGAGTATTTTTTGGAATTGCCTTGGCATTTCTGGTTTCTTGTCCTATTTATTTACTATTGAAAGATGAATCTACGGCGGAGAATATGGCTGTATATGCCTATTATCTATTGGCAATTGGGGTCATCGTTCAAATTATCGAACACGCGCGAGAGCAAAAAGAAATAGACAGTGATAAGAAAAATTCAGCTTTGGTGAATCAATCCACCGTGATTTTACTTTTACTGGTTATAATTATTGGATTTTATTATTTCAATGATAAATTTAGCAAACAACTAACTGAACAAAATAGTCTTATAGACCGAATCGGCGGTTATAAAGTGAAAGAAGAAGATAAAGAGATGACAAAAATGAAAGAACAGATACAAGAAATGCTGAATCTCCTCGCCACCGCTACCGATGACAAAGTTACCTACTTACAAACACCAACCAGTAGCCAAGGTTCAATACAAATTTTAAACGGCACAGATGTAAAAGGGTTGGCCGGTTTACTAAAAGATATTCTCACCAAAAAAGGTTATTCCGTAGTTGATATTGGCACTGAGCCAAATACATATACCGAAACTGTAATTAAATTTGAACCAAATTTTAAAGATCAGGCCGAAGCTTTGCAAAAAGAACTGGAAAATATATACAAAGTTAAATTGGAAGAAACAAGTGGTTTGGAACATGATATTTTAATTATTATTGGACAATAAAAAATGATTAAAATAAAATTAGACAAATTAATTCCTTTTGTTTACTTTCCATTGCTAGTTGTTATCATACTTGGACCCCTCTTAAATCGAGGGTATATTTTTTTGTTGGATTTTATTTCGACACCAAATAAATTTGATTTTAGCACTCAAGCAATTATAAATTCGCTACCTTACTATTCAATTGTTGTTCTGTTAAACAGCGTCTTTCCAACTGACATAATCCAAAAATTAATTTTGGTAAGTGCTTTACTATTGATAATGTGTGGAATTTGGTACAGCCTACCAAAAAAAATAGAATTGCTACCCCGACTAATCACCACGACATTTTACATATTAAATCCGTTTGTCTATGAACGATTTATGGCGGGGCATGTCGGTGTATTATTCGGCTACGGCTTATTACCTTTAATTTTGCGTTCATTTTACAAAATTTTTGAAGATCGAACACTAAAAAATATTTTCAAAACTGCCGTCTTGATGACTATTCAATTTGCTCTTTTGGGATTACATTTTATTATAATAGACGCGGTAATTTTAATTACAATTTTCTTGTTTAATATTATTAACAATTATTTAAACAAAAAACCCACGCCCAAAGAACTGTATGAAAATATTAAATCGGATAGTCGGTTGATTACAAAAATATTTTTTGCTGGTTTGATTTTAAATATTTGGTGGTTGATACCAATTTTTATACAATCAAATAATCCTACTGATAACTTTAGTAATGAGCACTTTAGTGCCTATACTTCATCAGCAGATCCAAAATATGGGAAATTTATAAACTTACTTGGCATGTATGGTTTTTGGCGTGAAAGAACCAGTGGAAATGAAATCTTATTGACCAAAGATTTTTTACCGGCTTGGCCATTATTTTTATTGATATTTTTTATTCCTATCACATTGGGCATTATTCATTTGTGGAAAGAAAAAAAATATTCTTATCTTGGTTCGCTAATGACCATGGCTATATTTTCAATCGCTTTTTCTTTTGGTCCTTCTGAAAATTGGCTAGGGCAGATAAACAGTTTTATTTTTACATATATACCTGGTTTCAAAGGTTTGCGTGAAAGTCAAAAATTTATTTCTTTGTCGGTACTGGTGTATACAATTTTGTTAGCCTACGGTCTTAATTATATAAAATTAAAAACAAAGTGGTTGTATGCGGCAGTATCTTTATTAGTATTTATAAACATTTTCTTTTTTAATTATAAATTTCTTTGGGGTGCAACCGGACAAGTTCGAGTAGTGGACTATCCAGTCTCTTTTATTGAAACAAAGAAAATTTTAGATGAGGATAAGGGTGAGTACAAAATTTTAGTACTACCTTGGCATTCTTATCTCGTTGGTCACCCTCTTGCTCAGGGAAGGACAATCGCTGATCCTGCGCTTCCTTATCTATACCCACATGATCTAATCATCAGTACCAATGAGGATACGGGGTATGAAAAAACTGACAATAGGGGAGACGATACTAGAGTAAATTTCCTATTAAAAAGCACAGATCCTACAGAATGGTACCAAGTTTTGGCTAAAATGAAGGTTAAATACATTTTTGTCACCAAATTAAAAGACGTTAATAAAAATGGCTTTGAATATGATTTTATCGTAAATAGCCCTAATTTTATTAAGATAATTGAAGATGACACAGCAGTTTTATTCAAAGCTAAATAAACAAGTTATCCACAGATGGGCCAATTTCTTTACAAAATCAAAAAAATGTGCTATAATGACATAGAACATTTAATAATCTTCTCAATATGTACAGTAAATCAATCATAGCGTTGGCGGTTCTTGCAGTTTTAGCCCCTAGTTTGGCTAGTGCACAATATGGCGGTGGTGGCGGTGGTGGTTACTCTGCACCAGAACCAACCATTTCACCTTTATTGAGTGGCTCAGTTGCAAATTTTTCCATAAATAATGGTGCCAAGGTTACTCAGAGCACAAAAGTTACATTAACTTTACCTTCTACAAATGCCGATCAAGTAACATTTTCAAACTTTCCAGACTTTAAAAATTCATCTTGGGAAAATTATAGCTCTACAAAAGAATGGATACTTTCACCAGAAGCTGGTCAAAAAACTGTTTATGTAATGTTCAGAATCTCAAACACCGGCAAAACTTCAAAAGTACTTTCCAACACAATTGATCTCGAAGCAACAAAAGTTGATGGAAAAGTAGTTGCACCTGTTCTAAATACTTCTGAAACTGTACAAAGTCCTCCTGCTCAAACAACTCCTACATCAAACAAATATGTATTTAAAAAATATTTAAATGTTGGTTCAAGAGGAGTTGAAGTGAAACAACTACAACAAACATTGAAAGATTTAGGATATTTCACTTATCCAACCATTACCGGATTCTACGGTGCAATAACAAAAGCAGCTGTAGTCAAATTCCAGAAAGAAAGAAACCTTAAACCTTTCCCAGGTTGGGTCGGTCCTGCAACACGCAAAGCCTTGAACAGTTAAACTAAATCAACTTAAAACACTCATGAATTCCATGAGTGTTTTTTTGACTAAACATTTCATTTTATGATAACATAGATTACTACTGTAAAAATTTATTATGAATATAAATAAAAAAATATTTTTAATTTTATCTATCGTCTGTTTTGTATTTTGGAATGAACCTGTCAAAGCAAACGATGCAACTATTTATTTATCTCCAATCACCAGCCAATACCAAGCTAGTAGCACTATACCAATAAAATTATGGTTAAAGGTAGGTAACTATCCTATTGATAAAATAGAGATTGCAGGATCGTTTCCAGAAGATTTTTTGGAACTCAAAAAAATGGATGTTTTAAATTACGTGGAAACAAATTCTTCAACCAGATTTAATAATGAACGCGGGACATTTACAATTAATGGCACAATCGAAGGCGGACTGTCTGAAGATACAGTTGTGGCTACACTGTACTTTACAATCAAACACAATGGTAGCGCTGCATTAAGCCTATATCCGACTACACAAGTTTTTGTAAACGGTCAACCATACCCAACAAAACTTTCTCCATCAATGTATTACCTCAAAGAATCGGATGGAACAACTTCCGCCGAACAAAACAAAGAAACTGAAGAAGAAATTTTATCGGAAGATAATACAGATGATCCAATATTCAACATATCTACTAGCTCAATACTAAAAGGTGAGCAGCCTACAATAAACGGCACAACCAAAAATCCTGGTGCGAGAATCGAGATAAACTTAGACGGCGGCTTGGTAACCGATCGAGTATTTGCAAATGGCGCAGGTGAATGGTCGTGGACTTTACCACCTTCACTTCTACCTGGTACTTACGCGGTAAAAATTAGCGTTCTAGACGCGTTCACACAGAAAATACGACAATCAGACTGGATAGAAGCAGAAGTGGTAAAAATGGACGTTTCAAAGACTTTGTTTAAATTGACATTAGATTCTACGTCCAACAAAGCTTACCTTGGTAAAAATTACAACTTTACTCTAGGCTTAATGAATTTAGGGAATCAAGATATTTCTGAAAATCAATACACAGTTGAATATTATATTGAAGATCCTAATTATAGCACTATCGGTGAAGATGAGATCATTTTAGACAAAGAAGTGTTTGAAGATGACAAAGAGATTAAATTGAACGTGGCAATACCAAAAGACAGTCCTATTGGGGAATATTCAATTTATGCAAAACTCAAAATGGGACAAGAGGAAGTCGATAGCCAAATGATAAATTTTAGCGTTGCGAAAGAAAAAAACTATCTTTTAATAGTCTTCGGTGTAACAATCATTTTAATGATAGCGTGGATTGTATTGAAACCAACCGGAAAATCTACACTAGTAAAGTGATAAGATATCTTATAATACTTACTTTTTACGTGCAATCACTCGCATTTTCTTCCCAGTAGGGAATATTTTACTAATATTAAACAATATTTGTAAAATTATTTTTTTAATATATATAACACCAGCACTTCCTCTTTTGGCTTGATCCAAAAATGAATTACGGGCATTGTCTTCATAAATATCCAGTTTTAAAACTTCAAAACCAAAATGCTCTAATATTTTTTTCATGGTTTTAGCAGTAAAACCATATGTATGCTCGGTAGAAGTTGGTAAATCTGGTACCTGACCGCAAAGTATTTTTGCGTATCTCTTGAGAGAATAAAACAAATCAATATTATTTTCTGTACCTATCATTAATATTCCTCCCTTACGTAGAACATCCCGAATTTTTTCTAAATAAGCCGTGAGACTAGGCACATGTTCAATAACATGCCAAGAAAAAACCACATCAAATGATTCCTTCTCAATCTCAATTTCTTCAATAGTACCAACAAAAGTATTCATAAAACCAAATTCCCGTTTTGCATATTCCGCTGCTTCTTCCGATATTTCTGTGCCGGAAGGATTGAAACCCAAATTTTGAGCGGCCTTCATGGCCAAACCCAAACCACACCCTACGTCTAAGAATCTACCTTTATCAATATATTTCTTCACTAGATTTAAATCACTCTCAACGTGTTTAATTATTACTTTTTGATTCTCGCTATTTTTATAATCTTTGTAAAATTTATCATCTTTGGAATAATAATTTTTGTAATATTCCCGAATTTCATCCAAAGAGGCTACCGGGTTGGCATAAAAAAGTCCACAATTTTTACAACGAACCTGTATGGAGTGTAAATTATCTGAAGCTAACGACACTCCCCAAATCTTACTGAGTTTTGATCCACAAAAATTACAATGGACGTAAATCATACATTGAATAATAACTAAATACGAATGTTGACGATGTGAAATTGATGGCGTTGGACTTAAAAACAAGAACGCGCGACAAGATAATCAGCAGTTGTTGGCGTTGAACCATTTTTAATTTCATTGGTTCGTTTGTCGCCCAATTTACTATAAAAACATGTTTCCATAGCAGGTGTTATTTGGGTAGGAAGAGTCGCGGGATCAATACCGATTTTTTCAAGTGTTTGTTCTTGAGTTGGAGTTAGCAAAGGATTTTTATCAACAGTGTTAGTGCCAGTTTGTTTTTTAGTTGAAGCTGTTTGACTAGTCAAACTTTTGATAAAAGGTTTAATTTCAAAAGGATCGGCTACATACAAATAAATTCCAGCCAATATTAAAACAAAGAAAACTACCCCTAAAACTATAAAAAATACTTGTAAAAATTTTTTCATATATTTTTATTAAATTACATACCTATTATATCACTTTTATAATCATAACAAAACAGCCAAATTATATGGCTGTTTTGTGTGTGCGGAAAGCCTGGGACGATATTGGAACTCTTGTTATTTCAGCTTCTTGATCTTTTTAACAGGTGGGAGAAAATTATTTTCCGAAACCACTTTTTTGCCGGTCAATTTTTCAAAGTCACTTCTTGCCTTGCCGGCATATCGTCCACCCTTAATTGCAGAAATGGAATTTTCGCCCAATCCTATAGCTAAATCTTTTTCAGCCACGTTTCTGGTTGTGAGTTCGGCTAAAGTCGTAAAAATCAATTCCGCTTCCGTCATGTTATCGCGCAGATTATGACCTTTCAGTTTTTTAATCTCTTTATGTTTTTTAACAGATATACCACTCCACTCTTTATGTATGATATCAGTTAATATTGCATATTCTTCCTGCTCAGTCACTTTATGAGTCGCCCAATAGTCAGTCAATTTATTTCTTATTTCCTGTCCGCGCATGCGTTGTTCAATCCACTTTTCTGAACGACCCAATGTTTGCCAGTGCTCTCGTGCTCGATTCACAGCGATTTCCGGATCGACCGTTTCACGCAACCGTTCATAGCCGGTTTTAGCAAGCCACAGTTTAAAAGGCTCAGCCTTTGGGGACGGTATGCTTTGAACAATTCTTAATACGGTCTCTACGTCAGCCGCATCTGATGAATAATATTTACCATCTTTAGACATAAATTTAAGTTGTCCGATTTTTTCGGACAACCCACTTCCTTCAATTTTCAGTTTTCTTTTCAAATCATCCCAATATTTTCTAGGACGGTCATTTTGAGCTAAAACGCGAACGATATCAACCACACTAAAATACCATTTCTCATTCTTTTTAGACCAAATGCGGCGGACAGGCTCATTTTCAAAAATAGCTATTGATTTATTTTCTATATTTTTTGACATATATTTTGATAAATTTATTTAATTATACCATAATCGATTCCAAAGTAAAATATTTATCAAACAATTTCAGACGAGAACGACTGAGAAAAAATAAAAGATATCACTGATTTAGTGATATCTTTTTAAAATATGAACAAGTCGTTCATATAAGCGTGACTCGGCGGAAGGGGTGGGATTCGAACCCACGGTACCTTTCGATACGACAGTTTTCAAGACTGTTGCCGTAAACCACTTGGCTACCCTTCCATTGTTGATAGCTA
>CAYZHG010000058.1:0-8566 GCA_964477455.1 uncultured Gammaproteobacteria bacterium
GTGATTACCGTACCAGCATATTTCGATGATTCTCAACGTCAAGCTACCAAAGATGCTGGTGAAATTGCTGGTCTAAAAGTTTTGCGTATTATCAACGAACCAACTGCCGCTGCTTTGGCCTATGGTTTTGATAAAAAAACTGAACAAAAAATTGTTGTTTATGATTTGGGTGGTGGAACATTCGATGTTTCCATTCTTGAAGTCGCTCCAGATAATGTTCAAGTTCTTTCTACCAATGGTGATACTCATCTAGGTGGCGATGATTTTGACCAAGTGATCATTCGTTGGATTTTGGATGAATTCAAAAAAGACCAAGGTATTGATTTGAGTAACGATCCACTTTCATTACAACGTATTAAAGAAGCCGCTGAAAAAGCAAAAATTGAATTATCTACCGCTCAAGAAAGTGAAATCAATCAACCTTTTATTACTTCTGATGCCAATGGTCCAAAACATTTAGTTTTGAAATTGACTCGTTCTAAATTGGAAGAACTTGTAGGTGGTTTGGTGGAAAAAACTTTGGGTCCAGTAAAAAACGCTCTTGAAGATGCCAAATTGTCTGTGTCCGATTTAAATGAAGTGATAATGGTTGGTGGTATGACTCGTATGCCAATGGTTTTGGCGGCGGTCGAGAAATTCTTTGGTAAGAAGCCAAATATTTCAGTAAATCCAGATGAAGTAGTAGCTGTTGGTGCTGCTGTTCAAGGTGGTGTACTTAAAGGTGATGTTAAAGATGTCCTTTTGCTTGATGTTACTCCATTATCATTTGGTATCGAAACTATGGGCTCAGTAATGACTAAACTGATTGATCGCAATACAACAATTCCAACTTCTAAATCACAAACATTTTCCACAGCTGCCGACAATCAACCAAGTGTAGAAATTCATGTTTTACAAGGTGAGCGCCCAATGGCGGCCGACAACAAATCACTGGGCCGATTTATTTTGGATGGTATTCCAATGGCTCCTCGTGGTATTCCACAGGTTGAAGTAACATTTGATATTGATGCTAATGGAATTTTAAATGTTAAAGCAAAAGACAAAGGAACAAACAAAGAACAAAGTATTCGCATTGAAGCATCTTCGGGTCTTTCTAAAGATGAAATCGAAAAGATGAAAAAAGAAGCTGAATTGCATGCTGATGAAGATAAGAAAAAACAAGAACTTATTGAAGCTCGCAATATCGCTGACTCGATGATCTATACCACAGAAAAAATGATGAAAGATGTGGAAGAGAAGAAAATCGAAATTACTGCAGAGGAAAAATCCAAAGTAGAGGAAGCTTTGAAAGCCGTGAAAGAAGTAAAAGACAAAGATGATGTAGAAGCACTCAAAAAGACAGCTGAAGAGCTTTCTAAGGCCGCTCAAGCGGTTGGAACGAAGATGTATCAGCAAGAGCAGGCAAAGGCTCAACCAGGTGCAACCGCTCCAAATGAATCCGCTCCAGAAGCAGAACCAAAGAAAGATGATTCTATCGAAGGCGAAGTAGTGAAATAATTTTTTTAAGATGATATAATATTAGGGCAGAAAAATTCTGCCCTAATTATCATTTTATATAATATTATAAATTATGCAAAAAGTTTGTTCTATCTGTGGTCGCCATACAGAGATGTCTGCTGAAAACGAAGTAGTGGATGAGCTTTCCGTTTCTCACGGGATATGTGCTCGATGTGCCATTCTTCAATATTCTGATTTAATTTTGGGAGAAATGATTGTTAACCCAAGAACTGGCAAAAAAGTTGTTAATGATTCCGAAGCGGTAGCCTTGATTGAAAGTGAATTAAATTCAAAAATTATTTGGCAAGGCGAAGATAAAAGTATTTTTAAACCAGAAGAACAAAAAATATACGATGAGTTATTAAAAAAAGTAGAAAGAAATATTCAAAAAAGAGAATTAAATGAAATGACCGTAGGAAGATTAAATCGTAAATAATTTATGTCCAAAGATTATTATAAAATTTTAGGTGTTGAAAAAAACGCGACTGCCGATGAAGTAAAAAAAGCTTTCAAAAAATCGGCCATGCAACATCATCCCGATCGACCGGGCGGTGATGAAAAAAAATTTAAAGAAGCCAACGAAGCCTATCAAGTATTGTCTGATTCCGATAAGCGTGCAAAATATGACCAATTTGGTTCAGATTTTGAACAGCAAGGTGGTTTTGGCGGCGGAGCTAGCTGGGATGATTTTATGCGCCAAGCGCGTGGTGGTCAAAACAACGGTGGTTTTCAATTTGATTTTGGCGGAGAAGACCTCGGCGATATTTTGGGTGGCATGTTTGGTGGTGGAAGATCTCGTAGTACTAGACAGGCGCGTGGTAGCGACATCCAAGTAGATGTAGAGCTTGATTTTAAAGAAGCGGCATTTGGTATTGAAAAAGAGATTCATTTACGAAAACAAACTATTTGTGATGTTTGTGATGGTGATGGTGGTGAACCGGATAGTAAAGTGGAAAAATGTTCAACTTGTGGCGGTCAAGGACAAGTAGCACAAAATCAAAGAACATTTTTGGGCACTATGCAGACTATTGTTCCATGTCCAAATTGTCATGGGAGAGGGGAGAGACCAAGTAAAAAATGTAAAGCATGTGGTGGCGATGGTGTACTAGCAAAATCAAGTGATCTCAAAGTTAAAATTCCAGCTGGAATAAATACTGGCGAATCTTTGCGATTGTCTGGATATGGTGAAGCCGCTCCACATGGTGGGCAGAGCGGTGATCTTTATGTGCGTGCTCACATAAAACCAAGTAAATATTTTCATCGTGAAGGTTTTGATGTTTACACAGAAAATGAAATTAATTTTACTCAAGCAGTACTAGGTGATAAAATTGAAGTAGAAACTATCGACGGGATAGTTACTCTTACTATTCCAGAAGGGATAGAATCTGGACAACTTATCAAAATGAAAGGTCATGGTATTTCTCATTTGGGTAGAACTACCCGTGCCGATCATTTTGTAAAAGTAAAAATTCGTGTTCCAAAGAAAATTGGCAAAGATGTTCGTAAAAAATTGGAAGAATTAAAAAATCAAATTTAAATATTATCATGAAAAAAATTACTTTAGTTTTATTGATGAGTTTGTTTTTTGTGAATAGTGCGTCTGCCAAAAGTAACCGTGATGTTTTGTTTGATTCTCTACAAAAAGTGAAATCGATATCAACAGAACACATCTCTACTCAAAGCAATGTGGTGGCGGTTAATAAAAAAATAAAAGATGGTTTGATTACTAATTTTGGCGGTCAGTATTTTTTTGATTTTTCCAAAGATCTATCTTCGCCAAAATGTCAGTATGCCGATGTTTTTGTAGTCAACAGCTATTATGATAGCACTCAAAAAAATACCACTAGAGAAGTTAAAAGATCGCTTGATGGCTATCGCTATGATGTTGTTAATGATGAAAAAGGTGTTTTTAAGTACTGGACTAGAATGCCATCTCAACCAGATGAATGTCTTTCAAAAAATAATTTTGTAAATAGTTTTTCTTTGGAAGATAAAAATTTCAACACTGCATCAAAGTTTTTTTATAATTTTTTGAATAAATATAAAAATGATATTACGGTGCAAAAAATGAAAAACGATATGGTTGCCGGTCATCCCGCCTATAATTATAAAATAATAATCAAAGCGAAAGCTTATCAAAAATTTTCTCAAGATTATTTAGCATCCTTCAAGGATGGTGCTTTAGAAGCAGCTATTGCGCCACTGGCATATAAGGATGTGTTTAAAATTAAATCGGTTAAATATGAAATTTGGATTGATAAAATTTCGAATTTTCCTTTAAAAACGTCGTTTACTATGTCTGCAGTTGGTGTGGATAAAAAGAAAAAATCTAGTGGTCAAGTAGAGCTAGAAGTAAAAAATGTCATTGATTTCATCGCGCGGGAGACTGATTATAAATCGGATCCAGGTGATTTAAAAGGTGTTTTAATAGCACCAAAAGATTTTATTGATTTGTCTTCTACTTCCACATTAATCACTAAATAATTTTCTAGAGTTTAATATTATATAAATATGCCTTATACAGGAAAACCAAAAGGGTATGATCAATTGGTTGGAATGGGAGATGAGAAATATGTTTCCGGATCAACTACCCAAGAATCTAGTCAAAAACCTATGGTGGTAAAAGAGACATTTATGTATTTTAAGGATTATGAAAAGAGTCCAAATTATGTTAAAGCTCAATATTATTTAACAAAATTAGTTCACGCGCTGTTTCCAGCTAACGTTCCAGATGTATATTTCTCTAGCGTTAAAGATGGTGACAAGATTACTGTAGATCAAAGAATTGAGGTGGTAGATGGAGGAAGAACAAAGAAAAAAGACAGTGCTGATCAAGATACCAAAAGAAAAATTGATTTGGTGAAAGTGGGGTTTGAAAAATTAGACTTAAATTTTGATCGATTTGATTGGAATTTTAATATAGACAAAGATGGGAATGCTGTATATATGGATTCTTTTCGTCCCTGGCTTGATTTTAAACAAACCGGTGTGCCAATTTTAAGATTTAATGAACAAACTGCTAAAAAAATGATTGACAACATCAGAGATAATCGTGCAAAAGAAGAATGTTTAAATTATTTGCAAAGAGTAAGTGTTTTGTTTAAAGCAGAATTGGAAAGACTGGAAAAACAAAACAATATTTAAAATAAATTGTTTTAAATTTATTGATTAAGTATACCTTCAATGGTATACTTTTTTATATGCAAGACTTAACCGACAAAGATTTAGTAATGTTGGCCGTTAAGGGTGATATGAAGGCCTTTGAGCGACTAGTTTCTATTTATGAGAAGCCAATTTTTGGTTACATACTTCGATTTGTTAATCACAAAGAAAATGCGGAGGATTTAACTCAGGAAACCTTTATCAAGATATTCCGAAGTTTAAAAACCTTTGATCCGGAATATAAATTCAAAACTTGGTTGTTTACTGTGGCGACTAACACGGTTTATGATTGGCTAAGAAAAGCCAAAAAAAATAAGGAAATGTTTATTGTGGACGATCCAGATATTAATTTTGAAACAATTGACGATCGCTTCTCGTATAAATTAATAGAGGACAAAGAGCTCATTGACAATGCATTAAAAAATATTAAGCCAGTTTATCAGAGCGCTATTGTGCTATTTTATCGTGATGAGCTGACATATGACGAAATCTCAGAGGTGTTGAATGTACCTATCAATACTGTCAAAACATACATTTATCGAGCCAAAAAAGCTTTAAGTGAACATTTAAAATAATATGTCAGATATTCCTCAAAATCTTCATCGCGATATAATGCGAGGTGTAAAACTAGTTAAAACGAGATATTATTTATACGGAGTTTTTACTGGTTTCTTGATTAGTCTATCGATTTTGTCATTTGTTGTTTATGAAAAAATGATTGAGTACGGTAGTGTTGATTTTATTTCTGTTTGGTTTGAGAGTATCAAAATAAATACAGCTGAGTTGCTTGATTTTAACGATGAGATTCTTGAATTTATACCGTGGTTTGATTTGGGAGTTTGGTTTGTGGTTATGCTGACCGTTCTTATTTTCATGATTTTGTTCATACGTTACAGACGCATACTTTTCTTAAAAATAGAAAAGTTTTCCAATATTAAAAATAGTAATAAATAATTTAATTAATGAGTTTTAATGAAATACGAATTTATTTCGTTTTCATCTATAAGAAAAATCACTTTTTCTTATGTGGCTCAAAACAGTATATATGAAAAAAATATTATCCAGTTTATTCGTCATGGGGTTAATTTTAACCGCTATGCCAGTTTCCGCTCAAGAGGGAAATAGCAATTCAAATAGTAGTGTAGAGGTGAAAAAAAATGAGACAAAAAAAGGAGAAATTAAAAATATTTTGAAGGAAAATAAAGAAGAAAAAAAGGAAATTACCAAGAAAGCAGTTGAAGCTAAAAAAGAGATAACTAAAAAAGCAATCGAAGATCGAAAAACAATCAACGAAAAATCTAAAGAAATGGTCAAAAAATTACAAGAAGAGATAAAAGAAAAACAAAAAGTTAAAAAAGCTCAAGTGGCCGCAATCAAAGCATTAGAAAAAACTAGATTTGATGCCAAGAAACTTGCTCTAAAAGATTATAATACCGCTCTAAAACTTGCCAATGTTACTTATCGTGGTGCAATTGCATCTAGTACCGATAAAGTCGCTAGAAAATCTGCTCAAGATATTTTTAAATCAACAAAAAAAGTAGCCTTGCAAAAATTTTTAGCCGCTAAGAAAGCCGCTGATGTCGCCTTTAAAGCGGGTAAAGACGCCTTAAAGACAACTACTCCAGTGGTGGTTGTTCCACCGGTTGCTACTACAACAACACCTACACCAGCGGTTACATCCACAGTTTCAACAACTGGCACAAGTACAGCTCAATAATAATTTAATAAAAAATCTTCCTTTAGTTAGGAAGATTTTTTTTATCCAAAATTTTGTTTACTTCCGCGTCGGCTTCTTTGTTGTTTTCTCTTAATGTATGTCGGTATTTAACTTTTTTAAATTGAACGGCGGCATTGTACGCTTGAATAAATAATTTTTGTAAACTTGGTTCGCGTACTTTATAGAAACCCTGCATCTGTTTTGTGACTAGTTCACTGTCGAGTACGCATTCTACTTCAGTAGCTCCCAATTCTTTGGCGCGTTTTAATGCGGATATTAAGGCAGAATACTCGGCAAAATTATTTGTTTGTTCTCCAAGGTATTCACCATATGAATCGATAGTATTGTTGGCGTCATCTTTTATTACGACACCAGTGGCGGCTGGTCCGGGATTGCCACGTGCACCACCATCTGTAAAGGTTGTAACTTTCATAAGTAAAAATTTATTTTATTTTAATATTGAATTTTCCACAATCCATTTTGATTATTTAAATTTGCACCAAAATACAACTCTCTTTTTGAGGTATTTGCGACTGCATCATTAATTTTAAAATTAAGTAAATTGTGGCTTACAAAATAATATGGGAATAAAGCTGTCATTTTGTCGGCCCAAATTAAGCCTAAAGTATTGAATTCATCCAGCACTAATACCTTTTTTAATTGCTCGCCCGATCGGTTTAAAAGGAATGGTTCTTCGCCTTGACTGTAAGTGGTAATTTCCCACGGTGTCCACATAATCCACCAGTTATTAAAATTTGAAGACAACATCTCGTCTCCAAAAAAAGTAAAATGTTTTTCTTGATCAACTAAGGTCATTTCAGAAATTTCTGATTTTTTTAATAACACTTGGTTATCCAATGTTTTGACAATTTGCCAATTTAAATATTTATTATCAACGTTAGGCAACTTGTTTACTTGATTTATTATTTTTGAAAAACCAAAAGTATCTTTTACAATGTTAATTTGATCGGTAGAAGTATTGTTTTGCAAAGTCCAAATCTGTCCACCATCAACAAACCAATCAAAAAAGATATTTTTTCCAATCAATGATTTTTGTTTTGTTGCTGGATTAATAACCATTAATTGGTTTTTTGTCGAATAAAATAGCTCTGGTTGGGTAGTATTATTCCATTGAACTTTAGTAATAACATTTTTTTCCAATTTTGAAAGATTCCAGTGTTTGGTTGGATCGCTAGCATTAATAACATAAATTTCTCCTAAATCATCAGAAACTATGGTGGCGTAATTGTTGTTTTTATTAGACCAATTTATTTGATAACTTTTATTTAGTGTACCGGTGACGAACTGCATTTCAGTGTCCGAATTGATATTTCTTAACCAAAATAATGATGGATTATCGTGCGTTTGATAAATCAGGTATTCGTCATTTTTAGATAATGAAATAATTTTAACATTGTTATCAGAAATTTTTTGCGCTTCTGATTTTTTAATTAACTTTATTTCTTTTATATAAACCGTTTGTTTGTTTTCCACAACTACTTCCTTTTCCCAATCATAATAACCATCAGCGGTGAGTTTGATTTTGTATTTGCCACGCGCTAAATTTTTTAACCGAATTGGCACCTTAGATTTTAATTTCGCATCATTTAAATAAGCAGAAGCATTTTTGGGCATGATATCGATGCTGATAGCACCAGTTTCTTGAATGATTCCATTTTTAAAATCATAGCGATAGCCAGATGAATATAAAACTAAAGCCGGAGAAATTATAAGAAAGGCAATGATAAATAGTGATAAAAATGCCAATCTCCACGGACGTGTAAATCGAGTGCCAGGATATTCCATATTAGTCGTTATTTAAGCCAGATTAAAGGATAATTTTGGTTTGCAAGATTTGATAAATTGTAGTATAGTATAGAATAGATAAAAAATAAAGGTACTATCTATGTCTTATATTGTAATAAATGGCGGTAAAAAGTTAAACGGGTCAATCGAAAATCAATCGGCTAAAAATTCGGCTGTAGCTATTTTGTGTGCCTGTGCGGCTATCAAAGGTATTACTACCTTGGTGGATATGCCTGAGATTGAAGAAGTCAAGCGCATTATAGAATTGTTACAAAGTATCGGTATAAAAATTAAATGGTTGGGTAAGGGCAAATTGCAGGTAGATGCATCTGGAAACATAAACATGGATAAGATTGACCCGATAGCATCAGAAAAAACTCGTGC
>CAYZHG010000059.1:0-3278 GCA_964477455.1 uncultured Gammaproteobacteria bacterium
CGAGGCTCATCCTTTTGACCTCGCGGTCAAAAAAAGCGAAAAGATAAACCGCTAAACCTGTAACTAAATTACTCTTTAATCCATTTAAGATACGCTTCACACAATGGCAACAAATCTCCTTCGAGCACCCCCTCAGGATCAGTAGATTCATAATCCGTGCGATGATCTTTCACCAAATGATAAGGATGCAAAACATAACTACGAATTTGGTTCCCCCACTCCGCCGATTTATATTCACCGCGCAATTCTTTATGCGCCTTCGCTTGCTTTTCTTCTTCCAACAAATGCAATTTTGCTTTCAAAATCTTCATCGCCGTTTCTTTGTTTTGCAATTGCGAACGTTCATTTTGACAAGACACACTAATACCAGTTGGCAAATGCACAATACGCACTGCACTATAAGTAGTATTCACACTTTGACCACCTTTACCACCGCTCATAAAAGTATCGATACGCAAATCTTTTGGGTCAATCGTTACTTCAATTCTATCATCCAATTCTGGCAACACTTCCATCAAAGCAAAAGTAGTATGACGCATTTTTTCGGCATCAAAAGGAGAAATACGCACCATGCGATGTACGCCATGTTCGGATTTGAGATAGCCAAAAGCATAGCGACCACTTACTCGAATCGTAATTGATTTATAACCAACTTTTTCTCCTCGACTTTCATCCAGAATTTCCAAGCGCCAATTTTGTTTTTCACAAAATCTAGAAACCATCCGCAACAACATCTCTACCCAATCTTGAGCTTCTGTTCCACCACTACCAGCATGGATTGCGATGATTGCATTGTTGTCGTCGTAGGGACCATTTAACAATAAAAACAATTCGTAGTCTTGAAATTTTTTTTCTAATTGAGAAGTTTGGAGGTCAATTTCTTTTTCCAGACTTTCGTCTCCACTTTGAGCCAGCTCCAACAGATCACTAGCTTGCTTTTTTATCTCCTCCCATTTTTCAACTTCTGATTTTATATTTTGATAATCTTGAGAAATATTTTGCGCTCGTTTTTGGTCAGTCCAAAAATCTGTCACATTCATCTGTTCTTCTAGTTGCTGAGCTTTAATTTTCAAATCCGGTAATTTCAAAAGACTCATTGCCTCTTCAATCTTTTTACTCAAAATCTGTAATTTATCCAAATTCATATTCGTGAAATTGGATTAAAATATTTTTCCCAAACCAACCGTGACGGCCAAGGTAATTAAATTTGAAACCATCACGCCTGCAAAAAGATATGGCCAAGCTTTTTTGGCTGGCATACCCAAAACAAAGGCAATCAATGCGGCGGTAATTCCACCATTAATTGGCAAAGGCAAACTCATGAAAATAAACAATCCCCACAATTCATACTTTTGATATTTGGCAAATTTATGTTGAGTGTGAGCAATAGTCTTAACCCAAGCTTTTCCAAAAAAACCGTCATTTTTGGAGATCCAAATATGAAATCTTTCGGCCAGCCCTAAAATTAAAAAAATCGGCACCATATTGCCAACAGTTACGATAATCAAAGCCTCCCAAGGAACCAAATGAAAAACAGCAATTCCGATAGCCAATGAAACCTTTTCGGTAAAAGGGAGCATGGACAATATAAAAGTGGCGATTTCTGGAGGAAAGCCAGAAAAAAAATCAACTAAAGTACGAATCATAAAAAAAGAGCTATATTAAAACAGCTCTATTTTATCCTATATCTATTTATTTATCAACATATTGAAA
The DNA here is from genome assembly GCA_964477455.1 of uncultured Gammaproteobacteria bacterium. Lineage (GTDB taxonomy): Bacteria > Patescibacteriota > Patescibacteriia > Magasanikbacterales > GWA2-37-8 > CAIOJG01. The sequence goes on from CAYZHG010000059.1 coordinate 1,714, forward strand.
TCTAAAAAATCGGAGCTGGAGCTGGGACCATGACGGGGTAAGCAGTATTCGGATCTCTAGGTTCTTCTACTGGCTCAATTTTAATTATATTTTGCACTTTAGCCTGTATCGCCGGCATATTGTCTGGCAAAGAAATCATCAAACCGTATTTAAAATTATTTTCAGCCCTATTACCTGACGCCGCCACTTGTCTGTTATCGTTAAAACCGACTCCATCATTAACATCCAATGACCAGCCGCTTAATTCTAAATACGACGAATAAACACCATTTTTTCTAATCGTCAAACCATTATATGCGCCAACAACATCTCCAAGATTGTTAATTTTATATGGCCAAAAATTTTTGGGGGCATCAGTCAGTGCTGTCAGCACATCTTTCTCCCATAAAAATGCTTCAATTATTCTATATTTTGGATTGTCATCTTTTTTGTAAAAATATCCAACTACTTGACCTGAATTATTGATATCAACCGCGCACCCACCTTCATTATACAAATTACCCAAATCCTTCATTTTTCCATTTTCCCATAAAAAAGGATGTTGTAATCCATCTTTAGCTATTGAACAGCCAACAACTTGACCTTCATCATTAATAGCATTGGCAGTAGTCGCACCTCCTCTATCATCGCCACCTAGAGTACCCAAATCTTTGGTATTTCCTTTCTCCCAAATAAATGAATGTACCGGATATCCTTCATATTGTCCGATCCACATAAATCCAACGACTTGTTTTTTGTTATTTATGTCATTTGCGATACCGGGTGATTTACCAATTTTGGTGATTTTATTATTTTCCCAAATAAAAGCTTGGGATTTTCCACCCCCTTCAGAAGTGCTTGACCCCAATATTTGACCAACTACTTGATTATTATCATTTATGGCATTTGCTGTACCGTAATAACCACCACCAATATTTTTAATATTACCATTCTTCGATAAAAATGGAGATGATAAACTGCGACTATTTTTTACCGAATAACCAACCACAACGCCACTACTATTAATTCCTTTCGCCACAGTTATAGGTCTCTCTAAATCTAAACTTCCAACATCAACAACGACAGGACTAAGCGGAGCCGTGTAATCAATTATAGGACTTACAAATTCTTCTACCACATTTTTTTCTGTAACAAAACTATTTGTAACAGTTGTGATTGCTTTTTTTTCGACAACATTTTTATTTATTAAATTTTGTTGTTTTTGGACTGTTTTAGAAATATTTTTTTTCTTGGAGATAATTGTTTTAGGTTTTTGTGTTGAAGATGTTGCAGATTTAGGTTTGATTGGAGCTATTTTCGGAACAACAGGAACGGGTGGTACTACAACTGTTTTGGAGGGTTGAACAGTTTTTTTAAACCAAGAAACAGTTTTATCCCAGCTACTTAATGCTAATTTTTTGTTCGTTTGCAAATTATTATTATTTGATTGTGCAGAAGCAGAACTAACACCAAAAACAATCAAGCACATGATGGCTACTAAAAATATGGCTGAGAAATATTTTTTCATATTATTCTTCTTTTCATAAGTATACCAATTTTGAGAGGATGTGTCACCATCACGGACA
>CAYZHG010000060.1:0-4952 GCA_964477455.1 uncultured Gammaproteobacteria bacterium
ATGTGATACCAAACATTCGGCTGTAAAACATTGTCCGCTGCCCAGGTAGAATATCCAGAATTACCATAGATACCAACACCTATTTTATTATTTGTTACAGTAGCAATATAACTATCTGATCGCAAATTATAGTTTGGTGATGATTCAAAAATTATTTGAGCTGATGGGTTGGCTGTGGGTAATTTTATCCAAAAAGCGATAGCTACTTTGTTGGTGTTTGTAGAATCTACTAATGCTGTTTTAACATAATCGTTTACACCGTCAAATTTTAGTCCGTAATTGTAAATTCCATTTGATTGGTATGTTGGACTATTGAACGCAGTACCATTTTTATTATTTCCCGATGAATCGGATAAAATTCCGCTAGCCTCATCTAGATGATAAAGTAGAACATTGCCAGCCATATTAATATTGCCTGTCGGGTAGCCTGTTTCTGTGGCAGAATTATTTGGCAAAGCTTTTCCGGTTGGAAAATTTGGCGTCCAAGCGATGTTGCTCCAAGAGGAACTTGCGGTTGCATCTTTGATATTTGATTCATAAACACCGTTAGTTTGGTTGTTCGCTAAAGTTAATAAATTATTAGTATTGTTATATATAAGGTTGGTAAGAGTGCCTACAAAAGTCGATTGACTGTCATCGACAATTGATAATGGTCCGCCAACAATATTGTTGACTACACTATTTCCGCTAACACCACAGGATATATTGCAGCCAGTACCGGCAGTGCCAAGCATTCTTAAATTAGTGTCTATATTTGATGGAAATAACCCGCTGTTATCTAAAGAATATTGATAAACAGCATTTACAATAGTATTAATATCTGATTGTCTTGCGGCATTTCTAGTGGCCCCTAGTTGTTTACCAGGATTTATGGCAACAATAACAATGCCAGCTAAAATTGCGATAGCCGCGACGACTAGTAAAATTTCTAGAAGAGTGAAACCTTTTTTGTTCATCTTATAAAATTATCTTGTAACACTAATTGTTTTTCCTTGCTCAGCGGAAGGTGCAGAAACAGTAACGCGACCGTTGGCACTTTGGGCGATCTTGTAACCGGTGCCATTGGTGCTAACTGCTGTAGGATCCGTCGGAATTGCAGTGAGATATGTTTCGTTTGTTGTTAATACTGCAAGATCTATCAATCCAGCACAACTACCTCCTGTTTTACAGATTTCCGTTGGAGTTTGTGTAATACCGGTTGGTAATACACCTTTACTGTCAATTGAATATTGGTAAACTGCGTTTAAAATTGTAGTAACGTTGACCTGTCTTTGAGCATTGCGAGTGTCAGCCAATTGCTTGCCAGGATTGATAGCCACGATTACGATACCCGCTAAAATTGCGATAGCCGCCACTACCAATAAAATTTCCAATAATGTAAAGCCTTTTTTATTCATATTTTGCATATTGTATTTATTCAATTATAAATTAAATTCAGTTATTTAGTTATTGTTTATTATATCATAATTTTAAAATGATGGTACTTCTTGCCATGATTCAATTACAATTTTTGGATCGATTTGGTTTGTTATTATTTTTATTTTTCTCACCACTGATCCAATCTGCGATGATGCTTGTATGGTTTTTGATTGATTCCCATTGCTAATAATATTGTATTCGCAGTTGTTATTTCCAATTTGAACATTTCCTACTCCAACTGTAGATGAACATAATTGTATTTTATTTAAAGCAATTTCAGCGCAGGCGTTCGTAGATGCTTTGGCCGTGTTTGATTGTTCTAAAATAAAACTATTTTGATAAGAATATAAACCAGACAATATTAAATAAACAACAACAGCGGCACCAAAAGCACCAACTATTAAAACACCGATTAAAACGGCAAAACCATTTTTATTAAGGTTGTCGAAGTGTGGCTGTGCCATAAAAAGTTTGACTATAATTATATTCGATGCGACCGGCGATATTATTGTAACTTAAGGTAAATTTTATTTTAATAGAATTATGTAAATTGTCTGGAGATAAGTTTAAAAATTGTAACTCACTTACTGTAATACGGTTGGAAGAAATTGCGGTTGTTTGATTTGATTTTGTTGCACGCAATGTCGTGCTAGCTAGATCAAAAATTATCGGTTGTCCAAAAATATCCTGTAACTGTAAAGTGGTGCCGCTGTTTCCATTGGTGGGGACAACAACCATTTTTGAATTTCTAATTTCTTGGTTAATAATTTGCATTATTTGCTCTCCTTGTTGTTCTACCGTTCCGATGGTTTGGTTTTTTATTCTAGATTTACTCAATAATGCAATCATAGCGGTGATTGCTAATAATAGCCCAGCGGCAATTACTGTATATAATAGTAGCTCTATCAAAGTAAACCCTCGATTGTTTTTTATGTTGAACATATTAAATTCCACAAAATTGAGTGCTAGTACCAGCACTAGTGGCTGTATGCCAATCTGTAAATAAAGTTGAAAAAGATACAGATACCTGATTGCCGCCAGTTTGTTTCCAGGCTACTTCAGATGTTACTTGTTTTGTTTGAGAATTTATATCTACGATAGTAATGGTGCGTGTAAAATTATCAATTAATTCTGGCTGAACTGTTAGGTTCCATTTGTTGTTGGCCAACAGTCCAAAAGTACCGGGCATTAAATAAGAAAAATTTTCATCTCTAATACCACGAGCGGCCTCAAGACCTTCTTCTGCCAAAATAATTGCTCGGTTACGTTGTCCGGCTCGGAGTGTGCTCTCCTGGCTAAAACCCAATACACTTAAAAAAGCTAAAGCAAATAATGCAAGTAGTCCGCTAGATAATATGATTTCTATCAGCGAAAAACCCTTTGAATTTATTTTTTGTTGGTTTTTTAACATAAACAGGCGATCATGGGTTGTTTACAATTCCAAATGCATTGATGCTGAGTTGTGATTGGCGCCCATCGAGATGTTTTAGTTTTATTTCGCCAGTAATATTTGGAATTCCATATAAAGAAGAATAAATAACTTCCGATAGTCCAGACAAATCTACAGCATTTGATATGGAATATTCTTCATCATATATTGGGTTTCTGTTTACAAAACTAATCCCTTTAAAAATAATTAGCGATCCTTTTTTAATTTCTACTCCCCACGAAGCATCACCGTCGATAGCTTGTGACTTTAGTTTGGCGCGATGTAAAATGTCGTTGATGGTTAAGGAAGTAATACTCATTTCATTTTCTGCCTGCAATGATAAATACATAGGTGTTCCAATTACAGCCAAGACACCCATAATAGCCACTACTAAAAGTAATTCTAAAAGAGTAAAACCTTTTTTCTCGGAAAATTTATACATATTTTATGGAGCAAATGATACAATCTGAATGTATTGTGCACTTACCCATCCAAATTGGTCTGGAGACAAAACTATTTTGTACCAACCGATCTTGGTGTCTGTATATTTAAATCTTTCTCCAACGGCCGCTTGTTGTACTATTTCTGATTTCGCATTTGGAAGGGTGTAAATACTTGAAAAACCAAGTATTTCTAGAGTTCCAGAAGTGGGAATTTTTGGGATTGAAATAGGAAGAGTACTGGTAGTTGGAGTCGAGGTTGGAGTGGTGGTTGGTATTATAATTGGAGTGACAATTGTTATGGTGCTGGTAGCTATTATCGGTGAAGAAGTTGCCATCATAATAGTGGTAGTAGGCAAAACTGGAACCGCAACTATAACGGGTTTTGGTGGAGGAATTTGTACAGATTTGTTTGAGCTAGTTGATTGAGGATTTTGGTTTAATCCGCCGACCAAACTATAAATAGGTAAAATTACTGCCATTGCAACGGCTACTACTCCAAGCCACACGACCACTAATAGTAATGGTTCCAAAATTACACTTAAATTTTTGGTGGTTAATTCAGTTTTGTTTTCGTAGCTTTCACTAATATTTAAAAATATTTTTCCTAAACGACCGGAACGTTCTCCGACGGCAATTAAACTTTGGATCGTTGTTGGAATAAGCTTTCTTATCTTTGGATTTGAATGAAAGCATTCCTCAAAAGATTTTCCTTCTTCTACCCCATCTTTAAGTAGCGTATAAATTTTTCCATAGGCGCGTAGTGTGCCAGATTCGCCTAATGAATTTAGAGCTTCAAGTACTGGTAGTCCGGCTTCAAGCAAAGTTCCCATGATATAACCAAACCGCGCTAACTCAACTTCACGTATAAGATTTTTGATTCCGGGAATAGAAAAAAGAATCGCTTGACCAATAAATTTTGTTTTTCTATAAAAAAATAGGAAATAAAATATTACAGAAACAGCGATAATAAAGATTGGTACAACGATTGCTCCATATTTTGATAAAAAAGAACCAAATCCCATGAGTAATCTGGTAACTAACGGTAATTTTAAATTGAGCTGGTTAAAAACCGTAGAAAGTTTTGGTAAAATAAACCAAGCAATTCCAATTCCGACTGTCATAGCGACACCCATTACAAAGACGGGGTACATCATTGCGGCACGAATTTTTGATTTGAATGATTGACTTTTGCTTTGTTGTACCACTACAACCGCCAGACTTTGATGAAGCCGGCCACTCTCTTCGCCGATTTTAATTAGAGAAATAATATGTGGAGGCAAAAGTTTTGTTTTTTCTAAAGATTGCCACAAGCTAAAACCGGAATTAATATTTTCTACCAACTCATCTATAATATTTATTAATTGTGTAGATTTTACTTCGGCTTTTATAGCTTCGAGTGCTTCAATAATATCCATACCAGATGCCAACAACATTGATAGACTTTCTACAAAATATTGACTCTCTTCGGCAAAACCAAAAGAAAAAGATAAAATACTATTTTTCTTTTTTAGTGGAATAATTTTTTGTTCTATTTTTTTATCCTTTTTCATGGGATAACTTTAAAACTTTGGTGGCTCGGCCATTCTCAATAATTCATCTAATGAAGTAACCCCAGATTTTGCTTTTTCCAATCCATCTGAAAACAAAGTTACCGACCCTTG
>CAYZHG010000061.1:0-16456 GCA_964477455.1 uncultured Gammaproteobacteria bacterium
CGCGGTCAGTATGTTTGTGGAGTGTTAATGGAAGAAAAATTAAATATTGCTCAGGAACATTATTTATCTATTACGTATGATACAAACAAAAAACAACCAGTTTTAATTTATTCAGAAAGTGGCGGTATCGATATCGAGGAAGTTGCTGAAGATAAAATTCAAAAAGTTTGGATTGATATTCGACAAGAAAAAATTGATTTGAAAATTCCAATGGCAAATGAGCTCTGGCAGTGTTTTTTGAAAAGCGACGCTCGTGTGGTGGAAATAAATCCACTGGTAAAAACACACACTGAAAAATTCATTGCTGCTGACGCAAAAATAGCCATTGACGATGATGCTTTTTTTAGACACAAAGATTGGAATTTTGAGCCACGTACTATGCTTGGTCGTTTGCCGACAGAACGTGAAACAAATGTGATAAAGATTGATGAAGGTGAAAACTATTATCGCGGAACCGCCGGGAAATATATTGAAATGGATGGTGATATTGCCGTCTTGTTTTCTGGTGGTGGAGCGAGCATTGCCAATATGGATGCATTGTTTCAAGTAGGGTTAAAGCCCGCTAATTATACAGAATATTCTGGTAATCCACCTCGTGAAAAAGTGTCACAATTAGCAAAAATTGTTTTATCAAAACCAGGCTTACGTGGTTTGTGGATAGCGGGTGGGGTAGCAAATTTTACCGATATTGCCGCTACTTTTAGTGGTATCATTGATGCACTCGATGAAGTAAAGCCAACCTATCCTATAGTTATACGACGGGCTGGTCCAAATGAAGAGGAAGGTAAAAGATTGATGAGAGAATGTGCGCAACGCAATAATTTGAATTTGAAAATTTTTGGTAAAGAAGTTTCAATGGGAGCGACGGCGACTGCTTTAGTAGATATGATAAATAAATAATTTATGTCTATTTTAATAAATAAAAATACAAAAGTTTTGGTACAAGGAATAACTGGCAAAGAGGGACAGAAGGCTTGCTCTTCGATGCGTGAATATGGTACGCAGGTGATAGCGGGTGTGCGTCCAGGAAAGGGAGGAGAATTTGTAGAAGGTGTGCCTGTTTTTAATTCAGTCAAAGAAGCGATGTTGGCACATCCAGATATTTCTACGACTACAATTTATGTTCCGCCATTTGCCGCTAAAGAAGCGATATTGGAAGCAATCGAAAATAATATTTCTATTATAAATACAATCGTTGAAAGAATTCCAATTCAAGACACTGCCTATTGTTTGGCGGCCGCTAGAGAAAAAAATATCCGATTGATTGGGCCAAGTTCGCTTGGATATATAAGTCCAGGAGAAGGGCGAATTGGAGTAGTCGGCGGTCCTCTCGCTTTGGCCAATGAAGTATTTCAAGCAGGAAGCGTTGGAGTTATTTCTCGTTCTGGTGGTATGACCAACGAACTATCATGGCAAATTCGTAAAGCTGGCTTAGGACAAAGTACCGCGGTACATGTTGGTGGTGATTTGCTAATGGGTACCACTTATGCGGATTTACTAAAATTATTTGAACAAGACATACAAACCAAAGCGGTGGTAATTTTTGGTGAACATGGTGGTGGTTATGAATTCGAAATAGTAGAAATGATAAAAAATAAAGAATATACAAAACCGTTGGCGGTATATATTGGCGGGAAATTTGCTAATTTATTTCCTGAAGGTATGAATATTGGTCACGCGGGGGCGATAGTTGAAAAAGGACAAAGTGCTGAGGAAAAAGAATATGCTTTAAAATCCGTTGGGGTGATGATTGCGGATACTTATGATGATTTGGTGGTTAAGATACAACCATTTGCTTAATATCATATTTTATTCTAAATAACTTTAAATATAAATATATGAAATGGGAAACATCAATTACTAATGTTAATGGCGGTGACGAAATAATTCGCGGGAAAAAATTATCGGGGTTAATTAAAAATAATAGTTTTACTGAAACAATGTTTTTGATATGGCGTGGGCGATTGCCTAGAGCGGTGGAGACCAAAATGCTAGATGCTTTGTTGGTGGCCGCGATTGATCATGGAACCGGCACAGCATCAGCTATGACCGCACGCATTGTGTCTTCGGCTCAAAACAGTTTACATGCTTCATTGGCCGCAGGTATTTTGGCAATGGGCGAGAGACATGGTGGAGCGATAAAAAACGCCGCTAAATTTTTTATCGACAACCAAGATAATAAAAATATTAGCGAACTGGTGAAAGAATTGAAATCAAGAAGAGTGCGTGTACCTGGATTTGGTCACGCGGTATTGGCTGAAGATAATCGTAGTTTAGAAATACTAAAAATTGCCAAAAAATTGGGTTTTTATAATAAATGCTGTAAGGTGGCCGTTTTGGTGGAAAAAGAATTGAATATAAAATCTTCCAAACCTTTACCATTAAATATCGATGGAGCGATGGGTGCAATTTTAGCCGATATGGGTTTTGATCCAAAAATAATGAAGGGCATTTTCATTGCCGCTCGTGTTCCTGGATTAGTTGCGCACATTTTTGAAGAATCGCAAAATGATTCTGGTTTAAAACGTTTGGATGAAAACGAAATTACTTATCTGGGGAAATAATTAGTTGATAGTACGGTTAGAATTTAGATCTCCGTAAGTTGCTTCCTTTAATCTTTTCCAAAAATTATCAAGTTTTTGTGAATATTCCGTTTCTTGCCCAGCCATTTTTCTTGAGTTGTCAGCATTGGTTATACATTTGTTGATAATTTTTTCAATCAATCCTTGTAAAGTTATTTTGTCTTTTAAACCATAGCTTATTTCAGAGTCAAAATTCATTATTCCTGATTCCAATCCTCTAATCAAATCTTTAACAAGAGAAGCATCTGAAGAAGATAAGCTACCATTTTCTGACAATTCTATTGCCACATCATAAACACCCAACATTGATTTCTGTACACGTTCTCTTCCGCTTACCTCGTTCTCATTACCAGTCATATTTTAAAGATTTATTGAATTATATATGGCCTCAAACTTTATCTTAATTTTACCAAATATTCGCAGTGCACACAATGTCGGCGCTATGTTTCGAACTGCTGATGGGGCGGGGGTAGATAAGATTTATCTTACCGGCTATACACCGTGTCCTCCTCATCCTCGTTTGGATAAAGTGTCGCTAGGTGCGGAAAAATGGGTTCCTTGGGAATACGCAAAACAAACAGGAAGATTGTTGAAAAAGTTAAAAGAACAGGGATATAAAATTGTTGCCTTGGAGCAAACATCAAAAAGTGTTAATATATATGAGTGGGTACCAGAATTTCCCTTAGCATTAGTCGTGGGTAATGAAAAAACAGGTGTCACAAAAAGTTTGTTAAAATATTGTGATACGGAAATCGAACTAGATATGAAGGGTAAGAAAAAGAGTCTCAATGTAAGTGTGGCGGCTGGTATTACGATGTATTATATTTCTTCCAAAAATAATTAATTATTATGCAATTTACGTTTTCATTGTTTCAGCAACTGGTTGAAAATATTCCACCATTATTTCCAGAAGATTTAAAATATCAAATCCGAAAGGACCTAAAAAATATAATGGAAAATAATTCCAATCTTGAGGATCTTGAAAAAATCATGATAAAATATGGTTATCAAATCTGGCCATGGAACCAAGCCTTTAAAGAAATAGTTGCTGTCACGCAAGAAAATATTGCAGAACATTTTTTGCTGGCGAATGTGCCAATTGATATTCAAGAAAAATATTTGGAATACCGACATCTTGGTATGGATTTAAACGATCTGCACTCTGGAAGAATGGCCAATTTTTTTAATGAAGAACAGCGCGCAATTTTAAACGGTGCTTTGGTGGACATGCAGATTCAATTGCGTGAACTTGCGGTACGGGAAGCGATTGGTTTAAAAAAAGATCTTTATTTAAAAAAAGTTGAGGAATTCAAAATTATTTTAGAAGAAATTGAACAAAATTTAAATCGTCTGAAGGATTTGGCAGACAAAGAAGAAGATCACCCGATATTGGCTGATGAAATCAGAGCTCGTGTGGAAACATTCGAGCATGGGTTGTGTCTTTTAGCGCCAAGCTTTTCGCATGAAGAAGTTGGACAAGCCCATGATTTCTTTGTTGGTCGTAAAAAGGAATTGAATCATTTACGTGGTATTCACGAAACGATTGAAATTGATTTTTATTCGCAAGAACAATAGATACACTTAAAATGAAAGACCCTCCATATTAGGAGGGTCTTTCATTTTAAATTTCTTCTGGTTTTATTTTGGAAAATTTCGTAATCATTTTTTTGAGATTTTTTTGGTCTAGTAATCCATTTTGAACACCAAAATGTCCAAGCACAGAACAACTATTGGCAATGCCCCATGTAAGACAAGTGGGTAAATCATGTCCAAATATTTTGGCAGATAAATATCCAGCGGAAAAAGCATCGCCAGCACCAGTTTTGGAAATGATTGGAACTGGGTAAGCATCCATATGCCAAATATACTCATTGTTGCCACACCAGGCGCCATTGGCGGCATCGGTAATAACCACTTCGCGAGCACCTAGTGAAAGTAATTTATGAATCAAGCTCTGTACGGATTTCAATTTTTTAAAACTAACACCAGCAATTTTTTCTGCTTCTTCCAAATTAACAATGAGCAGATCACTTTTTGAAGCGGCAATTTTTGTTAACTCCAAATTATTTTTTAATTGAAATGATCCAGGGTTCAATGCTAAACGAACAGAAGGGTGTTTTGATAAATATTTAAATAGTTTTTCTTGTAAGGTTTCAAAACCTTCGCTTAAACTGGTAAAATATATCCAATCAGTGGCTGGAAAATTTTTTGGCCAGATGTAGTTTCGCTTTTGGTGATAAGATAAAATTGTTCGTTCACCTTTAAAATTTAAAATAATGGAATATCTAGTTTTTACTTTTTTATTTAGGTAAATATGTTGAGTGTCTATTTTATTTTTTTTTAAATCTTCAAGAATTGTTTGGCCATTTGAATCTGTTCCAATTGTACTTAATATTGCAGTGGCCAAGCCAAGTTTTGATGTACTAAAGGCAAGATTTGCCGGATTGCCACCTACAGTTTGAAAACTATCGGTAACGGGTATTTTTGTGGCAAACTCTAAACAGAGTTTGCAATTATGTCCATCCAAACCACACTCGACTGAGGCATCATCGATTTTAACATGAGTATCCAAAATAACATCTCCGATTGCAATAATCTTGTACATACTCTATGAATTTGGATTTTTAAAGTCCTCAATCATTTTCTCGCTGTGTTTATGATGTCCGGTCAAAATTTCAATAAATTCAATGGTACTTGCCAAAGTAAAACCACCCATGGCCAAGAAGAATATCTTATTTCTAATCCAGATGGAATAAATAATTAGACAAATTCCACCAATGATAAATACGATATCACGGCGCTTTTCTTTTTCTAAAAATACTCCATAAATATGAAGAGTGGCACCAGCCATTGCGATTGCATTCATGGTGATTACCATGATATCCCAAGGTAAACCTGGAATTAGACTAAATAAGAAATCCATACTATTAAATTATGAATATATAATTAAGCTGCTATGCGTATTGGTTGTGTTGGAAGTCTGCCGTGCCATTCTTTTAGTGCGGCCGCATTTGCAATAATTGTGTCGACCTCAGTCTTGTCGTCTTTATATGCTTGAAGGTTTTTAAGTTCAGTTAGTTTACTAAGATGATCGGAAATTTGTCTATCAACATCATTCCATTTAGATCCAGTATTTCTCAATAGATCGTCAGATACAATATTACGCCAAGCTGAATATGCATCAATCGTACTTCTTACAGTTGCTTTTTCGTTTGAGGTGATTGTTTCCGTTGTGTAACCAATTTCCGCATTGTCGTTGGTGCCTTGTCCTTTTTGTTCTGCCTCTTTTGCTTCAACTTGATCGATTAATTCATCTAAGATTTGTAATTGATCGGCTGGGAAGTCTTTTCCTAATTGACCATTTCTTTTGACAATGTTTCCATAAACATCTTTTAGTTGATCTGCAGTAATTCCAAGTTGAATTACATTTCCATTTACGCTTTGAACATCCTTTATTAAGTTATTTAAATTTTGTTTAATAAATGTTGCGTCAATTTTGCTGTCCATCAATCCGAATTTTATATTTTCTATGCTAATTGCACTAACAGGCATGTTGCCGCGATTTTCAATTCCTGGTGGCATATATTTTTATTATTCACTCCATCTATTAAGATATTCAATGGCGGCCAATGCGGCAGTGATGCCTTGGCCAGCCGATATACCGATTTGTTTGTAGGCGACATCGGTCACATCGCCAGCGGCAAAAATTCCTGTAATATTAGTGCGACATTTTGCGTCAACTTTTATTTCTTTCATCGCGTTTTTTTCAACGTCGGTAAATTGTGAATTTGGAGTTTGTCCAATATGAATCATTACACCTTGAGTTTCAATAATTTTTTCTGCGCCAGTATTATCTGTGTATTTTACACCCGCTACATTTTTTTCACCAGTAATTTCGGTGGTGACAGCACCATATATAATTTCAACATTTTCAAAAGTTTTAATTTTATCAATTAAAATATTTTCACCTTTTGGGAAGCCAAAATTATTTTCGGCGGTATTTGTATACTTACTTAATAAATATACTTTCTTAGCAATGCCTGCCATCATCAGGGCAGATTCTAGAGCGGAGTTACCAGAACCAATCGTTGTAGTAATTTTATTTTTAAATAAAGGGCCATCACAAACTGTACAGTAAGTAACACCTTTGCGATTGAATTCTTCTTCGCCCGTTACCCCAAGATGACGTGGGTGGATGCCGGTCGCGATAATTACCGTTTTTGTTTGATATTGTCTTTCTTCGCCACTGCCACTTTTGGCAAACACAGTGTGATAGTTTTTTTCTGACACAATTTTTTCTACCCTAAATCCCTGATCGATTTCTACGCCATAAGATTTTACATGTTCGTTAAATTTTTGGGCTAATTCAAAACCTTGGATTTCCAAAATTCCAGGCCAATTATTTACTACGCCCGATAATGCCACTTCGCCACCGATATCATCAGTAACAATTTTAAAATTTAATTTTCTTCTAGCGCTGTAAATTGCCGCACTACTACCAGCCGCCGCCGCACCAATAATGATAAGGTCAAACATAATTATATTAATTCATTTAATTCCTCGTAAGCTTTTTTGTAGTCATCAGAGCCAATAATTGCACTGCCGACACAAAAATTATTTACGCCCCATTTTTTAAGTTCTTGAATATTATTTTTATTTATTGCTCCATCCGCAGCTATCAACATATCTTTCTCTTTAACATCCAAAATTCTTTTTAGCTCTATGATGTGATCTTGAACGGATGATTCAAACGGTGCACCTTGAGTTCCGGGAATTACAGTTAGAAATAAAATTTCATCTATGTCGTTGATGTACGGTAGGATTTCAAATTTATTAGTCCCTGGATTTATTGCAATTCCCACTTCGTAACCATTGCTTTTGATAGTTTTGATCACATCAAGCGGATTGTCCTCTGATTCAATATGAAAAATAATTCGTTTGATATTTTTAACAATTTTCCATTTATTAATGGCTAATATTGGGTGGTTTACCATCAAATGCAATTCCCACTCATTATTTAAATTAAGTTCATTTATTTTTTCTATTTCTTCAAAAGATTTTGCAGGAACAAATTCACCATCCATGATGTCTATCTGAATTAATGGTGCAAAGGAAAGTTTTTTGGCTTTGTCGGCAAAATCATTAAAGTTTTTTTCTAGAATAGCAGGAATGATCATAAATTATTTTTCTAAATCAGCAATTTTTTTGTTACGTCTTACTAAACGTTCGGCATTTTCAAATTTTGTTGATAAGAACTTTTTTACTATCGCGACCGCATGTTCGTTGGATAATACTTTTCCAGCCAGACAAAGTACGTTGGCGTCGTTATGTTTTTTTCCCATTTCAGCCGCTTCTATACTATATCCCAAAATTGCGCGTATTCCCTTGGTCTTGTTTGCGGTCATACAGACCCCATGGCCAGTGCCACAAATTAAAATGCCTAAATCTTTATCTTTTGTAACTACTTTTTTAGCCAAAGGAGTAGCGAAGTCTGGAAAGTCATCTTCTTTATCAAATTTTTTTGGCCCCAAATCTTGAGCAGATTTTCTAAGTTGCGTTTTGATATAAGTAACTAAATGTTTTTTTAGCTGAAAACCGGCATGATCGGAGGCAATATAAAGCATATAATAATTCTTTTTAACCACTGTATTATACCTTTATCGCCTTAGTTAGGCAAATATTCAGATTGACAAAATCTCAAGCATCAATTAAAATAGCAACATATTATAAAGCGCTATAACCCGTCATCAACGGGGAGCTGAAAGTAGAAATTTGCTAATCTTAGCAAAAAGTAGACCTTTCCGGGAGGCCCGTCATAGCCCAATTAAGCAAAAGCACAAGATGGTACCGTCTCAAATCGAGACTCTTGGCACGAATTATTCGTGTTTTTTTATTTTTAATAAAGATTCCCACTTTCGTGGGAATGACAAAAATTATGTATAATAGTTCACAAAACGAAAATGACATTTTGAAATATTGGGATGAACATCAATGTTTTGAAAAATCAGTCTCAGAACGTCCAGAAGATAAGCCTTATCATTTTTATGACGGCCCTCCTTTTGCGACCGGCTTGCCGCATTATGGTCATATCGTGGCATCTTTAATTAAAGATGTGGTGCCACGTTACTGGACCATGCGTGGATTTCGCGTGGATAGAAAATGGGGTTGGGATTGTCACGGCTTGCCAGTTGAAAATATCATTGAAAAAGAATTGGGTTTGAATAGTAAAAAAGATATCGAAGTTTACGGTGTTGATAAATTCAATGAAGCTTGTCGCGCGACTGTTTTGAAATATGCAGGTGAATGGAAAAAAACCGTGCGTCGCATGGGCCGTTGGGTGGATATGGAAAATGATTATAAAACAATGGATCTTTCCTATATGGAAAGTGTCTGGTGGGTTTTCAAGGAATTATATAAAAAAGATTTGATCTACAAGGGGCACAAAGCCATGCATATTTGTCCGCGTTGTGTGACGCCGTTGGCCAATTTTGAAGTAAATCAAGGGTATAAGGATGTGAAAGATATTACGGTGACGGCTAAATTTAAATTGACAAATGCGAAAGAAAAATTGGGGGTAGATGGCAATGTGTATGTATTAGCTTGGACGACTACCCCTTGGACTTTGCCAGGGAATGTTTTGTTGGCAGTAAATAAAGAAGTTCAATATATCGTAGTAGAAATTGAAGGTGAAAATTTTATTTTAGCCAAAGATCGTAGTGAACAAGTTTTAAAAGATAAAAGTTTTATTATTGTAAAAGAAGTATTAGGTGCAGATTTGATCGGTCTTACATACGAACCATTATTTTCATATTTCAAAGATACCGAAAATGCTTTTCGTGTAGTCGCGGCCGATTTTGTTACGACTGAAAGTGGTACTGGTGTGGTACATATTGCTCCAGCTTTTGGTGATGACGATTATCAACTAGGAAAACGTGAAGGCGTACCTTTGGTACAACACGTGGGTATGGACGGGCGCTTTATCGAAGAGGTAGAGGATTTTGCTGGCCACGAAGTAAAACCAGCGGACGAACCTACGGTCACCGATGTCGAAATTATTAAATGGTTGGCCGCCAACGGTCGTTTGTTTTCCAAAGAAAAAATGGAGCATAGTTATCCTCATTGTTGGCGTTGTGATTCGCCACTTTTGAATTATGCGACAGATAGTTGGTATGTAAAAGTGACGGAAATCAAAGAGCAACTTTTGAAAAATAACCAAGAAATCAATTGGGTACCGGAACATATAAAAGATGGTCGTTTTGGCTTGTGGCTTGAAGGCGCACGTGATTGGGCAGTATCACGCAATCGTTTTTGGGGTGATCCATTACCAGTTTGGGAGAGTGAAGACGGTGATATTATTTGTGTTGGCAGTGTCGCGGAATTGGAAGAATTATCCGGACAAAAAGTGGCTGATTTACACAAACATATTATTGATAAAATCGAAATTTTAAAAGATGGCAAAGTATATCACCGTGTGAGTGAAGTTTTGGATTGTTGGTTTGAATCGGGTAGTATGCCTTATGGTCAGATGCATTATCCGTTTGAAAATAAAACTAAATTTGAAGCTGGTTTCCCAGCTGAGTTTATTGCCGAAGGTCAGGATCAAACGCGCGGATGGTTTTATACTTTGCATGTTTTGGCTACGGCTTTATCAATGGGAGATAATCCATCAATTCCAACTAAACAAAGTACACCAGCTTTTAAGAATGTAATTGTGAATGGAATTGTGTTAGCCGAAGATGGTAAAAAGATGAGTAAGCGTTTAAAAAATTATCCTGAGCCAGATATTTTGATTGAAAAATATGGAGCGGATGCGATGCGTTATTATTTTATTACTTCACCAGTAATGGCGGCCGAGGCTTTGAATTTTTCGGAAGCGGGAGTACGTGAAATGTATAGCAAAGTAGTAAATACACTTTGGAATGTAGTGGAATTTTATAAAATGTTTGCTGGTAGTGAAGTTACTGAAGTGGGAGAAAGTAAACACGCGCTAGACAAATGGATTTTAGTGAAGTTAAATCAGTTGATCAAAGATACTACCAAAGGCATGGAGGAATACAAGTTAGTGGATGCTAGTCGTCCGATTGTTGAATTTATCACGGAGTTGTCACAGTGGTATGTTCGTCGTTCGCGCGATCGTTTTAAAGGCGAAGACGAAATAGATAAGCAATTTGCGATTACTACCTTGCATGAAGTATTATTAACTTTATCAAAAGTAATGGCGCCATTCACTCCATTTATTGCGGAAAAAATATATTTGGAAATGGGAGGTAAACTAGAGAGTGTGCATTTGGAAATGTGGTCAGAAGCAAAAGAAAATTTGCATGAACAGGCTATTCTTGAGCATATGGAATTGGTGCGTAAAATGGTAGAATATGGTTTGGCTTTGCGTGCGGAAAATAAATTGAAGATTCGTCAACCGTTGGCGGAATTAAAAATGAACGCCGAACATTTGTCTCGAGAATTGTTGGAGGTGATGGCCGAGGAGTTGAATGTAAAAAAAGTTAGTTTTGCTGAATTCGTTGAGGAAGGTGAACAATGGGCACGCAAAGAAGAGGGTGCGGTAAAAGTATGGTTGAATATTATGGTGGATGAAGAATTGAAGAAAGAAGGTTTGGTGCGTGAAATTGTGCGTACTATTAACCAAATGCGTAAAGAGCAGGGACTGACTATCGATGACCGCATTAAAATAAAATATCAAACTGAAGATAAAGATTTAGTCTCGATATTTGCAAGTTATGAAAAAGAGATCAAGAATTCAGTTTTGGCTTCTGAAATAAATCTGGTGAGTGATTTATCGTCCGAAGAGTTGAATGTTGGCGATGGTAAAATTAGATTAATATTAGAAAAAGTATAAACATCGATATCCACAGACAAATTTGGCTAATTTTAGCCGTTTGTCCATGGGGATCATTGACAAAAACTGTTATTTGAGGTATCATATTAGCTTAATATGAAATACATAACAATTCAGTTATCTGTTGGTCGTCCCAAAAATATAGATTTTTTACCAATCGATTTATTGTTAGTTTTGAAATTTAATTGACACACACAACCCTTTGAGATTTATTTTCTTAGGGTTTTTTGTTATATGCATATTTCCAACGATAATTTTGAACAAAAATTAGCTAAGCTACAAGAAGCTGTGTACAAAAGAAAGCCTGTTTTTAAGGATCTTTTGTTATCTTTTGGCGACAAAACCGTAGATTTATATCTGAGAGATATTATTGATGATAAAAAATCGTATATTAATACGGAAAGACAAAACGAATTTTTATTAACATTTAAAAAGTTTGTTGTCGGACAATATGGAGAAGAAAGAGCTATTTCGGCGTGTGAACAGTTACAGAAAAATTTTATTGTCTCTACTTCAGATCACACTGGGCCACTTTCTCCACCTGATTTTATAAATTCACATTTAGCTTTGGCAAATGTGTATGCCGATTTTAAGTATAATTTTAAGGAATTGATAGTTTTGGCTTGTTCAAATATAACACTACACAATCCTACATTTCCAAGAGGTGGTGCTTTAACATTAAACGACGGATCTTTGGTAGAAACTAGTCGTATCCCATTTGTTTCTAAAAGCATGGTTGGTCACACACTGTATGGTTTTAGGACTGGCGCTATTATAATTCTAGACAAAATAAACGATTTCATTAAACAAACAAAAATTAAAGACGAACAAATCTCTAGAAAAATAAAAACTCTTTTAACAGAAATTTCAGATGGGTTTACTGGAGAAGATTTTTATTATAATTTTGTAAAGTTGATCAATAATAGGTTGTGGAAAAAAATGTATCAAAATAATGTTGATAATTGCCCAGATTTGATGTATTTAGAGCAGGAAAGTTTGGTATCAAGTTTGTTAATCGAAAATCATTTATTCAAAAAAACAATTATCCACGAACTTATATTTAATCCTAGTAGTGAAATATTAATTAAAGATTTATTTGATGGTATTGAGGGTGCTTTTGATTCAAAAAATAATCTAGGTACGTATTTATTCTGGGCAATACCACCAGGTAGTAAATATAAAATAGGCTTAAATAGAATTAATGATAAATTGGTCTCAAAAGACGGTTTGTTTTCTATCGGGTTGAATGAAGAAGATGTTGCTAAAGCTTTAGAGCAAAAGATTCTAATTCCAAGCGCATTAGTGGATTTTGCGTTATTGAATTTTTATTATGGCTTAAAATGTTTTGGCGGGACTAGTCAAATTAATTATACAACTGAGATGAAAAAAGGGATAATGCAATTTGCTGACAGTAAAGGCGATTCGGAAACTAAAAAGATTTCAGAATCAGTTCCAACAAATTTATTAAATTGTGATTTGTATTTGAGTATTATGGATTGTGGCGACGAAATTTTACCAGCAACCGGTTTTGATCTTGCTGTTTATTTGGATAATTTGGCTTTTGAAAAAATAGGGTTATTAACTAAAGAAATTAATTTAACAACAGCCATCTCTCCAGCCCTGCCTGAATATTATGATGCTTTGTACAGTAAAGATGAACTTGATGAAGAATTGACTTGTATTGATAATAAAATAATTTTAAAAAATTTGTATTTAAATAAAAAAATAAAATCAATAATTAGTATATAAATATGAGTAGTTTAATAAATTACGATTCGAAAAAAACTATAGGTATTTTGGGGGGTATGGGTCCAGCATCAAGTGCAAATATATATGAAGAACTTATAAATAAAGCACAAAAATATTATGGTGCAAAACAAGATTATGAATTTCCGCCAATGATATTATATAGTTTGCCAATGCACGATTGGGATACGACTGGTTTCTTACATATGGATTCTGTAAAAGATCAGTTGATCAAAGGTGTTAAGGTGTTGGAAAATGCTGGATGTGATCTTATTATTATTGGTTGTAACACTGTCCACCATTTTTACAATGAGTTACAACAGTCTGTTTCTGTTCCGATTATAAACATGGTAGAAGAAACAGTAGACAAAGTAGTACAATCTGGCTATAAAAAAGTAGCAGTTTTTTCGACTGACAGTACTAGACGTTTAGGTGTTTATGATAAAGTTTTAAATAGAGCTGGTATTCAAAACACTTACCTTAATTCGCATCAACAGGAGTTGGTGACACGTGTTATAGGTAACGCTGAAGCAGGCAAGCTAACGGATCTTGACACAAAAATATTAAAAAATTTGATTTCAGAAGTTAAAAATTTAGGTGCTCAGGCAGTGATTCTTGGTTGTACAGAGATTCCTTTGGCCATAAAACAAAGCGACACTGGTATGCCATTATTTAATTCGGCTCTTATTATTTCTGTGGCTGCACTTGAAACATCGTATGGATTTGTTAATGTTAAAAAAGTTTCCCATCCAAATTTATTTACAGTTAGAAGTTGTTTGAAATTGGAACGTTTAATGGCAAGTCCAGCTATGTCAATCTAGTTCTAAATTTCGCTACCGATAAAATGGTCGGTTGATATATTTTTAAATTGACTTGAACAGAATTTTGTTTTAGAATAGATTAGTTAATTAATAATTTTGCTGTTTATGAATGTAAAAGAAATTTTCGAGTTAGGGACAAAACTTGGTGTAGCAGCTGACCCTCGTGGAGCAGAAGGAGTACAAAAGTATTTAGATCGCATTAATAAACAATTTGGCGGTTTAAAAAAAGAAGATCAAGAGTTTTTTGATGTTGATAAATTAACAAATCCTTATCCAGACGGGGCTATCCACGTGGATGATGGTCAAACTGAAGTAAAAAGAGTGATGGCTGGGATTGATGTAAATGAAGGGGAAATATTATTAGCAAGTCAGCTAAATGAACGTGGTAAAAAAATTGATCTTGTTATCGCTCATCATCCTGAGGGCAAAGGATTGTCAAACTTGCATGAGGTGATGGAGATGTATTCCGACGTTTACCCTTTACATGGAGTGCCAGTTCACATTGCAGAAAGATTAACTGATGAACGTATTCGTGAGGTAGGACGTGGCACTCATCCAATTAATCATTTTCAGACAATAGATATTGCAAAACATTTAGGAATAAATTTTGTCAATACTCATACTATTACCGATAATTTAGTTGATAAATTTATTAAAGAACATCTAGAAAAACATAAACCTGAGACTGTCGGTGAAATTATCGATTGCTTGATGTTGTTGCCTGAATACCAATATGCTAAGAAAAATGGTTTTGGACCAAAGATTGTTACTGGAGCGCCTAGTAATCGTGTCGGTAAGATAATGATTGAGATGACTGGTGGGACAAACCCTTCACCAAAAGTTTACGAACAGTTTTCACAATTTGGTGTTAGTACTATTGTTGGTATGCATATGCGTGAAGATGCCGTAAAGAATGCCGGTGAATATCATATGAATATAGTGATTGCTGGACATATGTCTTCTGATTCATTAGGAATGAATTTGTTTTTGGATGAGTTGGAGAAGTTAGGAATTGAAGTTGTTCCTTGTGGTGGTTTGATCCGTGTAAGTCGGGTGGTAAAAGAAAGCAAATAAAATTTTAAAATCGCCCTTTGCGGGGCGATTTTTTTGTGTTAAAATAAAGGGGTAATAAATAATTTATGATTGCTTTAATTAGTGGTAGGGTGGTAACCAACAGTGGTTCAGAAGCGATAATTATGACTGTTGGCGGAGTTGGGTATCGTGTGATGATAAGTCCAAGTGCGGCCAGTTTGTGTGTGGTTGGAAATGAAGTTATTTTAGAAACGTATTTAGTCGTGCGGGAGGATGTGTTAGATTTATTTGGCTTTGCTAATGATTCGGAAAAGAAATTATTTAAAAATTTTGTATCGGTATCTGGGGTGGGGCCAAAAACTGCTTTGCATTTGTTGTCGCTTGGTAGTGTCGCCGAAATTGCTTTGGCAATTGGACGGGGTGACTTAGAATATTTAACTAAGGTGAGTGGAATTGGAAAAAAGACCGCGGAGCGTATTGTGGTGGAGTTGCGGGAGAAAATGTCTAAAGAACAAAAGAGCTTTGGCGAAGTTGTTTTAGGTGGTGACAATGCGGCGGTGAATGATGTGGTTGAGGCTTTGATTACTTTGGGATATTCGGCTTTGCAGGCGCGAGATGTGGTGAAGCTACTGGATGCAAAAAATAAAACTAGTGAACAATTGTTAAGGGAAGCGCTTCAGAAAATCAGATAGTGAAAAAACAAAAAGACAACTAATAATCTTTTCGCTTTTTTCACCCGCGAGGGTGAAAGGATGAGCCTCGGCTCGTAACCCGCTCAAAGACAATTAGTTGTCTTTTTATTTTTGTGAATTTACAAAAAATTTGTGTGCGTCGCCCTCTCATCCTTGTTGGAGAGAGGGCGACCGCGTTTGTCCTCCTTGTCCCTCTATTCGAGGGCGTTGTTCATGACTTCACCCATGCCACCCGCACCCGGCACGATGTACTGTCGGTCGTCGAGACCACGTTCCTCTTTCCACCGTTCTCCGAAGGGGAGCTTCAGCACGTCCGAGGGTGACAGACCGCGATCTAGGCGGTAGGCGTAGATCTTCACCGTTCCCTTGAACTCGTCAGTCAATCGACGGATGAACTCCGGCGTGATGATGAGATCGAGGGTGATAATCAGGCTCGGCGCGCCGTCTGGCTGATCGAGGTAGAAACGAATCGCCTCGGTCAGCGAACCGCCAGTTGCACCCATCGGATCAGGGAACAACAGGATTCGACCATTCGTAGGTCCAGCGATCTTGCGACCGCTTGTAGCCGCTCCAGTGACATGCCCTTCCGCGTTGAGCGTACGGTTCGTCATGTGGTGGTCTTGCCGTACACCCTTGGGGTTGAGCACATCGCACAGTTCCTGGAAGCACGCCATCGACGGCAGGATGCCGGCACGAGCGATGTCCACCGTGGTCACCTGAGTCTCGGGG
>CAYZHG010000062.1:0-6872 GCA_964477455.1 uncultured Gammaproteobacteria bacterium
TTTACGAAGAATGTCCAAAGAAACTGGTGTTCCACTAATCGTCACTCGTGATAGTCATTATCTCAATACCGACGACGGTGAGGCGCAAGATATTTTGACTTGTATTCGTGATGGCAGAACTTTGGATGATGTAGATCGCAAAAGTTCCGCTTCAATCGATACTTCATTTTGCACTGCTGAGGATGTATATGAAAGATTTCCAAATGACCTCGAAGCTTTAGAAAATACTGTAAAAATTGCCGAGCGAGTAAATTTAAAATTGGAATTAAATAAATGGTTGTTTCCACATTTGGATTTACCACCAAATAAAAATTCGAGTGAAGTTTTGCGTGAAATGGTATATGAAAAATTACCGCTATTGATTGAAGTGAATGATGCAGTGCGCGTGCGCGTGGATTATGAACTAGGAGTTATTGCACAAAAAGGGTATTCAACCTATTTTATTGTAGTGGCCGATTATGTGCACTATGCTCGTACCCACGGAATCGTAGAAACGACCAGAGGTTCTGGTGCTGGTTCGATAGTCGCTTACGCGATGGGAATCACCACCGTAAATCCATTGTATTTTAAACTTCCGTTTGAACGTTTTTTGAATCCGTTTCGTCCTAGTCCTCCCGATATTGATGCGGATTTTGCCGATGACCGCCGTGATGACATGATTGCTTATGTGACGCAAAAATATGGTGCCGACAAAGTAGCTCAGATTATTACGTTTGGAACGATGCAGGCTAAAGGAGCTATTCGTGATGTGGGTCGTGCTCTTGGTTATCCTTATTCTTTTTGTGATCAAGTTTCAAAATTGATTCCAATGGGCGCACAAGGTACGCAGATGACGATTGCCAAAGCAAAAGATTTGGAAGTAGAGTTGATGAATTTGTATCAAAAAAATCCTCAAGTTCAAAGATTGCTTGATCTTGCTCAGAAAGTAGAAGGCTGTGCTCGCCATACTTCTATGCATGCGGCGGGTGTGGTTATTTCTCCAACGCCATTGGTGGATTTTACTCCTATTCAATATGAAACTGGCGGTGAAAAAATTACTACGCAATATGAAATGCATGCAGTAGAATCTGCTGGACTTTTGAAGTTTGATTTTTTGGGTATTCGCAATTTATCAATTTTAGGACGCGCGGTTGAAATTATTGAAAAAACTACTGGCACAAAAATTGATATTTTTTCCATTCCTTGGGATGATAAAAAAACTTATGAAATGTTGGCACGTGGTGAAACCAACAGTGTCTTTCAGCTTTCTGGTTCAGGCATGACACGTTATTTAAAAGAATTAAAACCTAGTACAATTTTTGATATTACCGCGATGGTGGCGCTTTTCCGTCCTGGTCCGATGGAACAAATTCCAGAGTACATCAAACGCAAACATCATCCTGAAACAGTAGAATATCTCGATAAACGAATGGAAGATTATCTTGACCAATCTTTGGGCTTGATTGTATATCAAGACGATGTTTTGCTAACTTCAATTCATTTGGCTGGTTACAATTGGGAAGAAGCGGATAAATTCCGCAAAGCCATGGGTAAGAAAATTCCAGAAGAAATGGCGAAACAAAAAGAAAAATTTGTAAAAGGTTGTCGTACTTTTGGTAAATTGCCAGAAGCAAAAATTCATAAATTGTGGGAGATGATCGAACCGTTTGCGGCGTATGGTTTTAACAAAGCCCATGCGGCTAGTTATGGAGTGGTAGCTTATCAGACCGCTTATCTCAAAGCCAACTATCCAGTGCAATATATGACCGCCGCCCTAATTGCGGAAAGTGGTGATATGGATAAGGTGCCAGAAATTATTCGTGAGTGTGAGCGCATGGGAGTAAAAGTTTTGCCACCAGACATCAACGAAAGTATGAAAACTTTTGCGATGGTTGGTTGGGAGAATGGTGGTTCTGCCCATATTCGTTTTGGTTTAAGTGGCGTAAAAAATTTGGGCGACCATATTGCCGAGGCGATTTATCGCGAACGAAAAACTAATGGCGTTTACAAAAATCTTGAGGATTTATTGAAGCGTGTGCAAGATCGTGATTTAAATAAAAAATCTGTCGAGAGTTTAATCAAGTGTGGGGCGATGGATAGTTTTGGGTACGATCGCGGTGTACTACTTTCCAACATTGATAATCTATTATTTTTCTCAAAGAATTTTGGTGAGCAAAAAAATTCTGTGCAAAATTCTCTTTTTGCTGGAACAAAAATTGATTTTATTTCTAAATTAAATATCGTACCAGCACCGCCGGCGGCATTGGATGAAAAATTAATTTGGGAAAAAGAATTGCTTGGTCTGTATATCACAGCACATCCATTTGCGACTTTTCAAGAAATCTTGAGTGGCTGTTTAACGCCTATTAATGAATTGCAAGGTACCGCTCGTAGCGAATGGGTGATAGTGGCTGGAATAATGGATAGTGTAAAAAAGAAAATTACTCGCCGTGGTCAGCAGATGAGTTTTGTAAATTTGGAGGACACAACAGACAAATTGGAATTGTTGGTATTTCCAAAGGTTTATGAAGTGACCAAAGATATTTGGGTGGAAGGACAGATGGTAATAGTGGTAGGAAAGACTTCGGAGGAAGAAGGGGACAATAAATTATTTGTAGAAAAAGCCTACGCACTAAATAAAGCAAATGCGCGTGATTTGGCTGCCCAGCTAAATACCGGAAAAAAACAAAAATCAGTGAGCCAATACATGTCACCCGAAGCCGCCGAAAGTTTGGCCTTTGAAATCAATCTAACCACCGCCCAACTAAAAGCAAAAGCCGACGCCCTTAAAAATTTTCTACCACTATACCCGGGCGACGCCCTAGTATATTTATTGGTAGACAGCAAAAAAATAAAAACCTCATTTAAAGTCGACCCAACTGATCGTTTCAAAGAAAAATTAAAGGAATTACTAGAGGTTTAAGGAAAACTAAAAAAACACGGCGGGCAAATACTTTTAAAACGGGTTATGAGCCCAAGGCTCATCCTTTCAACCTCGCGGTTGAAAAAAGCGTAAAAGTTATTGCTCGCCGTGTTTTTTGTCTTTAGCCTAATTTTTTGATGGTGATTTTACTTAGTTTTCTTCTCAAACAAATTCTTAATCCAAGTAATCTTCGAACTATTCAATTGCGCCTTAATATGATTTTTCGCCGCGTGTGTCTTCACAAACTTCAACCAATCTTGACTTGGCCCCTTGCGATTTTTATCCGTAACAATTTCCACTACATCACCACTCTTTAAAAAAGAATCCAAACTAACCATCTGATCATTTACCTTGGCACCATTACATTTATTGCCAACTTCAGTATGAATGTGATAAGCGAAATCGACAGGGGTGGCATCTTCTGGTAAATCTATCACGTCGCCTTTTGGTGTAAAAACAAAAATATGATTATGGAAAAAATCTACTTTCATCTCTTCCAAATCTTTGATGTTATTTAAAATTTCCTGTTGCATTTTGGCCAACTCTTTTGCCCAATTCAAATCTTTTTTGGATTGACGCGGACCTTTTTCATCGTATGCCCAATGAGCAGAAGTGATACCAAATTCGGCTTCTTCATGCATTTCTTTGGTACGAATTTGAAATTCAACAATTTTTCCACCATCACAAAATACGGTTGTGTGCAAAGATTGATAACCGTTTGGTTTTGGTTGGGCAATATAATCTTTGATGCGACCTTTTAATGGGCGCCATAATTTGTGAATGATACCTAGGGCGGCGTAACAATCCCCAACATCTTTCACTATTACTCGCAAAGCAACGATATCGTAAATATTACTAACCTCCCAATTTTTCTTTAATAGTTTTTGATAAAGACTGTAAAGTTGTTTTTCTCTACCGTGGATATCAAGATATTTAATATCGGCAGATTTCAATTCTTGCTCCATCGTTTTTATTATCTTATCAAGATAAACATTTTTTTCCGTGATATTTTGATCACGAATCGCTTTTACTCTTTGGTAATCTTTTGGTTTAACATATTTAAAAGATAAATCTTCGAGCAAACCTTTGAATTCACCCATGCCCAAACGATTGGCAATTGGTGCATAAATTTCTAAGCTTTCCAAAGCGATACGTTCACGTTTTTTTTCAGGCAACGATTCGAGCGTGCTAAGGTTGTGAGCACGATCGGCAAATTTAATAATCATTACACGAATATCCTCAGCCATGGCCACAAATAATTTGCGGAGGTTTTCAATGTATCTTTCCATTCCACGATATTTCAATTTACCAAGTTTGGTAATGCCGCGTATCATGTTGGCGATATCGCTACCAAAGTTTTTTTCGATTTCTTCCAGTGTAATTTCGGTATCTTCTGGTACATCATGCATTAAAGAAGCGATGATGATGTTTGGTTCTGCTTGAATTTGAGATAAAATATGAGCAACGCACAAAGGATGGATAATATACGGTTCTCCAGATTTACGGAATTGACCAGTGTGAGCTTTGCTTGCAAAATCATAAGCCAGCAGAGCGGTTTCAATATCCGTCGGCTGACAATATTTTTTCATATTTTCAACCAAATCCTCAATAGTAGTCTTGGTTGGAATGTTGACTTGTGAATATAAAAACTTGTCCATAATTACTAGAGTTGAGTTAAATAAGAAAATTTATTTTCTTATTTACGAAACTTGACGTAATTTCAAATTCCGCAGGAATTTATGATTATTTATGTTGTAATTATATCATCTAGTTGGCTAATTGCAAAGAAAATAAGGCTGTCTGATTGACAAAATGGCTAAAATATGCTATATTACTCCTGTTTATAGCGGATGATTGCTTTTGCTCACCGTCGCTAACGCTATGGCGGGTGAAAGAGGAAAGTCCGAACGTCCTTCTTTGCAAAAAGAAAAAGGATAGTGGGTAACACCCACCAGTTTGATGGAAACATCAAACGAGGGAAAGCGGCACAGAGACAATACTAATTTCGATTCGTCGAAATAAAAGGTGAAAAGAATATGGAGGTTCTGATTCTAGAAACAGAGCTACCATATACCCATCGTTGTGAAACGATGTGGTGCCAAGCCCTGTCTGGCGCAAGAGCAGCCCTGAGATTGAGAGGTCTCTTGGAAAAGTTCGCTCGCTAATGATTTTGACAGTAATGTCAAAGCTAGATAAATGATCATCGTGTCGACCTAGTCGACATACAGAATTCGGCTTATAGCTATAAACACCCAAAAAACCGTACTGAGTTAGTACGGTTTTTTGTTTATAATTATTATAGATTGTGATTAAACTTCAATAATCACCGGTAAAATCATTGGACGTTTTTCAGTTTTAGTATAAAGAAACTGTCCAACATAATCACGAATTTTATTGCGAATATTATTGGTATCAGCCCATGAAAGTGGATCACTATCAATCACAACTTTTTTCACACGATGACGTAAATCTTCGATAAGTTCTTTGTGTTCTTTTAAGAAAACGAACCCACGAGAAATAATGTCTGGATTTTGAATCATTTTGCCAGTCTTGGAATCGACAGTAGCAATAATTACCACCATACCATCTTCGGCTAATAACTGACGATCGCGCATCACGACATTAGTTTCGTCTGATACTCCCAAGCCATCTACGAATACATAATCAGCAGGGATTTTTTCTTTAGTAAGAACACCAACACCATTTTGAAATTCCATAACTTGGCCATTGTCACCAATAAAGATATGGTCTTTGGCAAAGCCTGTTGATTCTGCCACTTTGGCATTGTAATGCAACAAGAAATGGTTACCTTCAATCGGTACAAAATATTTTGGATTGATAAGACGGATCATCAATTTCACATCGTCCGCTTTGGCATGACCACCAGCGTGCACATCCATCATCTGGTAATGAATAACTTCAGCACCCTTTCTAAAGAGCGTATCTTTTAGACGTTGAACGGTACGTTCATTGCCAGGAATTACGGAAGATGAAAACACAACTGTGTCACCTTCCATCAATCGAACCGAGCGATGTTCACCGTTGGCAATACGCATCAAGGAAGCATTTTTTTCTCCCTGGGCACCAGTACAGATGATCATCACTTTGTTTGGTGGGAAATTATCAACATTTTTAATATCAATAATTGTTTTAGGATGAAATTTGATATAGCCTAATTCTTTGGCAATTTCAATATTGCTTTTCATAGAGAAGCCATCGACAGCAATGACGCGTCCGGTACGTTCGGCAATTTCTACGATTTGTTTAATACGAGAAAGTAGAGAAGCAAAAGTTCCAATAATTAAACGGCCTTTAGCTTTGCCAATAATATCATCCAAGTTCGTACCGATTTCTGATTCAGAAATTTGGTGACCACTTTGAGAAGCGTTGGTGGAATCGGTCAAAAGAGCGAGAACACCTTCACTACCGATACGAGCAATTTTTTGTAAATCTGCTGGTTGATCGCCAGCTACTGGTTGGTAATCAAATTTCCAATCACCAGTATGCACGACGACACCTTCAGGAGTATTTACTACCACACCCATAGAATCAGGAATGTTGTGGTTCAAGTGGAAAAATTCTAATTCAAAAACACCTAATTTTAATTTATCTTTCAAATTTAAATTATGAATATTTAATGGACTAAGATTTTTATAATCCTCCTGACGTTTTTTAATAATCGCGTTGGTCAATGGTAAGCCGTACATAGGAGGATAACCGAGCACTGGAATCAAATGAGGGATACCACCAATATGATCATAATGGGCGTGAGTAATAATTACACCACGAATATTTTTTTCTTTACCTTTAAGGTAACTAATGTTTGGAATTATATAATCAATACCAGGCATGTCTTCTTCAGGAAATTGTAAACCCATATCGATAATGATGATATCATCGCCATATTCGATAAAAGTACAATTGCGCCCTACTTCTTCAAGACCGCCAACTACCATGATGCGTAATTTCT
>CAYZHG010000063.1:0-3177 GCA_964477455.1 uncultured Gammaproteobacteria bacterium
GTGTTGTACGATGTTTAGTTTTTAAAAAGCCCCCACTCCGAAGCTTGGTATTTATCTTGCTTTTCTATAATCTCAATTTGTTTTTGTATCTCTAAAATATCCTCATTATTTAATGGCTCAAATTTATCGTAGAATCCAGATTCACGGGCTGGCAAGTACACAGCTTCTGGAAAAACCTGATCCTTAGCTTCAAATGTACGACCGAACATGTGTATGTGCAAAAAGGGTTTTTCGTCAGTTTTAAATGCCCAATTGCCCATGTCCTGATAATTTATTTTAACCACTTTAATTCCACGATTATTCAAGCCCTTTTCCATTGCTTCACCAACAATCATTGTCAATCTCATGAGTTCAATGGCAACAGTAGGCGTAAGATGTGTTCGGTCGGGAATCGACTTGTCAATAATACGAATTCGAATATGACCTCCATCAGTGCGACTGACGAAAGGTTTTTCTTGTGTTTCAACGATGAAGTTTTTAGTTAGATAAATTTGGGCCATATTTTTAATAAAAGATATTTTGCCTTTTAGGGCTTTTAAAAAACTAAATTTCGTACAACGTTCGCGTGTATGAGAAGTTTCGCCGACTTCCTTATTATTTATTATTGAGGAGGCGAAATTTGGGTGAGAGAAAAAGTGCAACCTTTGAAAATTATTAACGCACTTTTTCTTGAACCTCATATACTTTGTTAGGCGATGTAATAAATTTTTTATTCTAAAACATTCAATTTGACCAATAGCTCCTTTTTAATATCATTAGGCGGCACATTTTCTTTATCAGGATAAGCTTGTTTAAGTTCGTAGTGGCGCTCTTTTAAGTTGTTCAATTTTTGCATTATTTCAGCAAATACTACTTCACCTACTTCTAATTTTACTTTATCACTATCTAGGTAATTTTCTAATGCAAAAATTGAGCTCCCAAAACATTCAAGCCATGAATTCCTTGACCTAGCAAATTCATCTTCAATGCGTTGTGCCGCCCGTTGAATTACGCCCCGAGCTTCTTCAACTCTACTTATTTGTTTTTGTGATTCAAAAGATTCCATATTGTTTTAGAATAAAAATTTTATTATTTCGCCTAACGGTAAACGCCACCGTTATGACGCTCTGAGCGATTGCGTCATAACGTATCGGAGTAAACGAAGTTCGTTTTCCGACTTAATTGATTAAACTTTGTTATTAAAACTGAATTATTTTAAATGCACTAAACTTTTTAATGGGACGGACTAAGGAAAACGAATTTGGATGAAGGAATTTTGCATACCTTATAAAACATAATTGTGAAAAATTCCTGAACCGGATATGCCTTGTTAAACGATGTAAATTTTTCATTTCCCAAAATTACGCTAAAACTTTGTTAATTGTTAAAATAAAATTTTGCTTTTTCTGTTTTTGATTTTTGGCAGAGGGGTAGGGGTGAATGCCAAAAATCAAAAACTCCTTTTATCTGAATATAATAACTCCAACAATATACGAACAAAAATTCATTACAAATGATAATTTAAATAATTTACTTGATTTATCTTGTATGACATAAAGCAATAATTTCCATTCAACCAAGACAACCAATAGCTCCAACAACAAAATTATTAATAAATTTGTTTTGAAGAAAGAAAAATGATTATTAACCAATAGCAAATAATTTAAAATCGGGTTTGTAAGCAAATTTACAAAAACAATTGCTATTATTTCTATCTTTTTTCTGAATCCAAGGAATAAAGCTACTCCCAACTCAATCACTATTGTCAAAAATAGTGCGAGGAGATAGCTACTTATTAATGACATTTTTCTTTTTTCTTATTGCGCGAATGACAAGCCAAGAAACTAAAGCAACAACTCCCACAACAATGCCACCGCCGATAATTAAAATACTACCCTCAAATGATGTGCTAGGAATAATCCCGGGCGGGCTAATTATATCAGCGTGCGCTTGAGTCGCAGTCAGGAATAATCCGAACGATAAAACTACAAATGACGACAAAATTTTTATTGATTTTTTCATAATTTTCTACTGGTTAATTTTACTAATTATACTTTAAAAACAAATTTATTAAAAGCAGAATTAATCGACCAATTTTTTCTGCTCATAAATTAGCATGTATTTGCGCAAACCATAATAAAGCGCTAACGCTGAAATTATTATAATACTAAAAACTAACCAATTATTTGCAAGTATTTGCCTAATTAAAAAGAAAGCCGGAATCACACCCAAAATCAATGCTAATGTAGTTAGCCCAAAAGCAAATCCAGGACGACCAGGCAAAATATTTGAAATTGCTACCAAAGTTATCGGCATTGTTATATTAAATAAAAACATTCCGATAATTGCCAAAAAGGGAATGTTTGCGCCAAAAACAAGAAAAGGAATTGATAATGCCAACGCACCAACAGCAATTTTAATCCAACCGAATTTATCAGCTAGAATTCCGCCAAGCCCCTTACCTATCACGACCGCCCCAGTCAAAACAAATAATAGATCAATATTTGTTTTCCACGGGAATACCAAAACTGAACCAACGAGAGAACGAATTGATATTGATAATAAAACTAATAATAAAATAAATTCAAAATAATTAAACTTGTTTTCTTTAATTTCTTCCTGTTCGTAATTTATTTCTGGTTTTTTAATAACAAACATCAACAAGCATAGAATTGCTAAAATTAAAATTGCTGGCCATACAATAAATTGCCCATTTTTACCAAGCAGTGTTCCCACCAAAAGACCCAACGCTCCCGGAGCAACATAAATTCCAGGTGCAGACGCTTTTTTAGGAGTTAAATTCAAACTAATGCTGCCACCACCAACATGAAATAAAGCATTGCCAATCCCTGCGAAGATAACTGCTATTATTGGAGAAAATAAAAAGGTGATAGCAGAAAGTCCAGTTAAAACGCAACCGAAAAAAGCAGTCGCTCGTGGTGATTTAAAATAATCCGTGGCTAGGCCAAAAACTGCTTGAAGACCAAATGCTAAAGCGTTATATAAAATAACCATGCTTATAAAAGAAGTCGTGCTAGCAATCTGATTTTTGAGAATACTAAAAATTACTGCTGCACAAATACCGTCAACTACGGCGTGAGTAGTTCCATAAACAAAAAGATTTGCAGAAATATTTTTTAGTGATAATTTTTTGTATTCCATAAAAATTTAAATAAATCGTCTTTTTTGCGATTCCAG
>CAYZHG010000064.1:0-5138 GCA_964477455.1 uncultured Gammaproteobacteria bacterium
TAAATATTCTTTAATTTTCAATTTTGCAACATTATCATTGTTTTGAGTAGAGAGAGCAATGGCGACCCAATCCGTATATAAATCACTACTTCCAAATGATCCATTAGAATTTTTGTTGTTTGATAAAAATTCAACAGCTTTATTTACG
This sequence comes from uncultured Gammaproteobacteria bacterium, assembly GCA_964477455.1. Lineage (GTDB taxonomy): Bacteria > Patescibacteriota > Patescibacteriia > Magasanikbacterales > GWA2-37-8 > CAIOJG01. The sequence continues at coordinate 149 of CAYZHG010000064.1, forward strand.
TCGATTTTATTGTGAATTTGACTACCACCAGAACCACCATTTCCATTATTATTAGTATTGTTGTTTTGTGTAGTAGTGTTGCTTGCAGTTGATGTCGGGTTTATTAATAATACAGTCGTAACAAAATTTGTTTTGCTGGCCTTAATATAAATAGGATCGGTAGAAGTAATAAATAAAGATAATTTTCCGTCGTCTGTTTCAGTTTCAAATGTATTATTTATTATTACACTACTACTGCTAGCATTTTTCCAAACTGAATTGAATAAACTATCAAAACCAAATTCTTCGATAGTGATAGTCGTGGTTGTGCCAATTTCAGGAGTATAAGAATCCATGGATATTCTCAATGGAAAAGTGTCATAAGTTAAAATAATTTTTTCATCCGCAGTTAAAATGTGCTTGTTTAATGCTGTTTGTCCATAGCTCATTTCATTGTTTTTTTGAACAAACCAATTCCAATAAACACCATTTTCGTTTTGATTATTTTGGTATCCTTCGATTGAATTCAAAAACATGTCTGTTCCCCAAGTGGACCAATTCGTTGTCAAACCAGTTTTGTTTATGGCACACATTGCATTCAATGTGTATTTTTGAGTTTCATTATTTTCCTTACAGGCGGATACATCTAGATTTTCATATGAAGAACCAACTAAATTCTTGGTGTAAAATACGTCTAAATTAATAGAAGTTTTTGGAAGGTTAGTTTCAAATCCAATACTATCACTTGTGACAAATCCGTCTTTTTTTGCTGAAATAAATAATGTATCGGTCGAATCTGAATAGATATCGAGTTCTCCGCTTGGAGAAGGTATTGTAGTTAATTGCTCAAAGTGAGCTACATCGAATATTACATCAGTGGCTAATTTCCAATCCCAAATAGATTCATCAAAATATTGAGCAAGTATAGTAGAAGTGGAATATATGAGATACGGACCGTCCAACTTCATTGTTGTTCTTAATGGGCTAATTCCGTATGTCAACAAAATTGCTTCACCATCTTGCAATACGTGTTCGTTTAATGATGTTTGACCAGGATTTAATCCGCCTCCCTCAGCAAACCAAAGCCACCATTTTCCATCTAAGCCATCGTACTGGTTTATGTTAGTAAGAAATACGCCATATTCGCCCCAGCTATTTCCAACGGTTAAATTACCGTCTATTTCAGCTTGTTTTATTGCACACCATGCATTTATGGTGTAAACATTACTATTTGGTACTTTTTCACACTTTTTTACCTTTATGGTTTGATCAAAGACTGAAGAATCGTAAGCTACTATTCGTACTCGGATATTATATTCTTCATCGTTGACAGATAATGCTGGAGTAGAAGTTGTGACAACAGTGGAAAAATCACTATAATCAGTGCCATTAAATTCACGTACTTGAAATGAATATTCAAAATTTGGTGTTAAGTCATTAAAAATTACACTGGAGTTTGATGTTGAAAAAGTAGTGGAAGCAGTTGAGCTAACTTCGTAGGTGGTAGCGTCAACCACAGGATCCCAAAAAAGTTCGACAGAAGAAGTGGTGACAATAACATTGTTTACAATTGGGGTAGACGTTGCTTTTGTCGCAGGCGGTACATATGGCTCAAAAATAAAATTGCCGACTATTAGTTCACTAGAAGTGGCGTTAGCGGGAATCAGACCTTTGTTTTGCCAAAAATTAATATGTACCAATTCACTTCCAGGAACAAAGTTTTTCTCTCCGGAATATGTCCAACTATCCAAAATATTATTATTTTGAATTGTGCTAAAACTTATTTTATTTGGTTGCCAGTCTATGATATGGCTGGAAGAACCATTTTCTAAAACAAAATTTTTATTGTAATGATTTTCTTCGGTATATGGAGGTGGTTGAATCGTGTAATGTAAATTTGAACTACCAGGTAAAGACCAATAAGAGTATTCAATATCAATTTCGTGATCATCGTCCTGATATAGAAATGGTGCGGCAATCAAATTTTCATCAAGGGTATCTACGTGTGAATCAAAATCAAATGAATATTTTCCGTATCCAAGTGAATTCTTTAAAAATACTTCCGAAGAATACCACAAATCGTCATCATGCTTAGAGACTTTCATGTGTAATCTACTTTCACCATCAACAAAAACATCCTGCTCTGTGTTTCCCCAATTATTTGGCCCAGGTCCGCCTTGTCCTTCTTTTACATCCCAGTCGTAGCCAGAAAAATTAATAGTACGTGCATAAGTGATTGATGTACTAAAAATTAAACTAGCAATAACAGCGATTGATAAAAATATTTTATTTTTAAAATTTAGATTTTTCATATTTCCAAGTTATTTTATCATTTTGTTTTAAAGTGTAAGCGGATATTCCGACTTTGGCCGATATATCGTTAATGTAATAAATCCAATATTCTCCAGTTTGATTATTATTTTTTAATCCATTAATTTCTTCAACGAAATAGCCGATTCCACCAAATTCTTTCATCAATACGCTAATTTGTTTGTTGCTGACCAGTGCTTGCATTGCATCGTAAGCCGTAGATTTTTCAGGAAGTACAAGGGGATATTGTGTGTCACTTATTATGATGGTGGCGCTTAGCGAATATTTAAGTTCTTCATTTTTTATTATTTCACTAGATGTGGTAGTTTCAGCTTTAACTTGTGTAGGCTCTGAGATTTTGACCTCAATTGATTTTGTTGATGTCGCAATCGGTGTAGTTACTGATTTATTGTCTGTGACAATGGTGTTTGTCGCGACATTGGACCAGCTAATGTTCTGTTGTATTGGTTTAGGTATTTCCACCTTAGGTTTATCAGGCAAAAGTAGATAGGCACCAGTCGATAGAAAAATAAACGTAGTGATCATCAACAATCGTGCCAGAAGTTTATTGTGCATATTGCTATGAAATTAAAAAAATCTTTCCCGACACGAAAAGATTCAAAAAGAGAATACTCCTGCTCGGGATAGCTGTTATTTGAAGACCGGACTTGTTTCCGATTTAATCGGAACTTTACCGTTGCGGCACAGTGGAGGAATTGACCTCACTTCCACAAATAACATTAAATTGTTCTTGTTGTTACCCTACCAGTCTATCTAAAGTTTGTCAAAACGGGTTGTGCACAGTCTAAATATGGTGATAAAAAATTCAACGATGTCTTTGTTTGCTAATTTGGATGTTCCAAGTTTTCGGTCGCTAAATATTACCGGAATTTCTTTAATGTGAAACTTATTTTTTTGCGTGCGATAAAGCATTTCTTCCTGAAACGCATAGCCGTTACTTTTGACATTGTCCAAATTAATTTTTTCTAATACTTCGCGTTTGAAACAGCGAAATCCTGAAGTGACATCCTTGGCGCGAAGTCGCAAAAATGTGCGCGCAATAACCATGGCACCGTGGCTCATAAATTTTCTTTTGAAATTCCAACCTACTATTTTGCCACCTTTGATTTTTCTGGAACCAATTGCGAGATGAAAACCGTCTTTGCAAACTTCTGTTAGACGCGGTATGTCTTTGGGGTCGTGAGAAAAATCCGCATCCATTTCAACAATTAAATCCGCGCCTAAGGCCAAAGCTTTTTTAAAACCAGCAATATAAGCACTACCTAGTCCAAGTTTATTGTAACGTTTTATAAGATAAAGATTTGGATAAACAGTTTGCAGAGGGCTGACCAATTCCGCAGTTTTATCAGGGGAGTTATCATCCACTACAATAATGGATAAATTTTCTATTGGTTGCAAAAAAATATCGTTGATGAGGTTTACAATATTATCCCGCTCATTGTAGGTGGGTATAACTACGATAGTTTGCATAATTATTTTTTGGCGTTACGTTTGGCGCAGAGAACGGTGTTTTGTAGAAGTAGCGCCACAGTGATAGGGCCAACACCGCCTGGAGTTGGAGTAAAGAAACTGGCCTTTGATAAAACTTCGTCTTTGTTGGCGTCGCCAAACATTTTTCCATTTTCAAAAACGATTCCAGTGTCGATAACGATGGCGCCAGTTTTGACCATATCACCACGTAATAGATCTTTTTTACCTACACCAGTTACAATCACATCGGCCATTAAACATTTTTCTTTGATATCGCGCGTGCGACTGTTGCAGGTGATAACACTAGCACCTTCATTGGACAAAATTATAGCTAGTGGTTTCCCGACTAGTGCTCCCATACCAACGATGGTAATATTTTTTCCAGAAATATTAAAATTTAGCTCCTTTAAAATTGTTATAACTGCATAAGGGGTAGGTGGAAAAATGTAGCTAGTTTTCATTACTAATTTTCCAATATTGGTATCAGTCAAACAATCTACATCGATTTTTGGATCAACGGCATTGATAACTTCAGAGGTGTAAAGTTTGTTTGGTAATGGTAGCTGGATAATCAATCCAGATAGCTTTTCTTTTTTTTGTAGTTTTTTAATTTCGTCGATTAATTTAATTTTGCTTACAGATGCAGGGAATTTTTTTAAAATAAAACTAATTCCAGCAGTTTCAGCAGCTTGTTGCTTTTTATTGACATAGGTTTGAGAGGGAAGATCATTGCCGACCAAAACAACACCCAATTTAGGTTTGATATTTTTTTTCTTCAATTTTTTTACTTCCAAAGCGCTAGAAGTACGAATTTTCTCGGCAATCGCTTTGCCGTCGATTAGTTGTCCCATAATTTTATATTTATGCCAATATTTTAGCACAAGATAAATAAAAAATCCAGTTTGATTGTTTTTGGTGAAAAATTACAAATTTTTCTAAATTGGTATATAAATACTTGACAGTAATGTGGTAGTTAGTTACTATTGTGTGTAGTAAACAATCGTGTTGGAGGTTTTTCATGTTACGCAAAAATCAGATTCTCGCAGCTTATCTGCGAAGGCGTATTGCCTACGCAGAGCAAAAAGCAAACCATTTCTTGAATTTGTACGGATACGCATCATTCGCATTCGCGGATGATTTGCTATATCTTAAGCGCATATTGGATATCCTGGAGGAGGCGGAACTGACCCAGAACTAGTGTCCATCATTA
>CAYZHG010000065.1:0-11545 GCA_964477455.1 uncultured Gammaproteobacteria bacterium
GGATCTTTTTCAGCAAATACTGGAAATTTCTTGCCTTTTACAATAATATTTTTTTCATCATAACTTACCTCTAAATCATAAGTGCGGTAAGCAGTGTCGTGTTTCAATAAATGTGCCAAAGTTTTGGTATCGGTCAAATCATTGATACCGACAATTTTTATATTTTTATTGTTAAAAGCAGCTTTAAACACATTACGACCGATACGACCAAAACCATTAATCGCTAAGTTCATAGTATAATAGTTAATTATGAAGTTTAAACTAATTTGATAGGTTGTCTTTGAGCGGGTTATGAGCCGAGGCTCATCCTTTCAACCTCGCGGTTGAAAAAAGCGAAAAGATAATCTGTCAAATTTTATACAAGTAATTATACCGATTTTAGCGAACGATAGCAAACACGCATTTTAGGTATTCACCTTCAGTAAAGGCTACCAATTCTGGATGATCAATACCGTGTGTATAGGTCTCTAAAACCTGTACGGTGCGTCCGGCACGTCCGGCTGCTTCACTAAGCATATAGCGGAAATCTGACAGAGAAACATGCTGTGAACAAGATGCTGTTACTAAAATACCATTGGCTGGCAAAGCGCGAATTGCTGCTTCGTTTATTTTACGGTAACCTTGCAAACCCTCGTTAATTTTATGACGATCTTTTACAAAAGCTGGTGGATCTAAAACAATTACATCAAAATCAAATTTGGTATCTTTTCCAGTTTTATCAATTTCTGGTTGAATATATTTTTTAACATCATCACAGATAAAATCACATTTTTTCAAGTCAAAGCCGTTGAGCTTCATATTCGCTTTGGCCATATCCAAAGCAGGTTGAGAAGAATCGACACTTACTACTTTTTTAGCACCAGCTCCCATCGCGTAAACACTAAAACCACCAGTATATGAAAAACAATTTAAAACTTTTTTACCTTTACAATATTTCTGCAAAGCGTTACGTTTATCACGCTGATCCAAAAAGAAACCAGTTTTTTGTCCGTTGATAATATCTACATAAAATTTATTATCATTCTCTAAAATTTCTACCTTTTCTGGAACTTTACCAAATAGTAAGCCTGTACTAGCACCGCCCTCTTTTTCTCGATTGCCAACATCACTTCGTTCGTAAATTCCTTTAGGTTTTAAAATTTTCACCAAAGCTGAAATTATTTCCTTTTTCCAAAATGCAATTCCAAGATTATGAAATTGAACTGACAAATAATCATCATATTTATCAACTATCAAACCTGGTAATAAATCATTTTCACTATTTATAACACGATATGAATTTGTTTTTTTGTTCTCAACCAAATTCTGACGTAATTCATACGCATTTTGTATTTTTTGGATAAAAAAATCTTCATCAATTTCATCTTCTTCTTTCCAACTCCACAATCGCACTGCAATCTGGGCATACGAACTAAAATATCCTTGAGCTAGGAAAAAATTATTTTCATCATAAAGTTTTACTGGTGTACCACTTTTGATACCATCTGGAATTTGCTTTATCGCACCAGAAAAGACCCAAGGATGACGACCGCGAATGGGCCCGACACGTTTTGATAATACTGTAAGCTTAGTCATAAATCATTGAATTATAGAGAAATTACCCATAAATATTACCTTAAATTAAAGAAAAAAACAACCCCATTAAAAAAATATACAAATTAACTAAAAAACACCCTAAATTGGGTGTTTTTTAGTTTTATATATGCTATTTGAATTCTACCGTAAATTCAAGATTATTTTCTGCTAACAGGCTATTACCATCTTGATTATAGGCTTGAATACGTATCATATATACTCCAGCTGTCAATTTTTCGGTAAGTTTTTGAACAAATGTTTGGTTTTCTGATTTACCTGATTTTACCGTCCATTTTCCGGTTTTTGTTTCCAATATTTTTCCTTCTTTGGAGACAAGTTGACGAACCATCTTGATCTTTTGATTTAATTCAGTGTCATTAAGATAGTTATATTTTGCTTGCAAATTAGTTGGAAGGACTAAATTTGATTTTATCTTAGCTAGACTTTTCGCATCAAAAGTTATCAATGAATCACTTGAAACATCTTTGTTGAGAACAAAGTATTTCTTTTTCAATTTTTCAACTTCAAATTTAAAGCTATTCTCTTCCAAGACTTTATTTTTTGCGCCCACTATCTTTACTCTAATTGAGTATTCACCTGGTTTCAAATTTTTAGCTAGATTTTGACTAATATTACCAGTGAAAGTAGCGCTTGATTTTAAAGTCTTATTGGCAGAAACATTCGCCATTACTTTACCTTTCGCATCCAGCATCTGTCGAACAATTTTTACCGTCACTTTCTTTTTACTTTCATTTTTATATTTGTAAGTAAATTTGAGTGCAGTGCCTGGCTGATAAGATACGGCTGATGGCAATGTCATCACTACTTTTGAGTTTGGTTTAGTTACGACCAACACTTTTACCACTGGAGCAACAATTTCAATTTTTGCTACTTCAGTTGTAGTGGTGGATTTAATGGTGGTTGTGGCTACTGGAACTGTAGTAGTTGTGGTTAAAGTGGAAGTAGCGACAGTGGTAGTTGTAATTACTGTTGGAACGGTGGCACTACCGCCTCCGCCACCAGCACTAGCAGCAGCCGCTATTGTAGTAGCACTAGCTGCACTGGAAGAAGCACCTTCGCCCTGTGCATTGGTAGCGGTCACTTTATAATAATACAAGGTACTAGCTGATAAGCCAGAAGTGTTATTATAAGTAACTTCTGTTGGTGTAGCGATTGAAGAATAACTTACATTGTCAGTACTACGATATACAGTATATGAAGTAGCTCCCGAAACTGCTGTCCAACTTAAATTTATTTGTGAAGCAGACGCAACTGTAGCGGTCAAACCAGTTGGAGCAGTAGGAACACCTTCAGTAGATGGAGAATAAGCAATCATGAAATCAGTAAAGTGGTCGACAAAACCAGTAATTTTATTAGTACTAGTATCGACTGTAAATCCACCTTCCACTGGAACATAGTCACCACGCTCTGGAGAGTAATAAACTAATTTCAAATCAGATTCAGAAGTGCTAGTTGGTAAGGAAGCCAAAATAGCTGAGTAATCTAACTGTATTTCCGCGTTACCACTAAGACTTTTAATGGTTGAATCGCCAGTAGCAGTAATATTGAAAGTAGCATTACCTAAAGCACTATAATTGGCCGTATCAGGAGCAGTAAATGTCTTTTCAAAATTTAATGTTACATTTCCAGATCCAGTATCAAGTACACCTGCGCCAGCAGTTAATTTAATTCCACTAGCACTGGAATCGTTGATTGAACCACCTGTACTTGCGGCTACCATACCAGTCGTGGAGGTTGGAATATTTGTACCAGCATCAGCGGCGGTAAGAGTAATATTTTTACCAGTTTGGTTTCCACCACTAACTGTTACAGGTGCCAGCGAAGTTTCCACATGACGAGGACCAACTGCTTTTATTGTCCAAGTACCATTGGTGACTGGTAACGAATAAGTTCCATCACCATTAACCTGAGCGGTAACCACGGTACTCGAAGCATTTATTCCCCAGACGTAACCACTGGTCATTGCTACTGAAAGCGAACTATTTACCGTACCTTCAATTGTATAACCGGCAGTTTTTAAGGAAGTTTGATCTGGACTGCTACCGCCAAAATCGTAAGCGGCAGTATTTGTCGAAAATGAAATACTCGTTGCTTGAACTGGTACATAACCAGACAAAGAATCAGATACAGAATATGAACCGGCTTTTATTTTTATACTATATTCACCATTATCATCGGTAACAGCGGAGACAGTCGTAGTTGCATTTGTAAATGAAACCAAGGCGCCAGCTTTACCAGTAGAGGTGGAACTATCTACATATACAGTACCAGTAACAGTAATAAAATCGTTACTTGCACCTAGGTTGATAGTAGTAGTGGAATTGGCCACAACTGATCCATTATAATTTCCAATACCAAACACGTTTACAAAATAATTATAAGTTGAACCAGATGGAACTGAAAAGGTAGTAGCTGTGTTCAAACCATTAATTTGTTTTGTTAAACGTTTGTTACTATCTGTAGAATTTTTTAATTCAACAAATGCATTCATCGCGGAAGTACCGCCGGTAAAGCTAAATGATATTGTCTGTAATTCTCCAACGGTAATATCTTTTGTTCCACTACCAGATACGGTAGTAGTAACACTTAATTCACCGTAAATCGGATCCCATGTTCCCAAACGATATGTACCATCGCCGAGGTTTACAGAATAATTTCCCGAACTATCAGTAGCAGAATTTTTTCTAGCCCCGCCAGCTAAAGGACGATTATTGGTGTTGTCCCATTCTTCAATAAAGAGTGGCACATTAGCTAAAGCACTAGAATTAACACTCACACTACCGGTTAAAGTGCTACAACTTGTATTTGAAGAAGTAATATTTTGATTGGCTTGACTGGCACTACTTACTGTTACAGTTTTAATAAAAGCACCACAAGAATCGGTCTTATCAGGAGGTAATTCTGCTCGAACATTCCATGTACCGTTGTTGACAAACAAGGTATAACTACCATCAATACTAGTTTGTCCAAAGACAGAATTTCCAGAAGCATCCACCGCAAACACAGGTGCATAAGCCACACCATCGCTATTTCCATTTAATACTTTACCAGAAATTGTATAACTAGCTTTATTTAAAGTTAAATTTAAAATACTAGTTACATCTTTTCCTTCCATATAAATTTTCAAGCCGCTTTCATTTTTCAATTCAATATTTTTGGTAGTTGGTGGCATACCATCAGAAATTGCACCAATCTCATAATTACCATAATCAGAAACAGAGAGACTAAAAGTACCAGATGCATTTGTCTGAGTAAATACTGGGGAACCAAATCCTTGGGCATGCGCAAATACTTCTACGTTGGCCAAGCCTGTACCAGAGCCATCTTTAACCGTACCGGTAATCGCTTTATTGGCAGTCGCAAAAGTAAAGGTGACTACCCCATTACTGTATGAAACACTTGGAGGTAAAGTTGTAACCGCACTAGTCAAAACTGGAGTGCTGGCAATATTACTAACCAAAATATCGACAGATGGTGGAGGCATAACTCCCAAACTTGCAGGTTTAGCACCAGAAGTACTCTTGGAAGCTGCTGGACCCATACCTACAAACCAATGTCCATTAGCATTTAATTTTAATTGATAACCGTTAGTCTCAGCTACACTTACACTAGACAAAGTTTTTACCACAAATTTATTTGGGCCACCGGCAAAAATATCGATATCCTTGCCACCAAAATTGTATGGATCACCATTACTATCTACCATTTTTACTGTCAAAGTAGCCGTACTACCACCGCTGGCGGATGTTAATAACATCCATTTTGTTTTGGTTTCACCACCATTCAAACAAACCGATTCAGGTGCCATTTGACCAAAATAATCACTACTACCCAAAGTTACAAATGGATCAGTACCGACAAAATAACATCCATTTGCTAAATTACTATAAGTTATTGAACTTCCGTTACTACCTTCGACTTGTGAAACATCGCCGTTAGTCAAGGTAATTTTTTTATCCATCGGACCACTTGGACCGCCACCATGAACATATACTGTACCGTTTGCACCACTTGTTGGAGTTGAAGTATTCGCACCGGCCACAACATCTACAACTAGAGTATTGGTTCCACCGGCAGAAATAAAGTACGGCATAGAAGTTTTATTTGCCAATACTGCCCCACTGCGTACTAATTTAATACCTAATGTATATCCACCAGTTTGAGGGCCTTTTGGAACAGCTGGATTTACTATTTTCTTTAAATCAATGGTGACTGGATCGTTGACAGTTGGCGTACCAGAAATTCCTAAAGTTATTGTGACTTTATTCGAGGCTGTGTCGGCAGTGATAGCACTACCAGTCACAGTACCAGCCATATATTGATTAAAATCAGTATAGAATGGAGATTGTTGATCCAAGGCGGCGCTAGAAACATCGGTACCATCTGGGAAAGTTAATACTACCTGATCTCCGCTAGCCATTTGTACTCCAGGAGTAAATTTAACTTGAAAAACATTTGAGTCAGCACTAGCCAATGGATTGAAGGCAAAAGCCATATCTGCTTGTCCAAGTGCGAACTGATCGGCAGTAAAGCTACCAAATCCTTGTGGCTTAAATTCTCCACCACCAATAGTACCACCAGTAAAACCAGCAGTTGGTGGACCAAACATACCAACATCACCAAATTGTCCAAAAGTAGTTTTACTATCCTCTACTTTACCGTTAAAAATATTATTACTATTACTTGTATTTATTAGATTTTCCGAAATATCTTTTACTGAACTTGATACGGTCACTCTAAAAGAATCACTTGGAGTCAAGCTAAGACCTTGCACAACCAAGGCAGTACCAACCGCATCATAGCTCAATACTTTTCCAGACAAACTAATCACCGCTGAACTTGGCGCCGTTCTTTCTAAGACTAAATTTGAAGTATTCAATATACTGGAAGTCCATTTGGTCGCATTATCTTGACCTTCATGATTCATTGATTTCGTAAAAATTATTCTGCAAGAATAATCATCACAACGAACTTCTTTTAAGGCAGGAGTAGTAGTGTTAGCCGCACCGGTTGTATAAGAATACGAAGTGGTCGCGACTCCATTGCCAGCCAAGTCAGTTACACCACCATTAAAGGTGACCGTATATGCGGTATTTGGAGATAGTGCAGTATCAGACACGACAAACACACTATTTTTACCAGAATCATACTTAGTTGAAATACTTTCACTTGTTGCACCTCTACTTAATGATATATTGGTATTATTTACAGTAGAAAAAGCTAATTGTTCGTTGAACCCAAATTCAAATATTTTATTAGTGGAAACACTGGTAGAATTATTTGGTAACATTGGATAAATAGTCGGAGAAGTAGAATCAGAAGAACCAGATACTTTAAATTTGGAACTAAAAGCACTAGAAATAGAATCCGGTCTCATTGGTACACCAGAAGCACTAGAAATTGCCCCGTTTACTCTAACCTCATATTCACCCGCAGACAAAGCACTGTGAGATAGAGTGGCAAATCTCTTTTCATTGGAATCCAAACTTACTGTAACCCCACTAGAAATTTGGGTTGCACCATTCCAAAGAGTAATATTTGAAGCGGTGACAGTTTCAGAGTTCAGAGCCTGATTAAATTCTATTAAAATACTAGTATTTGGCGCAACACTCATACCAGGAGCTGGTGACATTGATTTCACAAATGGTGGTAAATATTGTCCGCCCAAATTCATATTTGTCTGCCATTGTCCTGAACTTACTCCAGAAAAATTATTACTAACAGTGGTAAAAGTAATTTTGTGCCCACCGCCAGTTCTATTTCCTTGAATGGACAAACCACTTTGATTTTTAATATCTTCTTTGATTACCAAAGTATATTGAGTACTGGTACTCAAATTTGCAGTTGGCGTAAATAAAATTGTGTTATTGTCCATGGAAAATAGCGCAGAACATCCAGGGGCTGTATTGTTTGAACAATAAAGAACCGACCCAGCAATTTTGGTAGTACCATCATCAGTAGTTAAATAAATTGGACTTGCGGCATCAGTAGTATCAGCACTATTTATCGCTGTCGAATCCAAAGGTTGATCAAATCCAACGCGAATAGCTTGGTTTATTGGAAAACCTTTCATTCCATCTGGAGGTCCAGAAAACATCACATGAGGAGCACCACCATTGCTACCTCCACCACTACTTGGAAAGAAATAAGCAATACTTCCTTGATTTAAAGTCAAATTGATAGCTGTTTTATCGGAAGTACCAATATTTTCCATACGAGAAATCTTGGTATACCCAGCTTTATTGGCAGTAATATCAAAAGAATTATTGTCTGGCAAACCAGTGATAGTATAATTACCACTACCATCAGTCGTTACCGCTGGTGAAGCATAGCCACCAGGAAAAACTTTGGCACTGGCCAAATTACTTCCACTGGCCGTTATTGTTCCAGAAATTGATCTACTTCCAGCGGAAACAGTATGAATTACAAAAGGACTAGATTTACAAGAAACAGATGAAGTGGCGTTTGGATTGGCACAAAAAAATCTAGAATTATCAGCCACATCATTGGCGGCTAGATAATATTCTAAAGTTCCACCAGCGGCTGGTACCGAAGAAGTTGGGATTGAAAATGAAAATAAACCAGCGTCAGTAACCTTTACAGCTGAAACAAAAGATTCACTCACGGAAACATCTGTTCCGTAATAAAGTTTAAAATACTCGACTCCAGCAGGAGCATTGAATTGATCTGCGAAGGTTTGGTCGTCAACGATAAATGAATTTATTACCGCTAACGCTTGTTCTTTAGCCGTATGAACACCGATATGATCAATTTGTGGTTTATTAACATCGGCCACATTATCGTATACCACTGTTGCAGGACTAGAAGAAACTATAAAAGGTGTCGTGGCTTGAACATAAATCCACGCGACATACTGTGTAGTGGTGGATAAAGGTGCATAAGCACTATCGGTTTTTACAAATTGTGGCAATGTGTTGGTTGCAATACTATATTGATTGAACATACCAAATTGCATACAAGACATTCCAGCGCAAGCGGTACTAAGATTACTGGTAGTCAAATTGATAGTCGATGTAACTATATAAATCTTTGTATATTGATAGCCAGCAGGAGTGGAAGTTCCAGGATTCCAAGTGACCATAAAATCACGTCCATCCAAACCAAAACCAGTCGTATCGACATCAGTCAAAACCACATTGGATATTGATGAAGTTGCCGATGGCCCACCACCGCCACCACCCGCACTAGCCAAAGCGGCTGTACTAGTTATTGTGAATTTTACAACGCTTAGTGGTGCGGCTGGATCACCGCCGTTTGAAGTTCCGGCTTCAACTTCCCAAACCAAATTTGTTAATGACTCCAAAGTACCACTAGCATTATTTACTCCTCTTAAAGAAATAGAAAAAACAGTATTGCTAGCATAGGCACTACCAATAAATCCATAAAAAGCAGGACGTCCATCAGACAGAATTGTACTGCTCACCCCCGGTTGCCCAGGACCATACGCCAAACTAATTCCAGTTAATGACGTCGAGGAAGGAGAGCTGATATTAAATGGTACAATTCCAGCTGTAGTAGTAGGAAGAATAAAACGAATAATATCTGTAGGTGGTCCACCGGCGGCTAAATCTGCCGTAGTAGTAACACTAAATACCCACTCAGTATTTGTAGCGGCAATAAGATTGTCAGTGTTATTTACTTTTGGTGAAATAGTAAATTTACCATTGGCACTGGTGCCAGCTTGTACATTTGAACTAAATAAAAAAACACCGAGACCAAATCCAATTAAAATAGGAAATAGCCACAGTGCTACTTTTTTTCTAAACATAGAAAACTAAATAATTAATTAATTTTTGTTAAAGAATACCTAAAGTATTCAAGAACTTTTATAGTATACACCAAAAACCTTTTCTTAAAAAATTTTCTATGTGGATAAAAAAAGACGAGATATTATCTCGTCTTTTAAAATTATTTTTTATTTCAATTGTTCCGCTACTTCATCCGCAAAATTCTTCACCACTTTTTCAAAACCTTCACCAAGTTCAAAGCGTGTGAAACGTACCAATGTGGCACCATTATCAGCCAACAATTTTTCAATTTTAATTTCTTCGTTTTTGATAAATGGTTGTTCAACTAAACAAACTTCTGCGTAGTATTTATCCAATTTACCTTTAACGATATTTTCAATCATATTTTCTGGTTTGCCCTGTTGCTTGAGTTGGTCGACATAAATTTCTCTTTCTTTCTCAACCAAGGCTGGATCAATAGAAGTACGATCAAGACATTTTGGATTGGTAGCCGCAATATGCATTGCAACATCTGTACCAACAGTGGCATTGCCACCTGCTAATTCCAAAATAATACCAATCTTTTTTCCATGTAAATATGTAGCCACCAAACCATCAGTTTGATAACGAACAAATCTGCGAACGGAAATTTTTTCTCCCATTTTTAAACCATGTTCACCAATCGCTTCAGAAACAGTTTCACCAGAAGCCAATTTTAGTGCGTTTAACGCAACTTCATCAGCTGGGTTTTCTTTGGCAACCATTTCAACTATTTCGTTGGCAAATTTAACAAATTCTTCACCACCGGAAACAAAATCGGTTTCACAGTTTACTTCTACCAAAGCGCCTACTTTACTATCAGCACTTAAATAAGCAACCACAACACCCTCGCTGGCAACTTTATCGGCACGTTTTGCGGCCTTTAAAATTCCTTTTTTACGCAAAAGGTCGGCGGCTTTTTCCATGTCGCCGTCGGCTTCCATCATTGCATTTTTACAATCCATCATACCAGCGCCAGTGGCGGCGCGGAGTTTGGCGATATCAGCGGCTGTTATTGACATATAATTATATATAATGAATTTAAGTTGTCATCCTCGTTTAAACGTGGATCTACTTAGCACAGATTCCCATTTGCATGGGAATGACTATTTTAGATGCTTGATTCTTTTGTCATGGCGCGACGTTCTTTTTTTACAACTGGTTTAGCACTAGCAGTTTTTGCTACTGGAGCGGATTCAGTTGCAGATTTTTCTACATAAGTAGGTTTTACCTCTGCTTTTTTGAAGTCTTTTTCTAAAGTAATTTTATTTTTTTCCCAATCTGCTTTTCCTTCGTTTACAGCTTCAGCCATCAAATCAGAAATAACTCTGATTGAGTTTACAGCATCATCATTAGCAGGAATAACAAAAGTTGCATCATCAGGATTTACATTTGTATCGCAAACGCCAATAATTGGTACGTTTGTGCGCAAACCTTCGTTTACAGCAGTCTTACAAACGCGCATATCAATGATAAACATTGCGTCTGGCATTTTATCCAAATTGGTCAAACCAGCCAAATAGCGATCCATTTTAGCTACTGATTTTACCAAATCAATCTGTTCTTTTTTAGTATATTTTTCAATTTCGCCACTTGCGATCTGTAATTTCAAACTCTTGTATTTTTTAATACGTTGTTTAGTTTCGTCAAAGTTAGTAAGCAAACCACCAATCCAACGTTCAGTCAAAAATGGCATTCCACAACTTTCTGCAGCTGCTTTTACCAACGGCTGAGCTTGACGTTTAGTGCCTACAAACAAAACTGTTTTACCAGTTGCAGCCAATCCTTTGACATAAGCCAAAGCTGTTTCCAACTGTTCTACTGTGCGTTCCAAATCAACGATATGAACACCATTACGAACGCCAAAAATATATGGCTTCATTTTAGGGTGCCAGCGTGATTTCTGATGGCCGAAGTGCATGCCGGACTTTAGCAAGTCCATCATGGATGGAATTTGTGTCATATTTTCCTTATCTTCCCTGTTAAGGGAGTTATTGCCTCTTCGCTCTCACCCACCGAGTGGTCGGGGGAGGAAAAAAAGTGAACGAATGAGTGATTAAAAGATGGTCGGATTATATACTAACCTGGCTAAATAGTCAAGCATGATGTTCGATAGTAAAAAATATTTATAAATGACAAGACCCTCGCTCGGACATCCACTT
>CAYZHG010000066.1:0-3683 GCA_964477455.1 uncultured Gammaproteobacteria bacterium
ACCCGCTCAACGTCGCCAACGAGGGCAAGCTGATCGCCATCTGTGCCAGCGCCGATGCGCCCGCCTTGCTGGACAACATTAGGTTTGCGAACAAGCCCATGGAAGCCGTGCAGGGTGTGGATGTCCTGATCATCGTGACCGAGTGGAAGGCTTACCGCAGCCCGAACTGGACTGCGTTGAAGGCTGCGATGAAAACGCCGGTAATTTTTGATGGTCGAAATTTGTATGAGTCACATATGTTGCAGGACGCCGGTATCGAATATGTTGGCGTCGGCCGGACAGCTGTGAGACCAAGCAAATAATAGAGAAATATGGCTACCTATAGTTTATGTCTACATTATGATTGATTTATTATATTATTTGCTAATAATAATTAATGTTTCTCTTTGGGTGCGGTTATATTTACGCAATCGAGTGGGTGTAGCTGTTACTATTCATAGTATTTTTTTTGTTTTCTTTCTTAGTGTTCCTGGTTATCTTCAATACTATTATAGAGTTTACCCATGGGTTGGTAGATCATTTGTAAATAATGATTCATTGGTGTCAGTGTTAGTATTGTTAATTATTTATTCTTCGTCATTCTGGTTTGCTTATTGCACTGGAAATAAAAATAAAAATAAATTTAATGCCATAAAGAGATGGCAGATTGGCGGCGCTCCGGTTCTCACGCTTGATAACTCATATTCGTATCACGGCATCTTTGGAGCTACATCACACAGAATGCCTCAATCTGCAAAAAATTTACCCACAGTGGTTAAAGAGAAGGTTGCATTTTTAAGTAATTATTCACGATTGAAAATAATTTTCATTACTTTTATCTTTGTTATTCCAGTAATAGTTCTTATTGGTAAAATTGGGTTACCTAATTTTTTCACAAGCAGAGATACTGTTGGTAAGTTGGTCTATGATGAGAGTAATTCAATTTCAATGCTTTATGCTTTTGGTAAATTTTCAATTTACGGAGCTTTAATTTTTTTATTGGGAATATTTTTTAGAAACAAAAAAAAATCCATAAAAAATAATTTATATTTTATTTCTTGTCTGTTTTTTGTTTCTTTGATGAATTTTATAGTAAATAGTCCAATATCAAGTCCGAGATTTCATTTTTTAGGAATGATCGTTGGTATTTTAATCGTGGCTGGAATCTTTTTTAAAAAAATATCAAATCTGCTATTGTTTTCTCTCTCGCCTTGGTTTTTGTACTTTATTTTTCCAAACATCAAACAGTTTGATTCAACTTCAAAAGGAGGCGCATTAATTAATTATCTGACAACTGGAGTTGATTTTGACTCCGTTATCCAAATGGTTAATATTTATGAATATGTTGAAAAAGGAGCGTATTCATTTGGTATGAATATTGTAGGTGGTTTTTCATTTTTTGTACCGAGGATACTTTGGAATAATAAACCAATGTCTCTTGGGGTTTTGAGTTCTGAATCAGCTGGGTATTTTTATACTAATTTAAGTGCACCGTGGCCTGGCGAGTTATTTTATATATTTGGCTTTTTTAGTGTTATTGTTGGTTCATATTTGTCAGGTAGAATTATTAGAAAGATTGATACTATTTTATCGGTTGATTCTGATCCTACTTCTTTATCTTTTGGTGTTTCTGCAATTTTTTCTGGATTTCTTTTCATAGTTATGCGTGGCTCTTTTGGGGCTGTCTTCCCTCAAATAGCTGTTTCTTTGGTTACTTATATTCTCTTTGCTTTATTTGTTCTTGGTAAAAAATTTTAGTGCTGAGTTGATTTGACAAATCTATCTTTTAAATGTTGGATTTAATTTTTAAAAATCAATAAAATTTCAAGTCGATATATTTGACTTAAACTATTAAATCTTTTGAAACTTTCATTGCCATATAGAAAAAAGATGGTTGCACCCAGTTCCACTCTGTATCACCTCCTTGATACTAGTGCTATCTATTGGTTTGCTTTTGCCGATCAGAGTAATCAAAGGCTCCCAGCAGACCTGACAGCGGTAAAACCAGTGATTTATGTGTCCGGACTTGCGACTACACGGCCGTAATAAAAAATAGAGGTTAATTTGCAAGTAATAATATTTCGACATCAGCTCTTCAAAATATCAGAACCGTTTATTACGCAACAGGCATCTGGGCTTAAAAATTTTGAACCTATTTATATGGGAAGATCTCGATTTGGTGATGCCCCAATATCTAAAAAGTCGCTGGCACTCGAAGATTTACCGGAACAAAAAAGTTTTTCCCGAAAACTTTGGCAAGTCGTTACGCGTGATCCACGTCCGTATTTGAAGCTGCTCAATAATATCAAGCCATCGTTGATTCATGCACATTTTGGCGTGGAAGGTGTCTATGCCATGGCGGTAGCACGGAAACTTAGAGTGCCTCTGATTACTACCTTTCACGGTTTTGATGCAACTACTTCAAAAAGAGCGTTGATTGGTTCCCGATCTCCCTCATGGATAAACTACATCCTGTTTCGGAGCCAACTGGCGAAACAAGGTGATCTCTTTATTTGTGTATCGGAATTTATTCGAAAGCGTGTCATTGAGTTAGGCTTTCCGCCAGAACGAACACATGTGCATTACATTGGCATTGACATTGAAACTATCCTACCTCGACAAATTAGTGAAGAGACACCTATGGTGCTTCATGTAGCGCGCCTTGTAGAAAAGAAAGGAACAGAATATCTCATTCACGCCTTCGCCAAGGTTGCTGCTCAAAACCCTGAGGTCGAACTTACCATCATTGGCGACGGGCCGTTAAGAACGTCGTTGAAATCACTCACTCAGGCGCTTGGCATGAATGAGCGCATTCGTTTCATGGGGCCTCAGCCACACACAGAAGTAATGACAATGATGCGGAAGGCCGCGATGCTCGTACTACCAAGCGTCACTGCAAACACTGGTGATGCCGAAGGGTTGGGAATGGTATTGCTTGAAGCTGCTGCGTTAGGGTTGCCATTAATTGGGACGCAACATGGCGGTATTCCGGAGGTTATCGAGGATGGTAAAACAGGATACCTTATTCCCGAGCGTAATATGGATTTGCTTGCGCAGAGGATGTCAGAGTTGCTGGCTAATCGTGATATGCGCTTGAATATGGGGCGGAACGGACGAGCGTTGGTAGAAACACGCTTTGATATAAGAAAACAAACGATAAAACTTGAAAAACTATACGCCAGTATATTGGTGTAAAGAAGGGTTAAATTTTTGATTTGATTGCTTCGATTTTATTATTGAAATAATAATTTCATTAAATAATTTATGGTATTTTTGAAATATAAAATTTTTGTTTTAAAATTATTTAATTTAATCTCTGTATTTGAATGGATTCATGGATGTTGTTGATTTTTGACTTTTATAATCGTTGATCTGGAATTTTTGAATGTGACTGTCCAATACACTCAAATTGCTGATTGGCATAAAATATTTAACTACTAATGCATATACTCGGTATCGCTCGTACTTTACCTTTTCACAGTATTGGTGGCATGCAGGCCATTGCCTGGGATCTGTTTCGGGAGTTCGCAAAGCTTGGACATACAGTCACAGTTATCACCACGTCGATTCCTGGCCATCCGGAGCCGTTTCCGGCGGCCGGTGTTGAAGTTGTACCACTCAAAGGCGCGCGGCCCGAGCGCTGCAACAGCGCATGGTGGCAGGCTTCAGTGCAGTGGTTTGAAAGTGGCGTAGCCGGTCCGGTG
>CAYZHG010000067.1:0-32426 GCA_964477455.1 uncultured Gammaproteobacteria bacterium
ATCTTACCATTATGTACTTTAAAGACAATCTCTTGGGCATAATGTATGCCTATAATGATTATTTTGCTGGAGACGGATCTGTACATATTGTGAATGAAAAGGGTGACGAAATAGATACTATTGTCCCTGATAAGGATGCAAAAGCTTTAAATGGATACTCAGTGGTGAGGATGTCTCCAAATAAACATTTTGTTTTAGTTGGTTATCCATTAGGTGATGCATTGCAATCAAAAATTTATGATATTAATACTAAATTAATTTATGATGTTTCTGTTCAAATTTCTGGCACAATGAATTTTGAATGGCTTTCTGATAATCGGCTGAGTATTTATGAAGGGTGTATTTTGGCTGATCAGTGTAAAAAATATGAATCAGTTTCAGCAACTAAGCCGTGGGAATTTATATTAATCAATTAAAATACCTTAAATAGGTGCGCCGTCTTATTTTAAGATAAATGGACAAAAACATTCTTTTTTAGTACTATTTATCTGTCTTGGAGAGGTGTCTGAGTGGTTGAAAGTACCGCTCTCGAAAAGCGGCAGGCTGCAAGGCCTCGTGGGTTCGACTCCCACCCTCTCCGCTATGTTTCTGAGAAAATGGGTTTTAAAATCCATTAAATTTTATTATGCTGTTTAATTCGGTAATTTTTCTAATTTTTTTCCCGATAGTTCCTTTTCTATATTTTGTGATGCCACATCGGTATCGATGGCTGTTATTGTTGCTGGCCAGTTGTTATTTTTACATGAGTTTTGTTCCAGTTTATATATTAATTCTTTTTTTTACCATCGCTGTTGATTTTATTGCCGGCAGATATATTGAAAAATCTTCCGGGAAACGCAGAAAACTATTTTTGATTTTAAGTATATTGGCGAATGTTGGAGTATTATTTTTTTTCAAATATTTCAATTTTTTTAATCACAACATGATTCGGGCGGTTGGGTTGTTGGGATGGAATTATCCAATCAAAGATTTGACCTTTTTGCTTCCAGTCGGGTTGTCGTTTCACACTTTTCAAAGTATTAGCTATACAATTGAAGTTTTTCGTGGGAATCAAAAAAGCGAACGACACTTTGGTATCTTTGCGCTTTACGTGATGTTTTATCCGCAATTAGTAGCGGGACCGATTGAACGCCCTCAAAATTTATTACATCAGTTTTACGAAAAACACCAATTTGATTTTGAGCGTGTTGGAAGTGGCTTGCGACGAATGCTGTGGGGGCTTTTTAAAAAAATTGTTATTGCTGACAGATTGAGTTTTTTTGTTAGTCAGGTCTTTAATAATGTATACGACTATCAAGGAATTTCTTTGGTCATCGCTACTGTATTTTTTGCATTTCAAATTTATTGTGATTTTTCTGGTTATACCGATATTGCTTTGGGAGCAGCGGAGGTGATGGGTTTTAAATTAATGAATAACTTTAATCGGCCGTATATTTCCAGATCGATTTCGGAATTTTGGAAACGCTGGCACATCTCATTGTCTACTTGGTTTCGAGACTATGTCTATATCCCACTAGGAGGCAATCGGGTTATTTGGTGGCGGGTGGGAATAAATATTTTGATTGTTTTCTTGCTAAGCGGTCTTTGGCACGGCGCCAATTGGACTTATATTTTTTGGGGAGGTCTTAATGGTTTATATCTGATTTCGTCGAGCTTAACTGTAGCGATACGAAAGAAAATAACATCCATTATTGGTCTGGATCATTTTCCAAAAATTCAAAAACTTTGGCAAATAGGCATAACTTTTTCTTTGACTTGTTTTGCCTGGATATTTTTTAGAGCCAACACTTTTGTTGATGCAAAATATATTATTAAAAATATATTTCTTGGTTGGGGGAATTTTTTAAGCAACATTAATAATTTAACTTTTTTAAAAGATAATATTTTGATGGGAAAAAACTTGGCGGAGTTTGTGTTGGCAATAATGGGGATATTATTTTTGTTATTGGCGGAATGGTGGCAAGAAAAATCGACTATTTTTACACAAAGTTTGAAGGTTAAATCATTTTTAAGAGTTTTGGCTGTAGCTACTATTATTTTTGCGATTTTTTTTCTTGGTGAATTCAAGAACCAGCAGTTTATCTATTTCCGGTTTTAATTATGAAAAAATTTATTTTAGGTTTGTATTTATTGGTGGTTGTTTTTGTTTTGTTTATTTTAATAGGTGGAAAAATAAAATCATTTGGTCGTATTTTTTTGGCAACTCAAAAGGAAAACAATGTTTCTTATGGAGATTTATATACCATTAGCGAGCTTAAGGCCTTTTATTTGCCCATTCCTACTAAAAAGTCCACTAACAAAAGTAATATTGATGAAGCCGATATATTTGCATTTGGCGATTCTTTTTTAGGGTCTCATTTAGGAGAAAAAAATTTACCGAGTTTGTTGGAAGATAACTTGAAGATGCCAGTTTATGCAGTTCCATTGGCCGTTGAAAATCCCTTGGAATATCTTGAAAGAATTCATTATAAAAAAGGTGCTACTAAAATTGTTATTGTTGAATCGGTTGAACGTTATGCTGTGAATCGCGGTTTCGCTTATTCAGCGCCGATTGCAACTACTGTTAATATTTCTTCTTGGAAAAAAAATATTAATGATTTAGACTATTTAATTTTTGATACTACGGATATTGATTATTTTTTTAAACACAATATCTTTATAAATCCTCTGAGATTATTTTTGAAAAACTTGAATTTTTCTCTCTTTGGACGAATTGATTCCAGGATTGGTGCATATTCATTACAACCTCCAATGTTATTTTATTTTGAAGAGGTAAATTTTGATAAGAACCTTCGTAATGCTACGCTAGCGCCAAAGGTGGCAAAAAACATCAAGTTTTTGGGCGAGACACTGAAAGATAAATATAACTTAAAAATGATATATGTGGTTATACCAAACAAATATACAATTTATAATGATTTAGATAAACATGGTAGTTATAATAATTTTATACCGCGACTACAGTCGGAGTTATCTAAGCTCAATGTTGACTATGTAGATTTGTATTCTCGTTATGTTGCCAACCGTACAAATGATCGACCGTTATATTATCCAAACGATTCTCATTTTGCACCACTTGGCAAAGAGATTTTAGTAGAGGAATTGGATAAAAAGATTAAACAGATTTTAAAAAAATAATCCACAGCTGTTCAATATTTTTTTAAATTGAAATTTATGCTATAATTAATATATTAATTTAATCATATTAATCATATGGCAAAAGGAATCAACGCAGGTAAAAAAAATAAGAATGTAAAAAAACCAAAACAAGCTAAAAAGAAATAGTTTTTCAAAATCCACTTCTAACGAAGTGGATTTTTATTTTAGCGAAAGGTTGACTTTTTGGCTATTTTAAGGCATTATGTCTGTATATGAATATTACATCCGCAACATTTGTAAAAGGTATTGTTGAAGCTGACCCGCTCTTAAAGGATGGTATTCCTCAGATTGCTTTTATTGGAAGGTCTAATGTCGGTAAATCAAGTGTTATAAATGCATTTGTTAATCAAAAAGGATTGGCTATCACGAGTTCTTTCCCCGGTCGTACTCAGCAAATAAATCTTTTTTTAGTTAATAAAAATTTTTATCTAGTAGATTTACCTGGATATGGTTTTGCGAGAGTTTCTGCTGAAAGACGAATGGAGATCGAAAATTTGATCAATTGGTACTTTTTTGACTCAGGTTATAAACAAAAAAAAGTTGTTTTGATTATTGATGCCAAGATCGGGCCGACAGAAGATGACCTAGATATGCTTTTTAGCTTAGAACAAGAAGATAAAAGTATTATTGTACTAGCCAACAAGGTGGATAAACTAAAAAAGGCAGATTATGACAAACAACTAGAGAAAATACAGACAAAAGTGGGAAATCACAAAGTAATTCCATTTTCGGCTTTAAAAAGGTTTGGTATCAATGATTTAGTGAATTCGATTGCACATTGACATTTGCCTAGATTTTAACTACAATCTTTATATTCTGGAGAGATGGCTGAGCGGTCGAAAGCAGCAGTTTACTAAACTGCAGACCATGAAAGTGGTCCTAGGGTTCAAATCCCTATCTCTCCGCTGGGTCACGCTTATATGGGCGATTTGCTCATATTAAAAACGCCGCTTTATTGCGGTGTTTTTATTTGTTTGATCCTCTTTTAATATCCTATACGTTAAGCTTGTTTTGATATATAATAATTATATAAATATTATTTTATATTGATTAGTATGAAGAGCGAAAGATATGCGTATATGGTACATACACCTGATAAATCTGAGCCAAAACCAGAATCGGAGACAAATTTATCAGAACCAGTTAATTTAAATACAAAAGAACAGTTAGTTGATTTTTTTTCTACTTACGCACGGCTTCAGAAAGACCCAATCAAGTTTTTGCCAGATGTAGAAACATGGGCCAATGAAAAGGCAGTGGAAGCTTTAACGGAGATACAGACAAGAGCGGAAGCAGGTGAAAAAAATAAACACTATCCTCAGCGACATTTTTTTGGTGTATATGATGGCGAAAAAATGGTTGGAACGGGAGAGGTGCATATTTTACGTCAAAAAAATAAAACTAAATATGCCTATCTTGGTCATTTGGTCGTTGATACGGATTATCGAACCAAACAAGTGAGTGTACAGCTAGGTAACGCTCAAGCGGAATTGGCCGCACAAGAAGGCTGTGAATTTTTGACCGCTTTAATTAATACTCGAAACTTACCAATTATTAAGCAAGCTTTGAATAATGGATTTTATATAGGTGAAGCGATAACTTATCGTAAAAAGGAACCAAGTTGGAGTGAATTTAAAATTTTTAAAAAAATTGCTAAGTCTAGTCAAAGTGAACCGGTTGCGGTAGGCTCAGAATCAACGCAGAAATTACAAGTACCGTTATATGATATAGAGGAGATTAAAAATAAGTTATCCCTAGGATATATTGGAACTAGACTAATTGAGGTTGATCCTGCAAATGTGGATATTGGTAAAACGGTATATGAATATGGTGATGTTAGGAAATTTGTTTTAGAATTAGAAATTGCTAAATAAAATTTTATTCTTCCATCATTAACTTAAAATAAAAATACAGACTCAATTGAGTCTGTATTTTTGATTTTTAGCTATTCCTTGATAGTGGAAGTTGTTTCTGTGTCGACATCTGTATTTAATAGTTGAGCAGGTGCGGAAGCTGGATATCCTCCCCAACCTCTCATCATGCCATATCCAGGACTTTTCCAACGCATCATACCACCAGCTTGATATCCATAATAATCCTGTTGGTAAGCATGAAAATATGCTTTCCATTGACCCAATTTATATCCGGCACAGAAAACCATCATTAATACTAGAAAACCGACTAGCCAACAAATGATAGATTTGTGATTACAGCCACAATCCGATCCTTTGCATAGAGTTTTTTTGTCCTCCATATGTTTTATAAATAAATATTAATAAATATATTATACATCTTTTTAACAATAACCTCAATTTGAGGTTGTGTTATAATGCTCTTTTTGTTAGTATGTATCTATATTATAATAATATGTTTTGGATTTTTTTGGTTTTAGTTGCCCACTTTACGTGGGCATTGGAAAATGTTTATACCAAAATCGTAATTGGATCAAAAATTAAAAATCCATATATTTTTTTGATTTTAATTACCATTTTAAGTGTATTGATTTTGCCTTTTATAGATTATAAATATGTTATTTTACCAGCAGATAATACAATTTGGTGGTTATTGTTAGCTGGTTTATTTTATAATCTTGCCGGCTTTCCTTATGTAAAAGCGATGGAATTAGAAGAAGTCACCCGTATCAATATTTTATGGAACATTATTCCAATTTTTAGTTTAATTTTAGGATGGATATTAATTGGTGATAAAATTTCGGTTATAGAATTTATTGCCATGATTTTTTTGCTAACCGGTGCTATTATAGCGTCACTCAAAAAAACTAATTCGACCTTCAAATTATCACGGGCATTTTGGTTAATGTTGTTGGCTAGTTTGTTTTATGCTCTTTATGCAATAGTAATACGACATTTATCATCGTCAACTCCTTTTCAAACAATATTTTTTTGGACTGTTTTGTTTGACGCTATTATTATTAGTACAATATTCATTTTCAAATCAATTAGAAAGGATTTTGTTCAGACGATCCAATCCAATACTATAGTTTTCTTTGTTTTATTTTTTGTAGTAGTGATTGTTTCAAATATTGGAACTTTGTTGGTACAGTGGTCGTTAACTATAAAGCCGGCGGCATTAGTGTTTTCACTTGAAGGTTTTCAATCACTTTTTGTTTTTTGTTTGGCTATCATTGCGGCAAAATTTTCACCTAAATTTATCGCCGAATCAACTAGCCCAAAGAATTTATTGGTTAAATTCCTGGCTTTTCTGTTTGTAATGGTCGGTGTTGTTCTGTTGGCTTTTTAGCTTATGAAAAAAATTATTAATTTGAAGGGTTTGGAATTGGAATATCAACACCGACGTTTGAGTCGTTCTCGCCGCGTTCGTTTGGCGATTTCCACAGGAGGAAAAGTTAATATTACGACGCCAATATTTTTTTCAGAATCAAAGATACAAGATTTTCTACTATTACATTCAGATTGGATTTTAGAAAAAATAGCTCATTTTAAAGATAAACAAACAAAAAGTGTCTTTCCTACTGGTCATAAGGATTTTATACTAAATAAAAGTAAAGCATTGCGGTTAGTGCGTGAGAAGATTGCCCTGTTGAATAATATCTATGGTTTCAGGTATAATAAGGTGGCTGTAAAGAATACCAGTAGCCGTTGGGGTAGTTGCGCCAAAAGTGGTAATTTAAATTTCAATTACAAACTAATATATTTGCCGGATGAGTTGGCCACGTATGTTGTGGCTCACGAATTGTCTCATTTGCAGGAAATGAATCACGGTATAAAATTTTGGCAGTTGGTTGCAAAAACTACACCAAATTGGAAAGTGTTAAGAAAAGAATTAAAAAATATATTTTAAATTATTTAACATATTTTATTATGAATAAAAAATTGTTAATTGTAATGATTTTGTTGTTACCATTAATGTCGGGCTGTTCGCTGTTGTCGAAAGATAAAAAATTGAATGCGGAAAACAAAACCGATATTACTTCTGTGCAAGATATTGAAAGTGTTGATAGCGAAATAGAAGTATCGACAGAAGATAATAAAACTAAGTTGAAGGAAGATAATTCAACTACAACTAAATTAACAAATAATTTAAATAAGAAAAACGCTATGGAAACTTTTGACGCAAACAAACAATATGTCGCCGTTGTACACACTTCACTTGGAGATTTTACAATCAATTTTAACAAGGGACAAACACCAAAGACAATTGAAAATTTTGTCACTTTGGCGCAGAAAGGTTTTTATGATAAAACTATTTTCCATCGTGTAATAAAAGGATTTATGATTCAGGGCGGGGATCCTGTAGGTAATGGTACTGGTGGTCCTGGTTATAAATTTGCTGATGAATCATTTGATGATGAATATGTACGTGGTGCGGTTGCTATGGCTAACTCTGGCCCAAATACCAACGGTAGTCAATTTTTTGTAATGCATGCTGATTATCCATTGCCAAAAAATTATACCATCTTTGGACATGTGGTAAGTGGTATGGAAACTGTTGATAAGATTGCAGAGAGCAAAGTGACAGCTGGTGGATTTGGTGAAAATTCAACTCCGGTTGTTCCAACTGTTGTAAAGTCAATTGATATTAGCACAAAATAATTTTTTAAAATTATTCTTCAGAATCGGGTTTCTCTATCAAGAGAGACTCGATTTTTTTTTCGCTACCAATAATTTTAATAACATCTTTGTCAATTTTCATAAATTCTTTATTGGCAGAATTGTAACTGTTTACGGTTGTTGCTAAATTATTTCCAAGTTTTTTTAGGTATTCATCATAGGCTAATAAATGTCTCCCCAACTCTTCGACTCGCTGACGGATTTCCTTGGCGGACTCTTCAATTTGCAAGGCACGTAGTCCTTGTAATACAGTTTGCAAATATGCCAAAAAAGAAGTTGGTGAAACTATGATTACATG
Source organism: uncultured Gammaproteobacteria bacterium (assembly GCA_964477455.1). Classification (GTDB taxonomy): domain Bacteria; phylum Patescibacteriota; class Patescibacteriia; order Magasanikbacterales; family GWA2-37-8; genus CAIOJG01. Next base: position 8,050 of record CAYZHG010000067.1, read on the forward strand.
TTTTTCTTTGAAAGCGTATTCAATCAAATCGTGCGTATTTGTTTTGAGTGATCCAACTTGGTTGATAAGTAGATCATAATATATTCCTTCTGATGGAATGAACATAAACGCAAAATCCATTGTTCCTTCTTTTGGTTTGATATATTTACTTGTTTCGTTGATTCGGTTTTTTAAATCATTTTTAAAAATAGTTTCGTATTCTGTTTTGCGAACGGGATCTTTTTCACTGACTGCTCGATTATAATTTTCTAAACTAAACTTGGAGTCAATTGGTATGACTTTGTCTTTTACAAAGACTACTGCATCTACGATATCTCCGTCACTAAATTTGTATTGCATTTGAAATGATCCAGGTGGCAATACATTTAGTAAAACATTTTCCAAATAGTATTCACCAAGAATCCCGCGTTGTTTTGGATTTTGTAAAATATCTTCAAGTCCTTGAAGCTGAACGGCAAAATTCATTACTTGGCGGTTGGTTTCATCAAGCTTGGTCAATTTCTCTGTTACGTCAGAAATAATTTTAGCACTTTGACCGAATTGGTTTTGAATTGCTGAGTGCATGGATGTCTGGTTTTCATTCATTGTTTTGTGGGTCTCGCCTATTTTTTGCTCAAATTGACGGCCAAGATCTTGAATCTGTGATTGGAGCATGGCAAAGACGTCATTATTCTCTTTTGGTTTGGTAAGTTCACTAAGTTTGTTGTAAAATATGATTAAAACTATAGCTAAGATGACAACAATAGTAAGGAGAATATATATTTCCATAAGTTTATAGTTAATTGTATATATAGTACCATTATATCAGGTTGTATTCAATGATGACTATTGCCAGACGAGGTAATTTATTGTAAAATATGGTCATTGTTATCCATTGCCCCCATAGTTCAATGGATAGAACAGGCCCGTCCTAAGGGCAAAATGTGTGTTCGATTCATGCTGGGGGCACGATTACCGTTATCGTCTTTATGTTTCATGTGAAACATTTGGTATTTATTGATTAGTGAGGGCCTGTAGCTCATCTGGTAGAGCGCAGCATTCGCATTGCTGAGGTAAGGGGTTCGACTCCCCTCAGGTCCACACAGTTTATTATAGATTTTAAATAGGCTAGTGGCCTATTTTTTTGTCTGTAAAAGTGGATAATTGTGTGTATAACATTAAAATAATGTGGACATTTGTATACACTAGTGTATACAAAAAATAATTTAAGTTGCTAAGTTAAGCTATTCTTACTTTTTATGATTATATATCTATTTAATTATATAAAATGTTTCCCGTGAAACATTTTGAATAGAATCTATCTATGAACAATGCATTTATAGTAGAACATGGGATTATGTGAAAAATTTGTATGTATATTTATAATAAATTATGATGATCTAAAAATTTATCATTTAATCAGTCATTAAAAACACTTTTTGTCGGTCCGATATAGTTTGGATCACTTTGTAATTGCTTATTAGTTGTTTGAATGTCTTATATCAAAGATTGCTACAATGTCCGCCCATTTAAAAAACAAAGACATTCAAGAATATAAATTTTTCTACACAACAAGACACAATTTATGACAAGATTATAATTTTTTAAAAATGTTTCCCGTGAAACATTTTTAAGTGTAAATGACATAAATGTGGTTAAAATATTTATTGTTGTGAATAACAATTTATGCTATAATAATAAAAGAAAATATTTTCTTAAAAAATAATTTTTTATGTTTAGTCAATTAAGATTTGGTAAGATAGTTGATAGAATTTCTTATATATTTCTGATTTTAAATATCATATTAATTCCGCTAATATTAGATAAAAATTTAAGTAATTTTTATATCATACCAAAACAGTATGTATTTGGTGGTTTGGTTTTGATCAACATTTTATTTTGGGTTTTGAAAATAGTGTTGACAAAGAAAATTCAATTTACAAAAACAATGATAGATAAACCTATTATTGCGCTTGTAATTGTAGGGCTGTTGAGTGCGATTTTTTCGGTAAATGCTAACGATAGTTTCTTTGGGCGTTCGGAATATTTTACCTTAAACTATATTATTATAATATTATTTTTAGGTTTTTATTACGCTTTCGTAAATTTTGTTAAAACAGAAAAGATGTGGCGTGGTATTTTAGATTCATTTTTAGCGGTAGGATCGGTGTCTTTGTTAATATTTATTTTAAAAACCTTGTTAAATATTAGCGTATTAACGAAATTGTTAGGGCAAAATTTTAATACTATCGATCAAATGAATAGTGTTTTTGGTGTATGGGCCGTCATTCTCTTGGTTTTATCTTTTGGTCAGCTAATAAAGAAAAACATGCACATTGGAAGAATAATTTTTTCCTTCGTGGTTGGTTTGTTGTCAGTTGCCGTATTATTAATGCTTAGTTTCAAAATATTGTGGGTGATTTTACTGATTTCTTTAGTATTGTTATTAATGTTTGGAATTAATTTTATTAAAGAAGCAAATTTAGGTTGGTTGTCTGCGCTATTCGCCATGTTAATTTTTTCATTAATTTTTATTGTATTTGGAACTCCGAAGTTTCTTCAGATGCCAGTTCCAACAGAAGTAGCGCTTGGGCTACAATCTTCATGGTCAATTGCTAGTGCTACCACATTCTCTGGAGTAAAGGAGTTTCTGGTTGGAAGTGGCTTAGGATCATTTGGTGTTGATTTTTCAAAATTTAGAAATTCAACATTTAATTTGGATTCTACGGCGTGGTCACTTCGTTTTAATCAGCCTTATAATTCATTTTTAAGTTTATTGTCTGAAGGCGGAGTTCTGGTGGTTTGTGCTATTGTATTTATTGTCCTTCTGGTATTGGGTCATGTATTTACTGTTTGGAATAAAATACGGGCATCATCTACAATTTCTTCAGAAGCAAATTTTAAAAATGAAAATATTCTTTTTGAATCATTTTTGGTTACCATTGCTTTTGTTGTTTTAAATATTAGTCTGTGTTTATTTTTCTTTAGTCAAATATTATGGTTCGCCTGGTGGCTGTTTTTGGCTTTATTAGTTGTTGGTTTTTCTTTTTATAATAGACATTTTACCAAAGAAAATGAATTTACTTTTGAAAACACTCCTCAATATAGTCTTTCGTTTTCATTTGGATTAATTGTAATAATGACGGGATTGGTAATGTCTACAATTTGGGGTGTTCGATTATATTTGGGTGAAATAGCATTTGCTAAAGCACTTGCTAGTAGTGATCATAAAGTTGCTGAAATTTATATCAACGACGCTTTGAGTAAGAAACCAAAATCTGATGTATATCATTCGGTTTTAGCACAAATATATTTAAATCAAGCAATTGAAATAAGTAAAAGTGAAAAACCAGATGTTCAAGCAATTAGCACGATAATGGCTAAGGCTGTAAATGAGGCAAAATATGCAACCGATATAGCACCAAAATCCATTGCGTTGTGGGAAAGTTTGGCTACAATGTATGAAAATGCATCAGCGCTTGTGCCAGAAGCAAGAGACTGGGCGTTAAAAGCTTTAGTTCAGGCTAGAGATTTGGAACCGACCAATCCATCAAATTGGTGGCGCATAGGAAATAATTATGCCGCCTTAACAAAATGGGATGATGCTATAAAAAATTATGAGATGGCGATAGAATTAAAACCAGATTACTATGGTGCGTATGTCAGTCTTTCGAATGCATATGAACAGACTAAAAAAACAGATAAAGCAATTGAGACTTTTGAAAAAATCGTTGAGCAGAAACAAGTTGATCCAGAAACTTTGTATAATTATGGTCGCTTGATCTACAACCGTAATGGAAATGGTGATCGAGATTTAGCAGAAAAAATTTGGCTCAAAGTTATTTCTTTGCAACCAAATTATTCCAACGCTCTGTATAGTTTGGGATTGTTGTATGAAACAAGAGGCGACAAAACTACTGCGTTGCAATATTTTTATAAAGTAAAAGATTTGAATCCAAACAATAAAAATATTTCGGATAAAATAAAAAAATTATTGGGACCGTCTACTAGTGCGGAACCTACCGTCGTATCAAATCAGATCAAAATTAAATAATATTTTATGAAAATAAGCAAAATTGTCGCAATAGCGGCGGTGATTGCTCTGGTTATACCAGGAATAGTTTTTGGAGCTATGTCTTCCACAAATTATTTTATTTATGCGGATACCGTTGATTTTGGTGGTGGTGTTGGTACTAGCACAAACTACAATCTTCAAGAATCGCTTGGCGGTTATGCAGGTGGTATTAGTACAAGTACTAATTATCAAATAAGCGCTGGATTTCAGATTGTTGAAGTAGGAATTTTGAGTCTAAATTTAGACAGTAATAGTATGAATTTTGGAACGCTTTCGACAGCCGGTGCGGTTGCTAGTGGAAACATAAATGCTACGGTTGATACAAATTCTGCTACCGGCTATGTTTTATCGATTTCATCAGTCAATGGTTCTAGTTTGACCGCTGTTTCTGATGGGGCAGTCGATGGTGCTGGCAATACGGAAGAATATGGTTTGGCAGTAAATGGAGCCAATGAAGCATATATAAATGATGCCGCTATAGTTAGCTCGCTAACTCTTGCGTCCTCACCAGTTGCTGTTTCATCGGATGTTACTACTCTGACCTTTAAAGCGGTAAGATCATCGGGAAGTTCGTCTGGAACATATTCACAAAATATTGTTATAAATGCAGTGGCAAATATTTAATTATGACTTTTAAAAAAATATTTTTATTTTCATTTATTTTTGGAATGTCATTTCTTTGTTTTTCACCAGCCAAAGCATTTTCTATCAGTCCGCTTAAATATACAATTTCTTTAGATCCAAATGATAGTAAAGATTTGGTAGTTACTGTAAAAAATGACTCTAGTCAAAAAAAAGAGTACGAAGCAGTTGTGGCTGGTATTCAACAAGATAATTTAGGACGATCCATTATCAAATCAAATAGCGATATTGCAGAAAATTGGATAAAATATCAAAACAAAAAAATCAATATTAATGGTGGTGAAACTGGTGATTTAATTTTTACGATTAATATTCCCAAAAACGCTTTACCAAGTGCGCACTATATAGCGATTGGTGCTCAAGAAAAAAACAAAGAAAGCGTTGGAGCGCAATTGATGACAATAGTAGTGCTTCATATTGCCGGTACTGTTAATGAGTTGCTGGTTTTAGAAAAATTTGACTCAATCAAAAAATATTATTTTAATAAAAAATTAAATTTTTTACTTCAATTAAAAAATACTGGTAATATAGATTTAGCATTGAGTGGTAAATTAGAAATTTATAATTTTAAAAATAATATTGTAAATTCTAGTCCGATAAATTTGGGAAATAAATTATTTTCACAATCAAATCGAACAGCCAATTTTAGTCCAATTTTTACAGATAAAATCTTATGGCCTGGTTGGTATAGATCGCTGGTAGTTGTCGATTATGGATTGACTCAACAACAAATAGTTGGAGGTACCAATTTTTGGTATCTACCTGTTTGGTTTTTGAGTGTTTTGATTCTATTGTTAGTATTGATAATTTTATTTTTTGTAATTAGAAAAAATAAACATGAAAAAACTGGTTAAAAAAATTTTTCTAATATTAGTATTTTTACTTCTTAATGGAGTGCTTTTGTATTCGGCAAACGCGGAGACTCAAAATATTAATGTTCAATTAATTGTTCCTAGTAGCGGTGGTGGTGGCGGTGGAGATGTAACTCCTCCGCCTGTAGTAGATGCAACACCACCGACAATTAGCGGTGTAGTTTCAAGTACTACACACACAACTGCTCTAATTTCATGGACTGCTAGTGACAATGTTGGAATTTCATCGGTAGCATTTGCTTATGGAACCTCGTTGTCCTATGGGCTGACTGCTTCGCCTGCCGGAAGTTATAGTGTTAATTTGTCTGGATTGGCAACGGGCACTATATATTATTTTAAAATTACCGCAGTTGATGCTAGTAGTAACAGTGTAAATTTTACTGGTAGTTTTAAAACAACCGAGGCTTCAATTGTTTTAGATGTCACTCCACCAACGATATCAAATGTTGCATCTAGCACAACTTATACTACTGCATCGATAAATTGGAGCGCTAGTGATAATAAGGCTATATCGGCGACTACTTTCGTGTATGGTACTACGATATCGTATGGACAAACGTCTATTCCAGGTGGTAGTTATGTTGTAAATTTATCTGGTTTAGCTACCAACACGGTATATTATTTTAAAATTACAGCAATTGATACCAGCAACAATCAATCAACATTTACTGGAAGTTTTAAAACACCAATCTATACTTCCGTTGTATCAGGTCCGATTATATCAAATATTTCTGCTGTGCCTGGGGTAAATTCAGCTGTAATAACTTTTAACACCGACAAAAATTCTACCGCTCAAATAAATTATGGAAGTACGGTCTCCTTAGGAAGCAATGCTTCGCAAGGACAAACACCGCAAACAAGTCACACACTGTCCTTGTTTGATCTATCACCAAACAAAACATATTATTATCAAATAATTGCGACTGACGCAGATTTAATAAGTACAAGCACGATAATTTTAAATTTTAAAACATTGCCGGATATTATCGCTCCACCAAATGTTTCAAATTTACAATTAATAACTGGTTTAAATTCATTTACTTTAAATTGGAATAATCCATCTTTGTCATTTGCGCCTGATTTTAGTGGTGTTAAAATTTTGAGGAAGATAAACGTTCAAGCTTCTGGTCCAAATGATAATAGTGCTTCTGTTGTTTATAGTGGAAACGGTGAAACTGTAAAAGATAGTCAGGCGCTACCTGGTTTTACTTATTTTTATACAGTTTATTCTTACGATGCCTCAAATAATTTTAGTTCCGGTAATTTTGTCCAAGGTAAAATTTTGGTGGTTGTTTCCGAAATTTGTAATGACAATATTGATAATAATAATGACGGTAAAACTGATTGTGCAGACCAAACTTGTACTAGCAATGTAAATTGTATTGCAATACCGCAACAATTAGAAAATTGTAACAATAGTATTGATGATAATTCTGATGGTAAAATCGATTGTGCTGATTCAACTTGTAACAATAGTTCAAATTGTAAAAAAGTTGATGAAGTTTTAAATAATACGGCGGGAGCGATGGTGGCATGTAGCGATACAAAAGATAATGATAATGATGGGATGATTGATTTTCCAACCGATATTGGATGTAGTAGTAGTCAGGATAGCGATGAATACAATCCTCCGACTTCAACTGTTCCTGAATTTGAAAAATTAACCTTAAATAAATTAAAATTTTTTGCTGGTAGTCGTCAAATTGAATTAACCCCACAAGGTAAAACGATTATTGGATTAGCAAATAGTAATTTAAGCGTTGGAATTAAAAAATCAGCGTTGATTGGCGATCCAAAAAATTTGATTTTACGTATTGGAGATATTGATCAGCACCAATTTAATTTTGATAGTTCAAATAATACTTACTATGCAGATGTGTTATTTCCTCAAAATGGTACTAGCCAAGCTTTTATTGAAATAAATTATGGTGCCAATCAAATTGATTCACTAGGAATTGATCTTCAGTCGGTCGCAATGGGACAAATAATGGATGATAAAAAAGATGGTTTAATCGGAGCGGAAGTTACTCTTCATTCCGAAAATGGTGGAGATTTTACCGCCTCCGTATTTGGGCAAAAAAATCCGCAAATAACAAATTTTAACTCTCTGGTTGGTTGGATGGTTCCAAATGGACGTTATTATATTACAGTTAAAAAAGATAAGTTTTATGATTATAGCGGGCCATTTTTTAATGTATCAAATAATATAATAAATAATTCAGTAAATCTGGTGGCCATACCACCAAAAATTCAAGATGTGATTGATCCAAAAGCGACAGTTGCCAAAAATGTGGCCAATGTTGCCAATAACATTGCTCAAAAAACTTCGGTGGCAGCAGCTGTTGCGGTTCAACAAGTTGAAAATGCAGTTGTAGCGGTTCAAGAAATTGCGTCGGACCCAGAGGTACAAAAAGTTGCAAGAACTGTGGTAGCTCCTACCGCTGTTGGTGTGGCAGCAGTAAGTTCTGTTGCGTTAGCTTCTTGGGCAGATATTATTCCGTTACTTAGATTTCTATTCTTGCAACCATTGTTGGTTTTAGGACGTGGAAAGAGAGAAAAGTGGGGAATGGTTTACAATTCATTAAGTAAATTGCCGGTAGATTTGGCTTTGGTACGTCTTTTTAACATGGATACTGGGAAATTAGTACAAACAAAAGTTACTAGTTCAGACGGGAAATATTTTTTTACGGTAAATGCTGGTCGCTATCGTTTGGAAGTTAGAAAAGGAGCGTTTGTTTTTCCAACTATAATACTGAAAGGTTTTGAAATGGATGGAAAACGAGTAGATATTTATCACGGTGAAGCTATAAAGGTTGTAGAAAAAGGTTCGGTAATTACTGCTAATATTCCGTTAGATCCAGCTGGTGAAAAACTAAAAACACCATTTCGCTTGATTTTTGGTAAAATGATTCGTCGTTTGCAAAATGCCATCTCATGGATAGGATTAGTTGTAACCTTGGTAACGTTGTATATATCACCTGTATGGTATATGTGGTTATTGCTCTGTATTCATATATCTTTGACTTTAGTCTTCTGGCGTCTTTCAAAACCACCGATCGCTAAGGGTTGGGGTATTGTTTATGATGAACAAACTAAAAAACCATTATCCAAAGTAATTGCTCGTTTATTTGACTCTAAATTTAACAAATTGGTAGCCACTGAAGTTACTGGACCTGATGGAAAATATTATTTTATGGCTGGAGACAATCAATATTATATTTCGTATGACCGTGATGGCTATAATTCATTAAAGACGGAAATTATTGATCTAAAAGGCAAGGATTTTGAGACAATTGCACAAGACATTAAACTGAAGAAAAAATAGCAGAAGTTATACACTTTTTGTATTCTATTTGCAACGAAAAAGTAGTATAATATCTATAGAATTTTTTTATGGATGTTTCTTCTGTAGAGAAACAATTTAAGGAGAAAAAATCCCGCAAATTTTTGTATTTTGGGATAGTTTTGTTTTTTGCAATTTTGTTGATAACAATTTTTTCTTATTTTAATATAGCCAACGCCGCTACATCACCAAACATCATTACCTATCAAGGTAAATTATTAATTAACGGTGTTTCGGTTACTACCACACAGGATATAAAATATATTTTATATGATGATCCAACCGCTGGCACTGCACTGTATTCCGCGGCCGGTACAACCAGTACGCCTTTGGCTGTAAGTACAACTGTCAGTAATGGATTTTTTTCAATTGATTTGGGCGACACTGGTACGAACCCGATTGATCCAACAATATTTAAAAATAATTCCGCTGTATATTTAAAAGTTATTGTAGGTTCCGAAACATTAAGTCCACGCAAGCGAATTACTGCCAGTCCATATTCACTAAACTCCAAATATTTAGATGGAGTTGGTGCATCCTCTACACCGCAGGCATCCACTTATATTCCAATTTCAGATAGTAGTGGCAATTTTAATTTTAATGGCGTTACATCTACGGCTTTAAATGTTTCAGGAAATACTACTTTAGCCACCACAACAATTTCTAGTTTAACAAGTGTAAGTTCTACATTCACCAATGCTACTACCACTGGTTCATTTTGGACAAATTTATTGACGGCCACAACTGGTTGGATTACAAATTTATTTTGGACTGATGCCACTTCTACTGGTAATACATATTTAAATACTTTAACTACAATTGGTAATACAAATTTGGCCACCACAACAATTAGTAGTTCTACTATTGGCTACTTAAATGTTTCTAATAATAGTATTGTTGGCGGTACTTTAAGTGTTACTGGAAATTCCAGTTTTGGTACCATAACTTCTGGTACATGGAGTGGAAATATTATAACAAATGCAAAAGGTGGAACGGGGCAAGATAGTTCAAGTTGGACAGGATTTACAAAAGTTATTGGAGGAACATGGTCAACTAGTTCAATTAGTGTTAATGATCTTACCAATTCGACAACATTAGCATATTTGAGTAATAGTCAAACCTTTACCGGTCAAAATATTTTTTCTTCAACGTCTACATTTGCTGGCGCCATTTTTAATGGATATATAGGTGTCGGTACCACTACTCCTTCAGAAAAATTACATATTTATGATGGAACTTTGTTGGTTGATAGTCCGGTAAGCCCTTCGTTGTCAGGCTCATATACCACCACTTCCCTTGGGGCTAGATCAGTATATGTGTCTGGAAAATATGCTTATATTTTGTCTACAAATGGTTTAGCGATAATTGATGTAAATAATAAAAGTAATCCATCGACAGTAGGGTTTGCAATGGTAAATGGGGTAGGAGATGTGGGTGATCGAGCCGTTATGGTGGCTGGTAAATACGCTTATGCAATTTCAAATGCTTCAAGTAGTCTAAATGTTATTGACGTTTCCAATCCAGCCGCTCCGACATTAGTTGGGTCGGTGGTTAGTACGACGGCATTAGCATCTGCAAAATCGATAGCAGTTTCTGGACATTACGCATATGTTGTTGCCAATGGTAATAATGGATTGGCCGTAGTAGACATCTCCAATCCGGCAATTCCTACCGTCGTTGGTTTTATAAAAGATAATACGCAATTGCTAACTCCAGTCAGTGTTTATGTTAATGGGAAATACGCCTATGTGGCTAGTAAAGATGGAAATTCAATTACTATCTTAGATATTTCCGTTGCTACCAATCCTACCGTCGTTGGTTTTAAGGCAGACAATACTTATTTAAATGGTGCATACTCAGTCTATGTATCTGGCCGATATGCATATGTGGTTAGTAATTTTTCCAATTCCTTTGCCACAGTTGACGTTGGTGATCCGACCAACCCAACTATAGTTGGTTCGTTGATTGATAATACTATATTAAACCAAGCGCAAGGTATTTTTGTATCCGGAAAATATGCGTATGTAATTGGTGTAGTGAACGATTATTTTGGCGTGATAGATATTTCCAGTTCCACTGCCCCACGCATGGTTGGTAGTTATACAAGTGGAAGTACAAACTATCCAAATTCCGTTTTTGTATCAGGTAAATATGCTTATGTAGCTTCAATCGTTTCGAATAATTTGGCAATCATAGATATCAAAGGTGCAAATATTTCATCTGCTGATATTGGAAATATTGCTACAAATGATCTCACGGTGTGGGAAAATTCTGATATTGGAAATGATTTATTTGTTCGTAACGCTATAGTAGTTGGTTCAGGTGGAATTAATTCTGGCGGAGCTCTTTCGATTGCCTCCAATATTTCATCTGGTAATTTATTTAATATTTCTTCAAGTACAAATTCTTCAATTTTTACTATTTCATCCAATGGTAGTGTTGGTATTAATACTTCTACCATTGGTGGATCATCATATAAATTATTAATAGATGCGGGTTCAAGTAGTAATGGTGCTATTGGAGTAAATGGTTTTATCCGTGCCACTTCTTATATTACAGGTACTACTACTTTAGATTTGGCGGAAACATATCCAATAAACATGCAATGTACAGCAAATGGTACTTGTCCAGTGGATGGTGATGTAGTATGTATAGATCCAACTGTTGTGGCTGGCGTAAAAAAATGTTCTATTTCTGAAGTGAATCAAATGATTGGGATAGTTTCTGCCAATCCTGGTTTCTTATTAGGTGGTGGAAATTTTTCTGATCCATCACAAAATTTAGGTACGGTAAAAGTAGCCCTTGCAGGTCGTGTACCGGTAAAGGTTTCTTTGGTTAATGGTGTGATTAATGCTGGTGATAAACTTACCTTATCAAATATTAATGGTGTGGCCGCTAAAGCAATTGGAGAAGTTCCTGTCGTTGGTATTGCAATGGAAAATTATTCCGATAACGGTACTGGAAGCGTTTTGGCATTTGTAAATCTTGGTTGGCAGAATCAAATTTATAAAGCTCTTACTATTGACGTAAATACATCAACACTAACGGTTGGTTCTAGTATTACACCATACAATTTGTCTTTGAGTGGTGAATTTACCATGTTTAATGACGTTTTAAATAAATTGGTATTTAATGCGACCGCACTGTTTGAAACAAAATCTAATAGTTCACACGCCTTTATATTTAATGCTACTAATTTTGATAGTGCGCCAGATAAATACTTGCTTTCTTTGCGCTCGAATAATGAACCGAAATTTTCTGTAATGGCAAATGGTGATGTTCGTGCCGCCGGAAATCTTTATGCGGTGAGTGCGGTTTTTGGAACTTCTTCAAATCCCGGTGATTTAGCTGAGCGAGTAGATATTGCTTCCGACGATATTGTTGAACCAGGGGATGTATTAGTAGTCGATATGAATAATACAGATACATATCGCCGAAGTAGTGCATCAAATGAACAGGCAGTAGCAGGTGTGGTTTCAACCAATCCAACCATCGTAGTTGGAAATGGAAAAACTGAATATACAGCAGTCATGGCCATGGTAGGTCGTGTGCCTTTAAAAGTGTCCGATGAAAATGGTCAGATTGCTCGCGGCGATTTGTTGGTTACTGCATCCAGTAGTGGTTACGCTATGAAATATGATCCAAAAAAAGATAGTGATAATAAAATGATTGGTGTTGTAGGAGTTGCATTGGATCCATTTAATGGCGGCAAAGGGAAAATCATGGCATTAGTGCGAACCGGTTGGGTCAACAGTCGTTATGAAACAATTACCAGCATAAAAGAAAATCTTCAACAATTAGCGACATCACAAGGAATTGTACTGGGTGCAACCAGCACCACAAATTTAAATGTTGTAAGTAATAACAATGGTCAGTTAGCATATACTGGAGGCGATTTAAATTTACAAGGCAATACTTTATTAAATGTCGCTTCAATTGTTGGCAAAAATAACCGATGGTTGATTGATGAATTTGGTCATTTCATTACCAAATTAAATACATCACAAGGCGATAAAGATATGTACGCCATACAATCACCAATTTCAGAATTTGTATTTTCAAGTTCATCACAGTTGATTGCCGGAGAAGCAATAATATCTTTTGATCAATCAATGCAAGACATAATTGATTTTGCACAACCATTAAAAATAAATATTACTTTAACATCTGGAGAAGCAAAAGGTATTTTTGTTTCGGAAAAAAATATACATGGATTTTCCGTAAAGGAATTGGATAGTGGTGTAAGTAATGCCTCTTTTGATTGGATGGTAGTAGCCAAAAGAAAAGATCAAACTGTTGAGATGCCGATAGTTGAAAATTTAATCCAAGAAGTTTTAAATACGACCACAGAAACTTTGCCGATTTCCACGGATACTTCAAGTGTTCCTGCAATACCAGTTGTTGAGGAGCCAACCATATCGACTACAACATCTTCTCCGTCTTCGCCGACTAATTTGCCTGAAGAAATTATTGCTGGTGGTGGTGCAGAGCCAGCTACCTCTCCAGTAGAAAATATTGTGTCCAATCCAACGCCAGCTCTAGTACCAGACCCCACTCCTTTAACTGCTCCTGCAATTGCACCCGTTGAAATAACTCCAGCAATTTAATAATTATTAATTTTTTACTATGAAAAATGTAGAAATTAAAGAAGCTCGATTGGTTGAATATTTGTTTTCATCCACTCAATTTGCCTGGGTATGGTTGTTGGTTCGATTATTTGTTGGCTATGAATGGTTTATTGCTGGCTGGGTAAAATTGTTTAATCCACTCTGGATAGGAGAAAAGGCGGGAACGGCTGTCACTGGGTTTTTGCAAGGAACACTTCAAAAAACTGGAGGATTACACCCAGATGTGCAGTCTTGGTATGCAATATTTGTTGAAAATATTGCGCTTCCAAATGCAAAGTTTTTTTCATATCTTGTTACTTATGGTGAATTGTTGGTTGGTGTGGCACTTATTTTAGGGTTATTTACCGGCGTTGTTGCATTGTTTGGTGCGTTTATGAATTTGAATTATTTATTAGCGGGGACAGTTAGCGTGAATCCAGAATTGTTGATGTTTGAATTTTTGCTTATTACCGCCTGGAAAAATGCGGGTTGGTATGGAATGGATCGTTGGCTTTTACCAAAACTAGGTACCCCATGGCAACCAGGATATTGGTTTAGCACAGTTTGCAATTGTTTTAAAAAGCAATGATTTTCTTGACAGGACATACCTTTCATTATACAATGTCCACTATAAAAGGGCCTTTAGCTCAGCTGGCTAGAGCGCTTCCATGGCATGGAAGAGGTCGAGGGTTCAAATCCCTCAAGGTCCACCAGCGGGAGCCATTCAAGGCTCCTTTCTTGTTCTAAAATAATATAAATATGTCATTTTCAATTGGAATTGTTGGTCTGCCAAACGTGGGAAAGTCTACTTTGTTTAACGCTTTAACACGAAGTAAACAAGCTGAAGCACAAAATTATCCATTTTGTACCATTGATCCTAATGTGGGTGTAGTGGAAGTGCCGGATGAACGGCTAATGAAATTGAGTATTGCCTCAAAATCAAAAAAAGTAATTCCAACGGTAATTGAATTTGTCGATATTGCAGGGTTAGTAAAGGGCGCATCAGAAGGACAGGGCTTGGGAAACAAATTTTTATCGCACATACGAGAGGTGGATGCTATCGCCCAGGTAGTGCGTGCTTTTTCCGATCCAAATGTAATTCATGTAAATAATCTAGTTAACCCTACAGATGATGCAGATGTGATAAATTTGGAATTAGCTTTGGCCGACTTACAAACTGTCAGCAAGCGATTGGATAATGTAAAAAAAGGAGCCAAAGGAACCGCCGCTAAAGAAGTTGCTAAGCAATTGGAACTTTTGGAGCGAGTAAACAAACAGCTTCAAGAAGGCAAACCAGCACGTGAATTGGAATATGATGAAGAAGAAGTGGAAATGATGAAAGAGTTGCATTTGCTAACCATGAAACCGATGTTGTATGTGGTAAATGTAGACGAGGATATGACGGGTGGTAAAAAATTTGTCGCTCCACCAAATAGTGAACAGATAGAAATAAGTGCAAAATTGGAAGCAGAATTGGCTGAGTTGAGCAAAGAAGAAGCAGATGAATATCTAAAATCACTCGGTTTAACTCAAACCGGTTTGGATAAATTGGTGTTAGCGAGTTATAAACTTTTAAATTTGATTACCTTTATTACTTCCGGTGAAATGGAAACTAGAGCCTGGACCGTAAAGTCTGGTGCAAAAGCCCCTGAAGCCGCCGGCGTAATTCATACCGATTTTGTAAAAGGTTTTATCAAGGCCGACGTAGTTAATTGGAAAGACTTTGAAGAATTTGGCGGTTGGAGCGGAATCAAAACAAGCGGAAAACTAAAGTTAGAAGGTAAAGATTATATAGTAAAAGATGGAGACGTAGTCTACTTCCATATTGCCTAAACAGAAAAAATAAAAACACGGACATAATTACTTTAAAGCGGGTTATGAGCCCGAGGCTCATCCTTTCACCCTCGCGGGTGAAAAAAGCGTAAAGTATTTATGTCCGTGTTTTTATTTTAGACAATAGATAAAACAGTCGAAGGTATTTATACTTTTCTAAATCTCCAAATTTCACGACCAACATGTTGTCCAGGACGCCAATACAAAAGATGTTTCTGTTCTGGTAGTAACGAATCATTCACAAATCCATGTTTTAAGATTTCACTTTCACAATCAATTCTAATCCAATCTTCATTGTGACGAAAACGTGGAATAATAAAAACTACAATCCCGTTAGGTTTTAATATTTTTTTAAACTTAGCAAAAGAATTTGTATACAACATTTTTAACTCAGTTGCTTGCGATTCAATTGTCGATCTTGATTCACTTCCCCTTAGTGGTTTGCCTAGGTAAGGTTCAGCAACCACAGCGTCAACACTTTCGTTGTTGATCTTTTTTGCAATATCAAAAATATCTGATATAAATATATCAATTTTTAAATCTCTAGTATCAATGTTAAACATGTTTTCAAGCCATTTTATATTGGTGGAAGTATCGGCAATAGCTTTTGGTGATACATCAGCACCAATTATATTTTTGTAACCCATTAAAATCGCTTCGGTAATAATTGTTCCAGAACCACAAAACGGGTCAAGTACGATTTTATCTTTTTTTTGAGTTGCCAAATTTAGCATCATCATAGCCAATTTTGGCGGTAACATACCACTTTCATCATCGCGTCCTGGACGACCAAAATCACGTTTTGAAAAATCTTCAATTGGTTGAATAGCTTTGGTAATAAAAACTTGATTATTACAAATTTCGATATCAGCGCCACCTTTTATAAGATTGTTATAAATGACAGTAGCTGTATTTTTGGCTTCTATATAGCGCGCAGATCGGCCCATTAATTTTAAAACTTTTTTGGTTTCGATACCCAAGGCATTAAAACCGTTGATTGAAAATTCTATTTTTCCAGTTGGAATATATTTATCCAAATATTTTGCCAATTCATCTTTGTGTGTCGATGTTTGATTAGCGACTTCACAAATTTTTATTGTTCCACCCAACGACCTCATTATTTCTGGAATATCCAATATTTTTTCTATAGAGACAATTAATTTATTTTCTTTGTGATAAACAATTTCAAAATCCAAATTACTAGATAAAAAAAATGCCTTAATTTCAGCTAAAGATAAAATGGTTTCTCTTCCTAAAATAAAAAGTAGATTATTTCTATTTGATTTTTGTAGAGGTTGTGCTAGTACTTTGGACATAGTAAAAAATATTTCTTATTTTATTCGTAATATCTGGCAAGTTGTTTTTTGAATTTATTAAGTTCTGTGAATCGATAAAATTTTTATTATCTATAATGTCTGCCCCTAAAGTAGTACTAAGATTCACGATGGCGTTGGCATTGGATAGCGCTAAAAAAGAATATTGATATACAAAATAAAATACAAACATCGTACAAGCGAAAAGTAATCCGATAATCACAATGCCAGCAACTTTCCAAATGGTATATTTGTTAGCTGGTTTAAGATACCCCCTTTTTATGAATTGGTCAAATTTAAAGTTAATTGACATAAAGTAATATATCCAGGTTCATTATAGTAGCGTTAATATTGTTGTTCTGTGGTGTGAATGCGGAGGATAGTTGTAAATTGGTTATTGTTAAATAATAATTACTTTTTTCCAAAGCGGATAAATATTTTAAGATGTTTTGGTAGTCACCATTAATGGTTAGAGAAAGATTAACAGTTTCTCCAAATTTATCCAAGTTTGAACTATCAATTTTTTGGATAACTTTATTATTATTGGCCAAATTTTCCAATAAAGTTATCAATTTTAGTTCATCACCGCGATAAAATAGATAATTTGGATAACTAGCCACTATTGTTTCAATCTCATCAATTTTTTTCTTAGAGGTGCGTATTGTTCTGGTATTTTCGTATTTTTTTTCTAAATACAATCTTAATCCAGACGTTTCCCGTTCCAAATTTTTTATATAATTAAAGGTAGGGAGTATGATGCCAAAAATTATAGCAATAGTTATAGTTGAAAAAACAGTTAAGGATAACAATGTTTTTTTCTCCGTATTTAATTTTATTTTCATAATTTTATTCTAAGTTTTCGGCTCTAACTGTCGGTTTTTTTATCTGTGAACTGTTAATTTTTGGTATATTTTTGGTGTTAGCCTTAATTTCAAAATTAACATTATCTTTTTGAAATAATTGCGATGTTGGTGTCTGCACACCTTCAATCCAGGAATATTTTTTTAGCGAAGATTGGTATTCTAATAGTGCATCACGCGTTTGCGCAGTTCCAGAAATTACAATTTGATTATTTTTTCTATTAATGTTTAATGAATTTATTTTGATACTATTTGGTAGGTTTTCAATTAATTCCAATATTTTAGGTGTCAGTGGAGAAAACGTTGCATTGGCGGTGTTGAATTGTCGAACAATTTGATTTAATTTTCTTATTTCTTGGTTATAATGAGAATATTCTCTGTTTACTAACAAAGCACTTTGAGATAGGTCATTGTATTGATTTTGTAGTGCATACCAACTCCATAATAGAATTACTGAAAGAAATGCGGCTACTAACAAAACAATTTCTAAAATTTCTTTAAAAAATATAAATTTCACCAACTTTTCCAAAAGTCCTTTTTTGCTTGGTGGTAATAAATTAATTTTAGTTGGTATCATATTAATCGTTGTATGGATTTACAATTGCTCGTAATGCCAATCCAGTAGCCGAAACCATCGTTTGTTCTTGGTTTCTTTGTGACTCAGTTAAAATATTAACTTTAATTTTATTCCAAGCATTGGCTGGATTAATCTTAATCTTTAGTCGACGCGCTAATGTTGGCATCAGATTCTGCATATGCGTCATTCCACCACAAAGCTCAATATGTTCGATAGGGGTAGCTTGATGGTAATGATCTTGATAATAAATAATTGTTTTTTTGATTTCTATGACTAGATTGTCTACCAAGTCGTTAACTATTTTTAAATAACTTGGTATAGCTTTTGAAAAGTTTAAACCGTTTAGAATTTTTAAATTTTCCGCTTCGTCGTAAGTAATTTTTAATTGTTGAATTAGTGACATGTTGATAATTTCGCCAGAAAAATTTATAGTGGTACTGAAACGCACACCACCTGCATCGTAAATGATTACCGATGATCTAGTAGCTCCAATATCCAAAATTATGCCAGTGGTATATTCTTCAGTCACAATAGATCTGGCAATTGCCAACGATTCTAATTCCAAAGATATCGGTTGAAGGCCAACGCTTTCTAGTAAATAAGTGTATGAATCTGCGATAGTTTTTTGCACGGCACCAATCAAGATTCGAGTGGAGCGAGTTTTCTGGGCTGAAGGTGCTATTTGCCAATCCAAGTATGTTTCAGCCAGATCAAATGGCAAATGTTTTTGGCATTGATATTCCACATCCTCTTGAGTAATTTGCTCAGGCGGAATATCTATCTCAATAGAGGTAAGAAATGTTTTTGGCTCTGGTAAATCTGCTACCACCCATGGTGAATTAATTTTTTTACCATGACCATCTTTTCCCAAAAGTTGGAGAAGTTTGTGCCGAACCATTTCTGGTTGTTGTATTTCACCATTAACAATATAACCAGGTGGAAGACTGATAGAAGCCATGTGTTCTATTTTATAGCGTTTGTCACGGCTAAAAATTGGGGCAGAAGATAATTGCACCAACTTTAAAGACAGGTCACCAATATCCAAACCAAACGCGCCTTCGAATGGATTATTATTAAACATATTTAAAATGCTTGAGCAAGTGAATACATCGGCATAATTACAGCGACGGCAATTCCAGCTACAATCAAACCAAGTACGACAATGATTACTGGTTCAATAATAGTGGAAAAATTTCTCATGGTTGAATCTACTTCATTTCCATAATATTCTGATAACTCTTTTAACATGTCATCCATTTTTCCTGCTTCTTCTCCAACCATTATCATTTCTGTAACCATCGGTGGAAATAGCTCAGGGTATTTCATCAAAATTTTAGAAAGATTGTCGCCACGTTTTAGTGATTCGCTGACGTCCATCAAACTATCATGATATAATAAATTGGTCTGTACGCTGGCTGTAATTTTAACTGCTTCCACAATCGGAATAGTACTTTCTAGTAAAGAAGATAATGTTAGTGTAAAGCGAGCTAAATTAATTTTTTTTATTACACCACCAAAGATTGGTAGTTTGAGCATAAAATGATGAACGGATTTCTTAAATGCTAAATTTTTCATTGCCCAAATAAACAAAATTATTGTTACGATAATGCCAGCTAATAAATACAATCCGTAGCTTTGTGTAAATTTAACAATCGCTATCAAAACTCTAGTAGCCAATGGAAGACCGGATTTGAAATCTTCAAACATAACCATAATTTTTGGCAAAACAAAAACGATCATTTCTGTTACAATTCCCATTACTGCCATCAGTACTACCGCAGGATAAATCATCGCACCGCGAACATGTGAAGTGAGTTCGTGGCTTTTTTTCATCTGAACAGAAACTTGTTTTACTGCTTCTTCCATTTTTCCAGCGGCCTCGCCAGCCGCAATCATGCTAACATATATTGGTGGAAAGACCTTTGGATATTCTGCTAAAACTTCGCTGAGTTGGCGTCCTTTTTCTACTTCGTTTTTAATTTTTGAAATGATTAATTTAAATCTAGGGTTTTCTAATTCTTCACTTAAAATTTTAAGAGCGGCTACAATTGATAAACCAGCTTTAGTCATTATTTGTAAATGAAATACAAATAACATTTTTTGAACAAAAGAAATTCGATTGAAAAAAATCCCAAAAATATTATTTAATTTTTGTTCAAATGGAGAAAGAATTTTTATTTTTTTATCCTCCATAAAATTTATTCTTTAGTAACTCTCAAAATTTCATTTATAGAAGTAATGCCCAATTTCGCTTTTACAATGCCATCTTCAAGCATCGTTGCCATACCATGTTCGCGTGCATAGTTTTTTATTTCATCGGCCGGTGCTCGTTCATTAATTTTTTTAGACAATCCTTCGTCGATCTCCATTACTTCATAAATTCCCATACGTCCTTTGTATCCAGTTTGTCCGCAACGCATACAGCCAGCACCTTGATAAAAAGACAATGAGTTTGCTTTGGTGTCAAAATTTTCAATATTCTCTTTGAATAATCCTGATAATTTTTTTATATCAAACATTTTTGCCAACTCATCCAATGCCGCCCCTTCTAAAATAAATTCTTTTTTACAAAAAGTACAAATTTTTCGAACTAGACGTTGAGCAATGATAATATTTACAGTATAAGCAACCAAAAATGGGGCGATACCCATATCGATAAGACGAGGTAGAGTAGTCGGAGCGTCATTGGTATGTAAAGTAGACAATACTAAGTGTCCAGTCATGGCGGCGTTTATGGAGATGTCGGCTGTTTCTTGATCGCGGATTTCACCAACCATAATAATATTTGGGTCTTGGCGCAATAACGAGCGTAAACCACTAGCAAAAGTAAAACCAACCTTAGGATTGATCTGACTTTGATTTACTCCGTTAACTCGATATTCGATTGGATCTTCTACTGTCGAAATATTAACTCCAGGTTGGTTCAGAATTCCAAGTACCGAATATAGGGTAGTAGTTTTACCAGAACCAGTTGGTCCGGTAACTAAAATCATGCCGTGAGGTTTTTTTATGGCCGATTCGAGTTTGCTTTTGGCACTTGGCAAAAAGCCTAATTCGTCTAAGGTTAGCGATTTTGCCCCTTCATGCAATAAGCGCATAACGATTTTTTCACCATCATAAACAGGCAAAATAGAAACACGAAAGGCCAATTTTTCCTCTTGAATAAGAATTTTAAATCGTCCATCCTGAGGTATCATGTGCTCGTCAAGCTTCAAATTGGACAAAATCTTAATTCTAGCGGTAATACCGTTTTGAACATTTTTTGGTAGAGTCATTACCGCTTTTAAAATCCCATCGATACGATATCTGATCATCACTTCTTTTTCTTCCGGTTCAATATGAATATCGGAAGCATTCTCGTATACTGCGTGTTCCAAAATACTGTTTACAATGTTTATAATAGGCAGTTCTTCAGCGGCTTTTTTAAGATCACCCTGGGCAGCCTCTTCGCCATTATCTTGTCTAACAACCAGGAATTCATCCTTTAACTCGGCATGGTAGCGGCGAATTGCATCTTTAAGGTCGCTTGGTGTCGTAATATAAATTACCGGTTCTAGTCCAGTTTTTCGGTGTAAAAATTCAATAGTTTGAATATCGGTCGGATCTGTCATGGCCAACTTAAGCCTGTCGTTGTCCTTTTCAAAAGCAACTACCTGATGTGTACCAGCCACTGGACCAGGAATCAGGTTTAAAATATCCTTATTAATTTCTTTTCCCTTTAAATTTACCATTGGGACATCCAATACTAAAGCCGCTTTTTGATATAATTCACTTTCTTCTACCATCGCATCGGCAATCAAGACTTCTTCAAGTGTTCGGTGCGTTTTTTCCGCTTTATCCTGCGCTTCGGCAAGCTGGCGGTTGCCAACCTTTTTGTCTAGTTTGTTTAATACGGTTTTAAGCGTTTTTGCGGAAAGCATAATATCTGATTTATATCATTTTACTTCCTAATTATAGCACATTTTATCATAACTCTCCAATTGCGCTGTTGATATTGACTTTTATTGTAATTGTGGTATTATATTTTTGCCTATCTACGAAGTATCTAAGGAAAATTTAAATCATACATACCTAGTAATTATGAAAAAATACGAACTATTGTTGGTATTGCCGGGAACTTTGGATGAAAAAGAAGCTGAAACCCGCTCCAACGAAATCCTAACAGTTGTGAAAGAATATGGTAAAGATGCAGATCTTGCCCCAATGGGCAAAATGCGCTTGGCTTATCCTATCAAACAAATTCGCTATGGTTACTTCTACACTATTATTTTCAGTGCAGAAACCAAAGAATTAAAAGCTTTGCAAACTAAATTGGGATTATTACGTGATTTATTACGTGCTATTATCTCTGTCTACAACCCAAGCTATACTCCAGCTTCAAAAATGTCCTTTACTACCACTATTACTGGTGCAAACAGAACAAATGAAGAAGCTGTAGAAGTAGAAAAGTCTGATAAACCAGCTGAAAAACCTGCTGACAAAAAAGTTTCAATTCAAGAAATCGACAAAAAATTGGAAGAAATTTTATCAGGAGAAATTATTAGTGGCGTTTAATAATTAAACGAAATAATATGGACTTAAATCGCGTTACTCTAATCGGTCGGTTGACTCGCGACCCTGAAGTGCGCAGCACTCCCGCTGGTCGTTCGGTAGCATCAGTCACTGTTGCTACTGGTAGAGCTTGGACAGATCAAGCCGGACAGAAACAAAAGGAGTCGGAGTTCCATAATATCGTAATGTGGTCAAAATTGGCCGACATCGCTGGACAATATTTGCGCAAGGGCGCTCGTTTGTACGTCGAGGGTCGTCTTAAAACTCGCGATTGGACTGGTCAAGACGGAGTAAAAAGATATCGCACAGAGATTGTAGCTGAAAACATGATTATGTTGGATGGCCCAGCTCGTAGCGGTGCCACAGCCGATTCTATTCCAAATAATCAAAGCAACGATTCTTCTGAAGAACCTCAACCGGTAATGGAAGAAGAAATTAAAGTTGAAGATATTCCTTTTTAAAAAATAAATTATGTCAGTACCTAGTAATAACAACAATAAGACTGAAATCAAAAGTTGTTTCTATTGCGTCAACAACAAAGTTGCAATAGATTACAAAGATGTTATGAACCTACGTCGTTTTGTATCTTCTTATATGAAGATTGCTCCACAACGTCGCAGTGGACTTTGTTCCAAACATCAGCGTCACGTGGCCAACGCTATCAAACGCGCTCGCCAAGCAAGCTTGATGCCTTTCATTCCAAAATAAAAATAAATCATCCCGATTATGTCGGGATGTTTTTATTATGTCTACATTTGGCGAATTAAAAAATAATCCACGCTTAAAAGATATTTATATTAAGCGTTTAGAAATTTTACGTTTAATACGTGATTATTTTTGGTCTCAAAATTTTGTCGAAGCAGAAACTCCGATTGCATTGCGTTTACCAGGACAGGAACCGTATTTAAATCCAATGTCAGTAGAAATTCTCGATCCTTATCAAGCACCGTTTAAATTTTATTTACGCACATCACCAGAGTTTGCTTTAAAAAAATTATTGGCCGCTGGTTGGGAAAGAGTATTTGAAATTAGTAAATGTTTTCGTAATATTGAAAGTTTTGGTGGAACTCATAATCCTGAATTTACCATGATTGAATGGTATCGAGCGCCAGGATCTTATTTAGATATTATGGATGATACTGAAAATTTATTTAAATATATTGGAAAAAAACTAAATATTCAAAAATTGAAATATAAAAATAATGAGATTGAATATTTGGTGGATTGGGATAAAGCAACGGTAAAGGATTTGTGGAAAAAATTTATTCAAGTAAATTTAGATGAGTATTTGGATATTGAAAATTTAAAAATATTAG
Organism: uncultured Gammaproteobacteria bacterium; assembly: GCA_964477455.1. Taxonomy (GTDB): domain Bacteria; phylum Patescibacteriota; class Patescibacteriia; order Magasanikbacterales; family GWA2-37-8; genus CAIOJG01. The sequence continues at coordinate 32,018 of CAYZHG010000067.1, forward strand.
TGCAGAAACGAGGGTGGAATGTGGAAACAACAGATATGTATGAAGACCTGTTTTATAAAATATTTTTAAATGAAATTGAACCAAATTTAGGCATAGATAAACCGATATTTATTTATGATTATCCGGCTCAAATGTGTTCATTGTCAAGATTGTGTAAGGATGACCAGAGATATGCCCAGCGATTTGAATTGTATATTGGAGGGCTAGAATTAGCCAATGCGTTTGGTGAATTGACAGATCACAAAGCTCAGAGAATCAATTTAGAAAAAGATAGGGAGCTTCGTGTTCAATTGGGTAAAGAGGTTTGGTCTATAGATGAAGGTTTTATTGAGGCGCTGGAAGCGGGGATACCGTCGGCTGGGGGTATTGCCTTGGGTGTTGATCGTATGGTAGTATTATTTACTGGAGC
>CAYZHG010000068.1:0-3107 GCA_964477455.1 uncultured Gammaproteobacteria bacterium
ACACTACCATTATAGGTACCATCTTTATAAACTCCGGCTGGCTTAGTTGCTGAGGTTGTTGCTACAGGTGTCTTTACGACAGGTGTTGGAACAGTTTTAGCTGGCGTTGTAATTACAGTTGATTTAATTGTTGGTTTTTGAAAAAATCCATCGTCGTCGTCATCGTCATCACCACTTTCATCATCCTCAAAACTATTAACTAAATTTTTTATCTGTGTGCCAATCGATGGTGTTGGAATAGAAATTGGGGTTGAAGGAATTTCTTGAGCTGGAACAATGGTTGTTATTATATTTTGTTGTGGAAAGTTTTCGTTTTGCTTTTGTGTTATAGAATCACTAGTTCGTTGAGCTACGACATAAACAACAAAAGTTACCACCAAGGCAGATGATAATATATATTTTTTAACTTTTTGAATAATATGCATATGTAATTACAACTTCAGACATTAATATTTACAATTTATCAATTAAAAGCATCAATGTCAATCTGATATTTTTTGGCGGTTGCCATTACATTGTCCGCATAAAATCTAAAAGTAAGATTTACCGATCCAGCAAAATATTTCAACGCCGCTTTCCACTCTCCATTTTCTGTACCATCAGCACCGTCATTTTTTAACTTTATTGCCGATGCCAAAAAAGCATCCCTTATATCCCAAGGATTCGCTGTTGCTTTGCCAGAGAGCGTGGCTACTTTATTTTTATACCCCATCCAAGTAGATGGAATAAATTGAGCAGGACCCATCGCTCCACCCCATCCGACTTGTTTACCATTTTTATCACGCATTGGACAGGATACTGGAGTAGTATCGATAGGTAAACCCAAATCATCGGTGATTTGTTTAAATGGAACTTGATCGCGCGATGGCTTCATAATTACTTTCCAGCTTTTTGTTTCTGGATCACCCGCTCGATTACAGGTGCCAACATTTTTACCTAAATTTGATTCTTGAGTTAAAATTGCCAACAACAACGCTGGTCTAACACCGGTCAATTTAGAAGCCATTTTGGCAATTTCAACCGCTTGACCAAAATCAACCTGCTTTCCCGTGTTAAATAATTCGTAAATTCTAGCTTTTATTTCTGCAACTCTTTTTTTACTATCTTTAATCGCCGCCTGATAATTACTTTCTAATCCTTTTGTTTCAACCAAAAGAGTATTTTGTTCATGAAGTGTTTCATTTAAATCACCTTTTTGAATAACGCTAATTTTAAGTAAATTGTCAGCTTCTGATTTTTGATCTTCTAGTTTATTTTGTTTAATCCCCAAATCTACAACCAACTTTCTATGTTCATCCAAAATACCACCCAAAGCTCTTGTGATTTCTGAATATTCTTTTATTTTAACATAAACATCCGTTAAACCATTTGCACTCAACAGCTGAATTAAAGCGTTATCGCTAGTATTATTTATTTGATGTATAAAATCTAAAATTTGACTCTTTAATATTTTTTGTTTAACCAAACTTGCTTCGACACTTTTTTCCGTTACGCTTAATTGCCCACTAATTTTTTTTAATTTTAATGAAGTTTGTTGAACTTGTAAATTTAATGTTTTTTGACGCACCTGCAATTGTTTAATTTTATTTGCAAGCGATGCTTTTTGACTTTGGGTTTGAGAAAGATCTTTGGTAAATTGGTCTATTTGAATTTGTATATCTTTTAATTCCTGCTCCAATTGATCTTGTGTTTCATTTGCCGCCAAAACAAAATTAGCCGACGCTATAAACAACACGGCATTAACTAATAATAACAATATTATTTTCTTAATCTGCATACTTTAATAATATCACTATAAGCAACAAAAATAAAGACATTATGCTCCAAATACTAAAAGTGATATACTACATAAATGGGAAGAATAATATATAAAATCTTAAAATTTTTATTTATACTCTCAATCTTTAGTGCTTTGATCTATTTTTTTCGTGCCGATTTATCAAACTTTAAAAATCGTTTTACTCAACAGTATCTTCCTTGTCAAAAACCAATCACTTACCAGATTGGCATATTCGACCAACACTTTGGTATCAGTCAAAAAGTTTTTTTAGCGTCTGTCACCGAGGCTGAACAGATTTGGGAAAAAGCATCTGGACTGAATTTGTTTGAATATACACCAAGTGGAACTCTAAAAATCAATCTGATTTATGACAATCGTCAGGACGCTACTATAAAACTACGTCAACTCGGTATGGTGGTAAAAGACGACAAAGCAACCTATGATAAATTAAATATTAATTTTAGAACTTTAGAAAAATCCTACCAAATAGATAAAATTAACCTAGACAATCAAGTCGTTGAACTTGACCGTCGTTTTGATGCATACAACAAAGAAGTAAAAAATCTAAATAGCCGCGGTGGTTACACCCCAGCAGAAATTGAATATTTAAAAACCTTTAAAGCGGAACTAGATCAGATGGTTGCAAAGCTCGATTCGCAACAAAACATATTTAATAATAAAATAGATGAACTTAACGCTTTAGCAGAAACTTTAAACCGTTTAGCAAAAACATTAAATCTATCTGTTGATCGCTACAATACCGTTAGTGCCAGTCGTGGTAGCGAATTTGAAGAAGGTACATATATTAGCTCGGCCAATGGTCAACAAATCGATATTTATCAATTTGATAACACTATAAAATTGGTGCGCGTTCTCGCACACGAACTTGGCCATGCACTTGGCCTAGACCATGTGTCTAGCACCGTGGCGATGATGTACTATTTAAATAATGGTATTACAGATAAATTAGCGCCAGCAGATTTGCAAGCACTAAAACAACATTGCGCTATTTTACCTTAAGAAACAATCTCTGTTGTAATTCATTAAAAAGGGGAACTTTTATTATGATACAAATTCAGAGGTTTGTTTTTGCCAGAGTGAATAATATCGCCCCTTCAAATCTAACAGTTCTTCGTGACTTCCCATCTCCACAACTTTACCGTCATGCATTACGATTATTCGATCTAGTCCAGCCACAGTACTCAGACGATGGGCAACAACAATCGCTGTTTGTTTTCCAATAATCTCTGGCAAAGCACGCTGGATTATTTGTTCACTTTCACTATCTAAGGCACTAGTCGCTTCATCAAAAATCATTATTGGTGCT
>CAYZHG010000069.1:0-7405 GCA_964477455.1 uncultured Gammaproteobacteria bacterium
TTCGATGTTTCAGGTGACAATTGATCGTTGTCTAATTCATCCGGTTTTTTTGGTTCAAATTTTTCATCTGGCTCTGTAACCGTGCTAGGTGTTTTGGTCCTCGATGGTTTTTCGTTGAGTTCGACATTATCATTGCCAGCAGGAGTAGCTTCAAAATCCAGCTCAATTTTATTTCCCTTGAAACTTGCCACATCTGCACCTTTAGACCCAGTAACTTTATTAACCTTAATTTCAACATTATCATTGGCCGCAGGGCCTTTGAGTGGTTCTTCTTCAATAGGTTGTTGTTTTCTGGCGGTCGAGGCCATAGGTATTATTTAACAAGCAATTTTTTATCGGCAATATCTAGTGTGTAAAGTTTTTTATTTTTTTTATTTAAAATTATTTCTGCCATTAATTTTTCAATCTCTGTACGTAATTGGCGACGGATTGTTCTGGCGTTCGCATTCACAGTTGGTAGGGAGTCAATATAGGCCGATAATGTTTTTTCCTTTGCTTCTAATTTGGTATGGTATTGAGTCAATCGTTCGTTGAATTTAATGATTTCTAGTTCAGCAATTTTCGCTAGATCGCCAATTGCCAATGAATTGAATAAACAAACTTTATCCAGGCGGTTGATTAATTCTGGAGAAAAATACTCTTTCAATTTTTCATTTATTTTCTTATCGTAAATTTCAGCTTGAGAAGAACTTCCACCAAAGCCAAAATCAACACGTTTGGCATCTTGAGCGCCAAGTGAAGTTGTTAATATTATTATAGCATGTTTTAAAGAAATTTTCCTGCCTGTCGAGTCGGTAATTTCTCCGTTTTCTAAAATTTGTAATAATAGTTTGGTGACGTCTTTGTGAGCTTTATCAATTTCATCAAAAAGCACTACACAGTGAGGGTTGTTTTTTATTTTATCGGTAAAGTTATTGCTTTCTTTATAACCAATATAGCCAGCAGGAGAGCCGAGTAGTTTGGATACGCCAAAACTTTCATTAAACTCACTCATGTCTAGTTTGATAAGCGAATCTTTATTTGGATAAAGAGTGTTGGCGATAGTTTTGGCAAGTTCGGTCTTGCCCATACCGCTTTGACCGACAAACATAAATGAAGCCAACGGTCTTTCTGGATGATTCAAGCCTAATCTAGCGCGATTGATAATTTCGGCAACCTTGTGTACCACGCTGTCTTGTCCAATCACAGAAGTTTTTAATTTTCCTTCTAAATCCATCAGCTCATTTTTTTCTTCCATTATCAATTCACTAGGTTTGGAGCCGATAATTTTAGCAATTTGTTCAAGTACATCTCGGTCATTAATTTCGCCCAAGAATTTAGTCTTTTTTTCCTTGGCAATTTTATTTTCTGCCTCAATTTCTAATCGCAATTTTTCTTCTTGATTTTTTAACTTAACCGCCTCGTTGAATTTATCCGAAAGTGCCGCCGCTTCTTTGGCGGAAATAGTTTTTTCTAATTTTTGTTTGAGGCGTTCGATTTTTCCAATCCAAGAAGAATTTTTTGAATTGATTCTTTTGGCGGCAGCGGTTTCATCCAACAAATCTATGGCTTTATCCGGCAAAAATTTATTGGTAATATAGCGTTGAGACAATCGAACAGCCGCTTCAACTGCCGATTTATTAATTTTAATACTATGAAAAACTTCGTAATTTGTTTTGATACCTTCCAAAATTTGAATAGAATCCTCAGGGGTTGGTTCTTTGACAAAGATAGGTTGAAAGCGACGTTCTAGAGCAGAATCACTTTCGATATGTTTTTTGAATTCATTTAAAGTAGTCGAACCAATACAGCGAATTTGACCACGAGCCAACGCTGGTTTTAAAATATTGGCGGCATCCATGGTGCCTTGGTTGCTACCGGCGCCCACAATATTGTGGAGTTCATCAATAAATAAAATAATATTTGGATTGGCCGCGACATCGTCTATGACTTGGTGAAGACGACCTTCGAATTCGCCACGATAAATAGTGCCAGCGATCAAAAGACCCATGTCGAGAGCGTAGATTTTTTTGTTTAACAAAAGATCCGGTACTTTGTTTTGCAAAATTCGTTTGGCTAATCCTTCTACGATGGCGGTTTTTCCTACACCTGGTTCACCAAGTAAGACTGGATTGTTTTTTGTACGTCGACAAAGAATTTGAATCAAGCGTTCTATTTCATGTTCACGTCCAATAATTGGGTCAATATTTTTTTGTAATTCGGGGTTGGTTAAATTGGTTGCAAAAAAATCCAAGGCTGTTTCCTTTTTACCTGTGCGTTTATTTATTTTTGGTGCACGAGCTGGTGCTGGCGAATCATTGTGATCGGAACCAAACATGTTGTCTTGTATTTTTTCCACTGCTTCCATGACCTCAGTTATTTGTGGGAATTGTGAAGCGTTGGTAAGAACCGTGTTCAATTGTTTGTTCATGTCGGTTAAGGCAACATTGTTCTGTTTTAAAGCCAAATTTATTGTAGGGTTATTTAAATCAATAATGGCTTTAAGTAAATGTTCCGTACCAATATAATTGTGTCCTTGTTCTTGGGCAATGGCCATTGATTTTTCCATAGCCATTTTAGAGTCTGATGACATCGGTGACATTTCTAGCTCTGTAGTTCCAGCTGCTTTCTTTTTGGTTGCGGTTGGTAATTCCAAAATTATCTTTTCAATATTTTTTAGATCAAATTTAAGGCGGTTCAAAATCTCAGAGGCGACAGAGCCTTTTTGATTTTGTAAAATAAATAACAAATGGATTGGTTCCACTTCTTTGTTTTCTAGCTTGGTAGCGAGTTGAATGCTTTTGCTGAGGACGTCTTTGAGATGGGTAGAAAATCTATCTAATATGGACATAAAAACCTTATTAAGTTGCTTTAAGAATAAGGATATTATATAATGAAAGAGCTTAATTTACAAGCTAATAATATGATTGATTTATTTCCAAAACAGGTGTTCAAAGCTTATGATATTCGTGGTTTGATAGAAGGGGAATTGAGTGTCGATTTGGCCTATCGAATTGGACGGGCATATGGGGTGTTATTACATGGATTATTTAAAGATTTAGATAATAAAAGTGTGGTAGTGGGTCAAGATATGCGAAAGAGTAGCCCTCAATATGCTAGTGAGGTGATAAGAGGGTTAAACGATGAAGGTCTAAATGTGACGGATGTTGGTTTGGTCAGTACGCCGTTGTTTAATTTTGCCTGTACGAATTATCCTGAACATGCCGCCGGCATTATGGTGACAGCTAGTCACAACCCAGCCGAATACAACGGTTTTAAGATGACTTTGCGTGATGGCACACCGATTGGTAGAGATAATGGAATGAGCACAATTCGAGATTTGGCGGAAAATAATGAATGGAAACAACCGATGACAGGTACGGTAGCAAACAAAGAAGTTTTGCAGGATTATCTCAACAAAATACTTACCTTAGTAAAACCAGAAGAAATAAAACCTTTAAAAATTGTGATTGATGCTGGCAATGGTATGGCGGCAGTGACATTTGTAGAACTGCTAAAGAGATTGCCGGTGCAGGCGGAGTATTTATTTTTAGAACCAGATGGAAATTTTCCAAACCATGAAGCCAATCCGTTAAAAATTGAAACACTAACGACATTACAAGAAAAAGTAAAAGAAGTTGGCGCGGACTTTGGCTTTGCTTTGGATGGAGATGCGGATAGATTGGGTTTGGTAGATGAAAATGGAAAAGTAGTGGAGGCTTCATTTGTGGGAGCTTTGATTGGCTTGGAAGTTTTGCGAGTCAATCCAGGAATTTATATGTTGTATGATTTACGCAGTAGTAAAATTGTACGTGATGTCTGGGAGGAGCAGGGTGCTAAGACCGGAATGTGTCCAGTGGGTCATGCTTTGATAAAAAAGATGATGAAAGAAGTAAACGCTTTTTTTACTAGCGAATTATCTTTGCATATGTATTTTCATGAAATGCATGATGTAGAATCTACTGATTTAGCTTTATTATTATTTTTGAAATTAGTTTCAAGTACTGGTAAAAAAATGAGTGAATTGACTGATCCTTTAAATAAATATTTTCATTCGGGTGAAATCAATTTCCATGTTGAAAATAAGGATTTAATTTTGGCCAATTTAAGAGAAAAATATGCAGATGGGAAAACAGTGAAATTGGATGGGTTTTATGTCGAATATCCAACTTGGTGGTTCAATGTGCGTGGTAGTAATACGGAGCCTGTATTACGTCTAAATTTAGAAGCTAATACCAAAAGTGAAATGGAAGAAAAATTGGCAGAGGTTAAAAAAATTATTGAGCAATAAAAATTAATATTATTGATAATAAAAAGATACAGCCCAATTGCAATTGCTGGCTGTATTTTTTTATCCACAGGCAAACTTGACAAAGTTTAATTAGTGTTATACTGTATCGGTACAGCAGAACAAAATAATATCCGAATATGAAGAATATATATAAGCAAGAATTTTTATCAATCTTACTTAATATAAAAAATCAAAAATTACTAAACGCTTTCATGTTGGATGTTTTAACACCACAGGAATACGAAGAAATAGTAAAACGATGGCAAATTGTAAAACAGCTTAATGATGGGATTACTCAGCGAAAAATTGCCAAGAATTTAAAAATAAGTTTATCCAAAATTTCTCGTGGTTCGCGAATGTTGTTAAATAGTAAAGGTGGTTTCAATGAGATTTTGAGAAATAAAAAATAATATGAAAAATTTGATTAAAAATAATAATTTGTTATCTTGGTGGGCTAAAGAATTTCTCGTTTAGCCAGAGTTCTTGCGTTCAAAAATAATGATGCAAACCCTTTTGGCAAACGAGAGGGTTTTTAAATATCCCAAACTTTGGAAGCTTCGGACGAAGATCTTTCAGAGCGATGCATTTAGGGATATTTGTCATCGTTTCTAAAAGATCTTCATTCGAGCCTTCCAAATTGGAAGGCTTTTGCGTTAGTGATTATCCAAAAGCACGGTGTGCTCTCGGATATAACTAGTCAGTTCTTTTGGAGGCGTGTCATGACGAGTGAAGTTGATCTCGAAATGCGTAGGCATTTTGAAAGAAAGCTTAGAATGATCAGGGCTCTAGCACGACAGGCGAATGACGGGGTGTATGGTTCTGAGCCAGAACTGCTTACAGCAGCTCTTCAGGCCATCATCGACGATTCATTCGAAGAATTGCCTATCGAGCCCGACCCCTCAGCGTTTAAGGATTTTGGTAGTTGGTAATATGTCTTCATTGACACAAATCAACCAAATTCCTTGTTAGTAGCGTTTGAGATGTGCCAAACCTCGCACTCTCCGCACCGCTAGCCGTCGGTAAAAACGGCTATCCCCTTTTGTTGTGATATAAACTATGACAATAAAGGGGGGGGGTCTTCAGATGAAGTTTCTCGCACATGTATTTCAAGTTGGAATACATCATTGTTCTTTGACATTGGAGGTTTGCATGTTTGATCCATTTCAGTTTGTGGACAGGTCGCAATATCGCGATAGTGATCCAGAAGATAAGTGGGTGATGATTGTGTTTGTAATTTTACTAATGCTAACTGCGTTTTGGTTGGATTCAACCAAAACTGATAGCAGGACGGCAGAACACAAGGACGCAATTTTTTCTGAAGATGCCAACCAACAGCATGGCTTGACTGATGGCTATCCATAGTCAGCATGCCATTGGCATTAGGCGTGCCGACATTTGCACACTTAATACCGCTAGCCGTCGGTATATACGGCTTCCCATTCTGTTCCCATATTCTATGGTAACAGAACAGGTAAAAAAACTTATTTAATAAAAGTTTTTTTAAATATTTTATCAATTAGTTTGTAATTTTATGAAATTTGTTTCTAAAAAAATTTCCATCGGTTCGTTTGGGGTAGCTGATTTTTCTCTGCCGATTCTTTCTGGTGGTGATAATGGGCCAAAAGTTTTAATTGTTAACAATATTCATGGTGATGAAGTAACTGGATTTTTTGTATTGGAAAAATTATTATCTTTGTTGCCTGATAAAATTAATGGCCAGATCAATATTATTACAACAGCCAATCCTTTTGGGTTGATTCATCGACAGAGGTTTTTGCCATTTGATGAAGTTGATCCTAATCGTGGTTTTCCAACTGTTCAGCCAGCTCGTGGTATCGCTGTACCATTTCGAGATAAATTAACTAATTTAGCTCTTCAACATGATTTTATAATTGATTTGCACTCTTTTATGAAACCATGTTTAAGTGCCGGGTTATTATTGCCTCAGAAAGATGAAAAAACCGATCTTTTGGTACGTCGTTGTTTGAATGTATCAAACGCGGATATTTTAATTAAAATGAATGTTAAGACCACAGAAAAAAGAGCGAGTAGTGCTTTGGGTATACATTTAATTCAAAATGGTAAATTGTTTTTTGTTTTAGAATTTAATCCAATTCGTCAAATAAAAAATGATGACTCCTTAGTAAAATTTGCTGACGGCTTATTAAATATTTTAGCGATTCTTGGTTTGATTAATAAAACAGAATTACCTATAAATAATTTACCATTATTTGAGCGACAGTCTTTGATTAGCAATGATTCAGGTTTGTTTGTGCCACAAATTAATTTGAATAACGAAATTAAGAAAGGTGGAATTATTGGATTTTTAATTAATCCAAAAAATTTAATGCGGTCGCCGATAGTATCTCCATTTGAAGGAATAATCACCGAAATTGCTGACAGACAGTTTTATATGTTGGGAGAAAAATTAGCGACTATTGGAAAAAAAGTTCTTTAAAAATATTTTGTCTGTCAGATGCAATTTTTTAGGAAAGTCCTTGAGAGTTGCACTGGCGGATAATGTAAATTATTTGTCAGCATCGGTGTCAATCGTCAAAGGTGGTCGTCATGAAGATTGTATATGACTCAAATAGTGCCTCCAAGCTTCCGATGGGATTTCACACTTTTCCAGAAGTGTTGAACCTCACTGAGGTTGAACAGGCTCGAGTTCTTCGCATCGGAGAGCTTTCACACAGTGTCTTGTGCAAGGTGAATGATTTGGCTGCTTTGGCCATGTCATCGGATGATGCAAATTTGCAGTGGTTGCGTCGGCTCTTGCTTGGTTCAATTCCTGTCGAACATCATGGTCTCGCCAAGGAATTGATGATCAAGTGCGCCGGCCAAAGCCCTGTTCATCTGTTTCGAGCCGATGTGGTTGGTGGTGGGCAGATCGCCGAGTTGCAGTGTCCTGGGTCTGGGTGGGCGTACACACACGCACTTGAACTTCAGTACGGCATCCCGGCGCAAGAGTCTCCGATCATTGCCGCTTACCTCAAGTGGGCACAGGGTCGGGACCTCACCTGGTGGTTGCACGAACCGAAACACGAAAGGTCGGTACGGTTTCTGATTGAGGAATGTCGGAGTGTGGGCTTGAACATCAAGATGTTCACCACTGCCGATTTCAATCCGGAAGAC
>CAYZHG010000070.1:0-20062 GCA_964477455.1 uncultured Gammaproteobacteria bacterium
AAAGACGCCAGACTTCTTTTCAAAGATTCTAGGCGATTATAAGTACATAAAGTAACAGTACATCCAGGTTGGGACATAATTTATTTTTGGCAATTTGCACAATAATGCGTCCCCCGCCCCGCATGTTTTATTTTTAAAATTGTGCCTTTACAACGTTTACACTTTTCGCCATCGCGACCATAAACATTCAGAAAATTTATATGACTACCCGTATGGCCAGCACTATCGACGTAATTATTGAAAGTGGTGCCACGATTCTCAATTGCGACTCTCAGCACATCTTCGATACAATAAAATAATTTTTTGATTTCTAAACCAGACAAACTACCAACTTTCCTAGTTGGTAAAATTTTTGCACAAAAACAAACTTCATCCGCATAAATGTTACCGATTCCAGAAATTAGTTTTTGATTTAATAATAACGCCTTAATATTAATTTGGCGTTTTTTAAATAGTTTTTGAAAAGCTTCCAGAGTATAATCAGGCGTTAACGGCTCAATCCCAAAACTATGAATAACAATTTTTTCTTTTTCTTCTTTAGATACTAATTTCAAATACCCAAATCGACGCAAGTCATTAAAAAATAATTGACCGCCATCTCCAAAAGTAAAAATTACGCGCGTAAACTTATTGGGCACAATCGTATCCATGGCGTTTTGACTATGACCGCCAGCAAGAATTTGTTTTTTATGACGATAGATTAGTTGCCCAGTCATTTTTAAATGTACCAAAAGATAAGCATATTTTCCTACTTTATCCAGAGCAAACATCAGAAGCTTACCCCGTCTTTCAATGTGTTTGAAATTATTGACAATTAAAATTTTCAGAAAATCAGAAGATTTGTTGTGCACACTTTTAGCGGCCAGAATCTCAATACTTTTTATTTTTTCACCAGCAATCTTTTTTTCTAGATCACGACGAATGGTTTCTACTTCTGGCAACTCCGGCATATTAGATTTTGATTTTATTTGCCACACGCTCAATTGCCTTCACAAATGCCGCCGCGCGCATAGTGATGTTGAATTTTTCTTTCGTTTCCCAAACCTCACCAAATGCTTGAACCATTAACGGTTCCAATTTAGCCAATACCTGTGCCTCACTCCAACGTTCATTTTTGTTATTTTGTTCCCATTCAAAACAACTTACTGTTACCCCACCTGCATTTGCTAACACATCTGGTACGACAATAATATTGCGCCCAGCCAAAATTTCGTCTGCTTCTGGAGTAGTCGGACCATTGGCCATTTCGACCACGATTTTTGCTTTAATACTATTAGCATTTTCTATGGTGATTTGATTTTCCATCGCCGATGGTACCAAAATATCAGCATTAATTTCTAACAATTCATCATTAGAAATATTCTGTGCGTCAGGAAAATTAGACAAATAACCAGTTCGCTTCTTGTGTTCAAACACCGCTTCGATATTTAATCCACCTTCATTATATATACCTCCCTTGCTATCACTTATCGCCACGATTTTATAACCGTCGCTACTAAGTAGTTTGGCCATAAAACCACCAACATTGCCCATACCTTGAATGGCTACCTTAATTTCAGCTGGTTGTAAATTTAATTTCTTAGCCAATTCTCGCACTACATACACTCCACCTTGAGCAGTCGCAGTTTCGCGTCCTTCACTACCACCATCGACAATAGCTTTACCCGTAATCACCCCTGGATCAGCATGCCCTACCAATTTTTCATATTCATCACGCATCCAGCCCATAATTTGTGGCGTAGTATACATGTCAGGGGCTGGGACATCTTTATCCGACCCAATCTCACGCCAAATTTTTTGAATATAACCACGCGACAATCTTTCCAATTCACCAACTGATAATTTTTTGGAATCAACAATTATTCCGCCTTTTCCTCCACCCATTGGAATATTCACTGTCGCACATTTTACCATCATCCAAAATGATAGCGCTTTTACTTCATCAAGTGAAACATTTTCATGATAGCGAATTCCGCCTTTATAGGGACCAAGTGCGCTGTTATATTGTGATCGAAAACCGGTAAAAACCTGAATTTCGCCACTATCCATTTTAACCGGCACAGAAACGGTCAAAACTCTATCTGGCTGTTTTAAAATTTCATAAATATTTTTATCCAAATTCATGATTTTGGCCGCTTTTTCCAGCTGAATTAAAGCATTTTCAAAGGGATTTTGCATATATTTAATAACTAATAATAAATAAGCTAAAACATATATTAATCATACTCTATATGATATCCACCGTCAAAATTAGCACAACTATACCCTAACAGTGTATAATCAAATAAATTAATAAAAAAATATGTGCTTTAATCCTACTGTTTCTTTAACCACTGCGATAATCGAATGGTCTTTTGCAATTTTAATACCTTGGAAATATCCAAAAAATCGAGTGCGTTATTTTTCAAGTATTTTGATGTTTTTTTTAGGTTTATATCAATTTACCGAGTTCATGTTTTGCAAAACCAACCAACCTGATCTTTGGATGCGACTTGGTTTTATAGCGTACAGCTTATTACCAGCCATTGGACTACATTCCACTTTGCATTATTTTAAAATGAAAATAAATATTTTCTGGATTTATATAATTCCTGTTGTGTATATTATTGGTGCTACAATGATCAATAACTTTGTGGTAGAGGGTAAATGTCACGATATCTTTGTCACTGCTCGTAATGTTTTTTCCAACGTAAATTCACCTTTTTCTTCTGTTCGATTTGGAATTTATGTTGCTTATTATTTTAGCTTTATCTTGGCCGCATGCATTATCAGTCTTCGAGCTTACATGAGAGAGAGAAACCACAAAAAACAAAGAATTATACTTGCGTTTCCGACAGCAGTTTTTTTAATGTCCTTTCCTACATTTATTTTGATCGTTATATTTCCAGCCATAAATATTCAATTCCCTTCCATCCTCTGCCATTTCGGCTTACTACTCGCCCTCACCATCTTCCTCGGCGCCCGCTGGGAACATGAACTAAATTCAGAAAAATAAAATAAATAAAAAATCAGCAAATAGTTACTTTGAGCGGGTTATGAGCCGAGGCTCATCCTTTCACCCTCGCGGGTGAAAAAAGCGAAAAGCAACTATTTGCTGATTTTTGTTTACAATATTTATTTATTTTTTAATGGACTTAGTCACTTTCTTCATCTTCTTCGCCGTTTCTGCCACCGCCTTTGCCACCGCATCTTTTGCTGTTTTATTAATTTTATCTGAACCCGTATTCACCCATTCATTAGTTTTTTTTGCAATCACTTTTTGTAATAACCCTGAAGCACCATCGGTAACTAAAGTTAACAAGCCAGACATGTGTTCTACTTTACCACGAATATAATTAATAGCTTCAGTCAACGCTTGCAAACGAACCCTAAATTCTTCAACAATCTGATTAGCGTTACGCAACAACCTCATCAAGTAATAAAACATCCAACACAAGAAAAACGTAACCCACACAACACAAAATGAAATGACTAAATATAAAACATCTTTAGAATCTGTAAACATATTTTCCCTCTTTTAAAAATTATAAATGTATTATACCACATTTTTACTACACAACCAACTTAAAACCTGGACAAATTACCTAATTTTATTACTTTCAACATATTTTAATAATCCAAACTCAAAAATTTACAACTACAGAAAAAACATCTTTTGTAAATATAAAAACAAAAAAATTTATTTAAAGTTTCTGGCATTTATAAACAATGAGGACCAGCATCTCTGCTAGTCCATCCACCTCCTTTGTAAAATTTTTAGAATTCAGTCCCCGCACTGAGGCCGAGTCCATAGGCCACACTCGTGAACGCGTCTTGCTGTGCAAGCTTATCGCGACCGAATTTGGTCTCAAAGATACGACGAACGCACGGAATCTGGGACGTTCCACCCGCGAGAAAGACCGTGTCAATCTGATCAATGGCAAGCCCAGATGCGACGATCGTGTCATCAACGCATCGTTCGATCTTTTCGAGGCTCGCGGCCGCGATCTGTTCGAATTGTACGCGTTGAATTGTCTCGCTGATTGGATGTACTAATCCATCAAATCTGACCGTAGCCTCCTCGCAGGATGAGAGAAGGCACTTTGCTTCCTCAATACATCGAAACAGGAAATAGCCAGTATTGTCGTCGATCAACCTGTCAAGATTTTCAAGAGCCTGTCTATCGCTGGCTGTCTCCATCATGTCGAGGATCTGCGTACGGATCTTACGATCGCGCAGCATAGAGATCGTGTGCCAGTGGCGCAAGTTGTTAACAATACTCTCTGGCATCTCGCGACGATGCCCTAGGTTGTTGGTATACTTGACGCCTCGTCCAAGACGATGCCCAACCCTCTCCCACATCAGAGCGGAATCAAAGGTGTCCCCACCGATGTAGACGCCGCCCAGCGAAAGAATGTCGTTTTTCCGATGAATACTCCGGTTTGCCCCGACGCGCATGACCGTGAAATCAGAGGTCCCACCACCGAAATCACCGACCAAAACGAAGCGAGACTGGTTGGGTGGCAACGAAGCTTCGAACAGCAGCGCAGCCGCAATTGGCTCATACTGGAAAGTTACCTCCTTGAATCCGGCACGAAGAGCCGCTTGCAAAAGTCGGTCTTGTGCCTGCTGATCCATCAGCTGATCTTCCGAGAAAACGACCGGTCGCCCAATCACCACTTTGTCAACTTCATTTCCTACCCGCAAAGCGTTTTGACGCAATTGGGTCAGAAAGACAGTGACGAGTCCGACTGCATCATACTGACGCCCACCGACATTGGTAGTGGTAAACGACTGTGACGGCAAGAGAGTCTTGAACGATCTCATAAACCGTCCGTCTGAAATGTCCTCCACGTATTGATCAATCGCCGATTGACCCGTAAAAATCCTACCCCCATTTGTGAAGAACAGAACCGACCTCATCAACTCGGGATTCGAGCTAAAAGGATCAATTCCAATCATTCGCACACTGTTGCCAGTGTTCATGGATAGGGACGAATTGGTCGTTCCAAAATCCAGACCATAAGTCGCCATCTCTACTCCTATAAATGTACACACCATGTACAATATTTACGATATACAAAAATAAGACTTTTGTCAATAATTTGCTTAACTTTTAATTGGTTGGAAAAATTATTTAAAATCATACTGTCCAGTATTTGGTCATCTGGATTTTTTAATCTCATCACTTCTTTTAAAATTTACGGCGATATAATTACAATCGGAAAGGAAAAGCTATACGAACAGGACGCTTTCATTAGCATCAGCCACAGACTGGATGTCAGTGTCTCAATGATTTTTTAAAAACGAGCGATAAACACTAACCAAAAAGATTTCAAAAGGCCAGCAGAAATGCTGACCTTCAACTTATAATATTGATAACTAAAATTATTTTCTTCGAATATATAAAGCCCGATATGGAAAATTTATTTTAGCAGCCATATAGTTACATGGCAAATCCATGAATGGAGTAAGTTTTTTATCCATCGTTATTTCAAGAATTTTCACTTCAAACCTATCCATATCAATATTGTTTAATATCCGCCTTCTAAATGCCACAACATTATAAATTCTAGCAAAAAATCCCGATAGTTCTCTGCCGGGTAAAGTTGCGGTTTCATCAAAAAGTTGATCAGCATCTTGATCAAAATGTTTATTAAATGATTCGTTATTAGTTACTTCTAAATAACGATCACCGATTAGCACCGGCACGATAACGCACCTGCCGTTATTCGAAAGGAGCCGACAAATTTCCGCCACGAATTTAATATCCACATCTTCCTGAAAATGATCAAATGAATGGTGACTAGATATGCAGTCGATACTCCTGTCCGGCAAATGGATACTATCCGCCGATGATTCAATTATTTCGGCCACACCTTTCATTTGTTTTTTTAATTCATCGGAAAAATGCAAATCGTGAAGAATTTTTCTTTTACAATCTATTTTGTGAACATAAGTAAAGCGCCCACCTGCTAAATCAGCATAGGTTTCATTTTTACCAATATTTAAAAGCTTGTAGGATGTATAAAGTTCAATTAACTTTTTACGATAAATATTACGATGTACTAAACGATAATCAGAAAAATTCAATTCTACCCACTCCTTAAAAGTCTTAAAATTTAAATCATATAACTCAAGACTGCAGCTTATCCCTTTTTTCAACTCATCATTAGATGCATATGTAACTGCTTTATCTAAAATCAGGTTAGTTTTGTCGTTTATCATAACTCAATTGATTATATTAAATGCTTTATACATTCTTTTAAACTATCCTTTCCTAAAATATGTAATTCAGTCATCGCTCGAGTTAAGGCAACGTACAATAAGTCTTTATAAATCTTTTTTGACTCTTCGATAATTGCCTCGGGAACATCTAATAATTGAAACGACTCACTATTTACTCCTACAATAAAAACTTGATCAAATTCAACACCCTGTGCCTCTTTATAATCAAGATAATAAACATTGCTTATGTTTTTCAACTCTTTTTTAAAATCGATTAGGTAGCTTTTTTCTTTGCAAATAATTCCTGTTGTTGAATTGAGTGAAGTATTGATAAATTTTTTTACATAATTAATTTCTTCATCTTTTGAAGTAAAGAGGTTTTCAATTACCGATATTCCATTTTTTATTTCAATTGGAATGTTAACTTTATAGCCCAAGCATCTGATAAAATTAAGTATTTGTTTAGTATTGCGATAAACCTTATGCAGGACAACCAAACGTTCTGGATTAAACTCTTCTCCGATATCTTGCCAATCCTTTATCGTTCCAAGTTGTGTTTTTTGGGCAAGATCACCAACGTAAACAATCGAATTTATTCGTAGATTCATACAAGTCTTAAAAAGACGGACCTGCTCGGGTAGATAGTTTTGGAACTCGTCAATGACTGCTAAGTTGTATTGTATTGGAAAAGCAATCTTCCTTTTTCGATAGCCGCCATTTGTCTTTTCTACATAATATTCTTTTGTTAAAGAAAAGTGTTGGTGTTTGTTAAGATAATCCTGAAGAAGAATTGTAAGATCTATGCGATCTAAACTTTTTTCCAGTTTTTGACGAATAAACAATGTTTGTTCAGCTTTTTCTTTAAAAGCATAAATTTCGGACAACATCGAATATACATTAATTTTCTGATAATTCAAATTCTGGCTGCGCAAGGCTGATAATTTTAAATGTTCATAATTAAATTTATCCGAATCACAAAGATCTACCCCTATAAAATATTTGTAATCTTGAAGACCTAAAATTGAAAAAGCCCAATCAGCAAAAGTGATTATTGAAACGCCCTTAATACCCAGGTCTGGAAGTAGATGCGAAAAATATTCTTTGGTGCCAGCATCTTGAACCATGACCATAATCGAATCAGGAGAGAAATATTCGGTTGTTTCTGGCGATTGTAATAAATAAGCAATTCGGTGTAGGGCAAGAGTAGTTTTTCCGGAACCAGCCGGACCAGAAATTAAAAATGGATCTTTAAAAGATGCGCGTATAACTTGATCTTGGGCCTTTTCCATTTGTTCGACTACTTCAGGTAATACAAACCCCTGTTTATGCTTAGTAAAATTTTCCTGGTAAATTAATTCTGCGCTTTTTCCTGCTTCCTCAGTTGAAAAAAATATTAATTTGCCATCGACAATCGTGTATTGATCTTTTCTAGATAGTTGACCCTCTTGCTTATTTCCATCTGGTCGGAAATAAGAGGCTGATCCTGGTTTTTCAAATCGAAGGGACGCAGCCGGAGTAATCCAGGAATAAATATTCTCTTCGTTAAATGAAAACTTTGAAAAATAAAAATTCTTTTTTTCACCATTTATTATAAATTCGCAAAAATTAAAATATGGCGAAGGGTAAAGTTGCTTCAAATTTTCAACACGTTCCTGGCTAATTGCTAAAATTTTACTAGCCGCCAAAGCATCACCTGAATACATTCGCATTGACTCCTTAGTCATGGTCGAGTTTTTAACTTCCATAGCCAAAACAGCATCCTTGATCTTCTCTCTAATTTTAATAACATGCTCTTTAGCCCTAGAATGTAATTCACTTTTACGTTCTGACTGCATAAAAGACTTATAAAACCGCCTTTTGGGCGGTTCAATTACGATAGTATTAAATTAACGTACTAAATTATTTTATATGGTATTCCATATTTACACTTTTAAAGTGTAGTCTTTTTTCCAATAATTGTCAATTCGTGTGATTTTATTGAAAATATTTAGCTGAGGTTATAACAATTAAGAACGACTTCCGCTCGTCTCTCGTATGTAAATTTTTTTGATAATTCACGTGCATTTGAGGCAAATTCCTTTGCTAATTCTGGGTTATTAATATAATATTGTATTTTTTTCGCCAAATCCTCCGCGTTATCTGGTTCAAAAAAAATAGCAGTGACCCCATTGTTAAGTACTTCTTGAACCGCCGGAACATTACTAGCTACTATTGGCAGCCCAATTGCCATATACTCGAACATCTTTAATGGCGATGTATAAGACGAAAAATTACCACTTGGCAGAGGAATAACACCAAAGTCAGAATTATATAGCAACTCCTCAATCTTTTCGTGTTCCATCGGAGGAATTATTTGTAAACGATGGGAATCAACAAGGTCTTTAAATTTAAAATTGAAAGATTTTCGATGTTTTTCACTTCCACCAATCAATTTGATCGAGAATCGACTATCAAGAAAATATAAAGATTTAATTAAACAATCTATGCCTTTAATTTTAAAAAAATTTAAACCCGCGTAAATTATTTCAAATTTTTCTTTATTATAATTAATAACCTTCTGATTTACACTTCTAAAATCGTGCACATTGACCACTACTGAAATAGGTGGATGAAAATTAAAGTCTTTTTTTATTGAATCAGCGAGTACCTTAGAAACCGTGGCCAGTGAAATTGTTGGATAACTTTTCGAAAGTCTTTCAAATAATTTTTTGTGCTGAAACTTACGTATCACAATTTCGAACAAGTGATGATAAATAGAAATTGCGTAGTCTAAATCATGTAATTCCAATACAACACGATTTATTTTTAATTTCCCTAGTTTTTTTATCAAATGCTCAGCGTCCGATAAACCGAATATTCTTACATAAGCCAAATCAATGGATTGGATTTTTTTAATAATTTTAATACTTTGTCTAATAAATAAATACGGATATAGAATCTTTTTTAAAATTGCGATGTGAAAATATTTTTCGATCCAAGCAAGTGATTTCGTGTCCATGTCTACATAAAAAGTGTTGCCGTCTTGCCTGATTTTAGAAAAACCACGACGATCGTTGCCCAAAAAAATCCCGTAGGTTTCTGAGTTTGCTTTGCAAAGAGCTTCATAAGTTCTTTTGCACTGAATTTGATTTCCTCGATTAGAAGATTCGATTTTACTAAAAGCTACATACAACATTTTCATATATCAACAGATCTAAGATTTTAATATACTCCACCAGTGGGAACTTCATTAAGGTGTACTTTTCTAGCTATAGCCAATGCTTTAGCACTATACCCAGAATGCAACAAAAGTTTAAGACTGGCTTGAAGAGAACTGCCAGTAGTAACAACATCATCGATAATAAGTATATCAAAAAATCCTTTTAACTTATCTGATTTTAAAGACAAGCTTCTAAGCTGCTCATTTTCATTGCGTGTATTTTTAGGTAAAGAAACGCTCCGTAAAATAATTCCATTGCCATCAACCCATTTTGCAGAAAGACTGTTCAATTTTTTTACAACCAAAAACGGCAACTGCTCCGATTCTTTCTTATCCATATTGGTCGAAGGAAACGGGATGATAATAATCTTTTTATCCTCAAGTTGGCTTGCCACCCATTCAGTTATTTCTTCCAGATATCTTGTTTCATTATGTTTAGAAGTTAATATTTTAAACGTTCTTGAGTCAGAAGAAAGTTTTTTACCCATTTTTTCCCGATCTTCTTTAATTATAAAGTAATTTATGAAATTGATCCCATTAAAACTTGGCAGATTATTTTTAAACATAAATTATTGGTTCGATAAGACATTAACCATCTCGAGAACGTCATAAACAGCTTGATCTACTGCACCCTTCATATACAAATCAACACTTGAATTATCGGACTTACTTTTTTCTCCAACCATAATCATAAAAGCATCAGTGATATGCTGTTTCACAAGTGTATCATCAATTATTCCGGAATCCCTGTCTCCAATATGAACTACCAAAACCTTTGACATTGATATTTCTGATTGCTCCAGCCATTTCACTAAGCCAATCCCTTTATTAATAAATTTAGAACTACGCTCTAATCGTCCAAACACACACCTGTCCTTAAATTTATCATTAAAAAAGGCTTTTTTCTTAAGCATATACTTTTTCTCAATCGAAGAATCAGTACCAAGCAAATCAGCCATGGATTGAATTGCATCTGAACTCTTGGATGAGATTTTATCATAAAATATTTTCTGATCATTTGAAATTGGAAATTCAACCCTAAAAATTTGTTTGGGGTGGGTATCATCATTTTTAATACTAATGCATGGAGGCAAAACATCTCCGAACCAACCCCTTGGATTTTGTGAATAAAACAAATCCATAAATCCTTCCTTTTCTACAACGTCATCGTTAAAATATAAAGATCTTCCTTGAGAATGTGAGAAATCAACGAATGGCAATACACCGTTTCTAACAGAATTAAGAAATCTTTCAACAATTTCTTTCTCAATTTCACCTCGCTTATTAAAAATGGATTTTCCATTCACCAAGATGATACTTCCTGATCCTAAAATAGCGTTATTTATATTAGTCACTTCTTTGCAGAACGCCGCGTAGCCCATTAATTCTCTCCCCGTATTTATTAATAATTTGATTTTGTTTTGCTTTTTTAATTTATCGAGTAATTCAATAGTCTGTGGTAATACCCAATTATTTCCCAGATCGCGATTAACCAAAGTGTTGTCTAAGTCTAAACTTAAAATTAATGTTTTTTCTTTTCCCTTGGCGATGTATTCCTTTAATTTATTCATACTCATATGGCAACAAATTTATTTTCAATATATTCTGAAATGGATTGAAATTTTCTGTCTTGCATAAAATGCGCAATCAGACCAAGATATAACAAAATATCCTTTTCTTCTAATCTAAAAATGTTTTTTACTCCAATCAATCTTAATAACATAGCGCTTTTAAATTCGCTAACCAAATGCGCCTGTTGTTCAGGTGTAAGCTGCTTCTCAAGAGCTTTAACAATCATATTATTATACTGACCAATCAAATCTTTTTTCAATTGAGGAAGAGGATAACGAAAATCGATTTTTAAATTTCCGTCAAGAGCAATCTCATACTTGACTTCAATTTGTTTAGAAAATGTATCTGTATAATCGCGATCTTGCGGATTCGAAGATTCAGAATATTTTGGGGTAATATAGTGACCTGATAAATATGAGTGTGCACAAAAAATTGCTGACTCTTGAGCCAAAGGGTTCATCCCAGCAACTTCAAAATCAAAAAAATTACCATCTGCTGTTATATTACTTTCCGTAGGATCGCCCTGAGAGAGAATAAATAATCTTGGTTTCTTTTGAGATAAATTATCTTTGGCAGCGCTTAGGTGTCCTTCAATACTATTATCCATTTGAACTTCGTTTACATAATACCTACCGTTCATGACATCCTTTACGCTAATAGTCCTATCTCCGATTTTAAAAATAATTTTATCTGAGCTATAATATTTATCAATTCTACCCCCAGGAATAAGTCGGTCATTAAAAAAAGCATCATTTTTACCAATTTCAACTCGCGGTTCAATTGATAAAGTTCTAGAAAATATATTCGCAACACATTGCAACATTTTTCCACTCCTTAATAAAGCCGCTTCGTGTTCGGATTGATTGCCAGTAGACATTACTGAATTCAGATTAGTCATTAAGAGATCGCCGGAAGCAACTTCTTCGCAATAATCCTGTATATAAAAAGCACACTGTTCGGCAAAATGATGGCCTCTTACAGTTTCGTGAGGGAACACACCAGCGAGACGATAACCCTGCAATTCTTTAAAAATTGAGTCGCGACTGGCAAACTTAAAAAAAAATTTTTCACCCTCAATTTCAATCGCACCAAAAAAACTTTTTTTAGTCTTATTAGTTTCAAGTATTTTATAATTCTTTATTCCTTCGAATTCAAAATACTTCGCCAAAATTTCCGAAGCTTGCTCCGAAAGTAATTCAGGTGTAATTTCAATATTTTCAGGAATATCCTTAGATGTAAACGTGATTTCTTCCAAGTTTGGCATTCTTTCTCTATATCGTGACATAAAAATCAAATATTAAAAACCTTTCTCTCAAGCTCGTAATAGGAATCAACAAGAACTGAAATTAATGATTCTAAAGGCACACCTAATTTTAAATGACGGCGGATCGTTATTAAATTAACGACAAACTTGTATAGTTTCAAACGGTCTGGGAAAGTATAATCCCCATTATTTTTAACTATTGACGAAGAGAAATCTTCTTCCAAACTTTCAATTAGCTTTCTTTGTAAAAGATCTGGATAATCAAGTGATTCCACAATTAAAAATTGTCCAACTGTTATTCCAACTTTTTTAGTTTCGTCATTAGTTCTATTTCGTACCTTCGCGATGCAATGAAATCGATTAATAAAATTAAAGAACTTACCAACATCAAGGGCAAAGTCCGCCATGTCGCTTCCATTAGATAAATCAACAATTTTAAAATCCTGACCAGTAATAATAATATTTGAAGGTTGAAAGTCGCCAGTAACGCACGAGAAAACCGAACTATTAATGTTGGTAAAAGTTTTAAGAACTTTTACCAACATCTTTTCAATCGATGGCAGCTCGACACTATTTCCGTCTATCTTGTAAATGACGGATTTTGAAAAAATTTTAGCAAGATCGCTATTTTCTTTATAAAGCATCGTGGTTCGCTCTTCAATATTTTTTATTACTTCGTCCAAATTTATTTCTGTAGAAGATAAGTTTTGTGACCAAAACATTTTAAAAGTTTTATTCAGTATTTTTTTTATGAAATTTAATCGATCTGAATTTAATATTAGATGCTCACTTATTAATACCTCTTCCAAAGTCACCCCGTTAAGGTACGGCAATACAAGTCTATTACCACCTGAAAAAATTTTATTTTTTTCTAAAAAAAGCTCATTTTTAAAAAAAGAGTTTAAATAAATTTGATTTTCTCTGTCAACTTTTTCTCCTATTTTTATAAATAGTGACTCGTCTTTAAATTCAACAACTCTTTTCAAGGTGTCAGTTTGACCACCATTTATGTCGAAAATCTTTATTGATTTTTTATTTTTTTTGACACAAATATCCATTAAGATTTTTTGAAAATCTTCCTCGTAATTATTTTTTTTTAAATTCTTTCTGACCATCTTCAACATATGAATTATCGTAAATAGTTATCTTTCATAAAAGCTTTCAACAATATAAGACAATCCTTTATTTCTTCTCGGCTTACTTTTTTGAGCTGCGTGTATCCATTGTTAGCAGGAACAACAAAATTATAAGAGCCTTCTACAGTATTGATTTTGTCGAATTTAAGGCTTTCTATGACGACTTCTTCTGATTTAACTTTTTTAAAAATTAACTTATTATTATATTTTAAAATTTTTAAAAATTTTCTGGACATATTGAAAATCAGACTCGCTTTTTTGTCCGTCAGCTTTTTAGCCCTATTAGATAAAAACGTGCAAAAAATTGTTCCGACCAGAATTGCTTCTCCGTGTCTAATATTACCACCTTGTTCAAGATAATTTGCGAAAGTGTGCCCAAGACTTAGAGCGGCGTGTTTGCCGTTAATATCAAAAATGTCCCTTTCTACGAATTTTTTTTTGATAACAATCGAACTGGCAATGATATTTTGTAAAACACCGGTATTTTTTTTAAGTTTATAAAAATTTTCTTCAGAAAAATAATTCAAAAGATGTTCATCCCTTGTAAGAATAGCGTGCTTCCAAACTTCTACCAAGCCATTAAATTTTTCTTGCTCATTAAGTGATTTTAGAAAATATGAGTCAGAAAAAGTTAAGGTTGGCGAATAAAAACTACCCAAAAGATGTTTAAATTTTTCGTAATTTACCCCAACTTTACCAATTACCGTATCGCCCTGAGCCATCAAGGTTGTTGGAATTGCAATAAAATCTATACCCCTCATGTAAAGAGAAGCGACAAAACCCACTAGATCAATCAATGTTCCACCACCGATCGCGATGATAGCACTACCACGATTCAGACGATAACTAATTAATTTGTCTATGATTCGTTTTAAAAAAGCAAAATCTTTTATGTGTGGAGCCGCCTTAATATTTATGATTCCTATCGCGCCGGTTACTTCTACGACCTCATTCAGGTAATCATTGTGCAATTTTTTAATTATGGAATCAGAAAAAATTATTACTTTATCGTATTTTTTGGCTTTAATATTAATTTCAATCTGGTTTATTAAATTTGCTCCGATGATAATTTTTTGTTTTCTTTGACTTTTAAGATTAACATCAATTGACACAATCCCAGAATTTTTTAATTTCTGGTTTTTGATTTTAACTGCGGCGTTTCTATCCAAAAGCATACAATGAAATTATTTAAACAGCTTATATATAAATGATGGAAGTTCGACTAATTCAGTTATAAATAGATTATCTCATCTCTGCCCCAAATTTATCTTCCAAAAATTTTTGAATATTTTTCATTATCACATCTACTTCTACCGTAATTAATGTTGCTTTTGGATCAGACAAGGTTATACTATATCCCATACTCTTATAACCTTCGCCAATCTTTATACCTTCATACACATCAAACAATTCCACATTTGTAATTATCGGACTAAGTTTTGGAAGCGAGGCTAGAATCTGAGAATGTTCAACTTCCTTTTTTACCAAGAAAGCCAAATCACGCACAACTTCTGGATAACCAGAAGCTGGACGATAGCTGGAAACTGTTTTATTGATTTCTAACAACTCAGATAGTGTCGTCAAATTTATCTGCAGTACTCCAACCCGCTGTTCGATACCCAACCCTTGAGAAACTAACGGATTTATTTCACAAATTATTCCGACTGTTTTCCCATGTGTTGAAACCAAAGCCAAACGAGTGGGATGTTCCCATGGCTGAATTTTCTCTGCTGGTAATGTTTCAATTTGGAGATGCAACTCAGCAAAGATGCTTTCCAACACGTGACGTGCCTGCCAAAATGGTGTTTCTTCTTTTTTAGCGGCAAACATAGTGGCCAACCATGTATCTTGTTTTGGTAACAAACCATCACCGTTACTATCTGCTCTTGCACCAGCCTGATGGGTGGAAAATATTTTTCCAATTTCAAAGATTTTTACCTCTGAATAATATTCAATATTATTTTTAATATTTTCCAATAAATTTGGTAACAAATTTCGTCTCAAGAATGGACGCTCTTTTGAGAGTGGATTGTCTAATTCTAGATATTTTTCCAATCCATCCCCCAATTTTGTAATTTGATCCTGTCCAACAAAAGAATAATTATAAACTTCAGTATAACCCAGTTCTTTTACTAAAATCATGGCGACAGTTTTCTCCAAGTTTCGCAATGGATTAGCTAGTGGTGATTTATTTTCCAAACTTGGCAAAGCCGCTGGAATATTGTTATACCCAAAAAATCTTGCAACTTCCTCCACCAAATCTTCAGCAATGGATACGTCTTTAACTGCACGCCAAGTTGGAATCTTTATAAATAAATTTTCTTTTTTTGATTTTACTTCAAACCCTAGACGTTCTAAAATATTTATAATATCTTTTTCTGGAATAACTACACCCAATTTCTTCTCAAATATATTTAATGGAACTTCAATTAGACCAACGGGTAAAGAAAAATTTTGTTTATCTACAACTTTGCTGATTACTTTGGCTTCAGGGCAACATTCCAAAACTAATTCGACTGCTTTTTGCAAAGCTGTCTCACACATGTTTGGATCTAGACTTTTTTCGAAACGCATTGAAGAATCACTGCGCAAATTCAAATGAGTAGACGTCTTGCGAACATTTATTGCATTAAAATTGGCTGATTCAAAAATAATATTAACCGTACCATCATCAATCGCACTTTCACTACCGCCCATCACACCAGCAATGGCCAAAGCTTTTTTATTGTCTGCAATCACTAAATCATTTTCCTTTAATTCATATTCATTTTTATCCAAAGCAATAATTTTTTCTCCGGACTTAGCCAAACGCACAATAATTTTTCCTTCCACTTTAACAGAGTCAAAGGCATGCATCGGTTGCCCCAAGTCCAACATTATATAATTCGTAATGTCGACGATGTTGTTGATAGGATGATGACCAAGCGTCATCAATTTTTCTTGCAACCATAATGGTGATGGACCAACATTAATGCCAGACATAGCTACCGCCATATAGCGTGAACACAGTTTTGGTTCAGCCACTTCTACTTCTAATTTAAAATCTTTTCCAGGATTTATTTTTTTTGTTTCATATTTTTGCAAATCACGGTTATATAAAACCGCTACTTCACGGGCCATACCATAATGACCCCAAAGGTCGCCACGATTGGACAGTGATTTATTGTCAACTTCAAAGACCCAATCATTCAAACCGAGTACTTCAGCTAACGGCAAACCCACTTTATAATTTTTTTCAGTTAAATCCAAAATTTCTTTTTCGTCTTTAAGTGGAAATAATTCTCCTAAACCAATTTCGGTCGAGGCGCAAATCATACCAAAAGAATCCTCACCACGAATTTTGGTTGGTTTTAATACCGTCAATTTGTCTTCACCGTGCCACTGCACTTTGGCATCAACTTTGGCGACAGCTACAAGCATGCCTTCACGGACATTGCTACCACCACAAACTATCTGCAATTCTTCGTTACCAACATCCACTTTACACAGCTTCAACTTATCTGCATTTGGATGTTTTTCTGCGACCACCACTTTACCAATCACAATATTTTGTAACAATTCGCCTTGATCTTGTAGGCTTTCCACTTCCACAGTGGTGGCCTTCAATTTATCCGCCACTTCTTTGGCATCTACTGCCACTAGACCAACATATTTTTTTAACCAATTATAGGATATCAACATATTAAAACTGTTTTAGAAATTTCAAATCGCCACTTTCCAGATGACGAATATCCTCTATACCGTATTTAAGCATTACCAAACGAGTCAATCCAAAACCAAAAGCAAAACCTTGATTTTTAGTAGTATCAATTCCGCCCTCTTTTAAAACATTCGGATGAATCATACCGGCCCCAAAAATTTCGAGCCAACCGGTATTTTTACAGACCCGACAACCTTCACCTTTACACAAAAAACAGGTCACTTCACCATTTACTCCAGGCTCCACAAATGGATAATATTTTGGACGCAAACGTACTTTTGTTTCATCACCATACAAATGTTGGGCCACCGTTTCCAGCACGCCTTTTAAATGAGCAAACGTAATATTCTCTCCCACCACAAAACCTTCAAGCTGATAGAAAGTATGTTCATGACGAACGTCCGTAGCTTCATTACGAAAACATTTTCCCGGCACTATCGCACGAATTGGTGCACCATATTTTTGTAAAGCGCGGACTTGCATCGCTGAAGTCTGCGTTCTCATCACCCAAGGAATATCTGAATCAATCCCATGATCTTTCACATAAAAAGTATCCTGCATATCACGAGCGGGATGAGTATCAGGAATATTTAATGCTGTAAAATTAAAATAATCGCTTTCAAGTTCTGAACCATCAAGCGACATAAAACCCATTGATGTAAAAAGTTTTTCCAAATCATTTTGAACAATTGTATTTGGATGAAAATGTCCGCGTTCAATTTTTGGCAAAACTGGCTGAGTAATATCT
The DNA here is from genome assembly GCA_964477455.1 of uncultured Gammaproteobacteria bacterium. Taxonomy (GTDB): domain Bacteria; phylum Patescibacteriota; class Patescibacteriia; order Magasanikbacterales; family GWA2-37-8; genus CAIOJG01. The sequence goes on from CAYZHG010000070.1 coordinate 17,827, forward strand.
AACTTTTCTTTTTCTAAATTCGCCAACCACTCAGCTTGAGATAATTCCGTTTTTTTAGTTTGCAGAGCACTCTCAATCTCCAACTTTACATCATTGGCTACTTGACCAATAATTTTTCGAGCATCATCGGCCAAATCTTTTAGCCCCTTCATAATATTGGTTAGTTCACCATTTTTACGACCAAAAAATTTATTCTCTAATTCTTCCAATTGAGTTTTATCTTTGACCGATTTTAAAGCAAGCAATGCTTCGGATTTTAGTTGTTCTAGTTTTGATTGCATATTATATTAAAACAATCTTGAGAAAAAAGCACCAATCGCACCTTTGAAATTATTGATATCTCGCACAGTTACCACTATAACCAACAACATCAGAAGTGCAAAACCAACCATATGAAACATACCTTCCAATTTTTGGGAAACTTCTTTACGACGTAATTTGGAAATTAATACAAACAACAGACGACCACCATCTAAAGCTGGTATTGGCAAGATATTGAAGACGGCTAAATTCAGTGACAACATCGCCATAAACTGAATCAAATAAATGATACCCATGCGTGCCACACGACCGGTCATTACCGCCACACCTACCGGGCCAGATACCGCTTCACTAACACCATTTCCAGAAAACGCCCCCTTAATCAACAAATAAAATGCCACAAAAATTTCTTTCAAATACCAGAAGGTTGATTTTACCCCTTCCCAAATAGCTGAAAAAAATGGATAACGCACCGTTCCAATTTCAGCGATTGCTACTCCCAAGCCACCACGACCAGTATCAGCATAAACTGCTGGTTTTATTTTTTTATCAAAAAATTCTTTTTCACGTTGAACCTTTACCAATATTTCTTCATTTTTATGTTGATCCACATAATCCTGCAATTCTTTCAAACGAGGATTTTGTAATGTACCAACCTGTAAAATTACATCACCTGCTTTTATACCAGCCGCTTCTGCTGGTTTGCCTGGGATAGTTTGCAAAATTTCAATACGTCGATCTTTAATTTTGGAAACATCACTGATACTATCGATAGTTTGTGGTAAACCAATCATATAACCACCGATAAGCAATACCATCGCCAAAATAACATTCATTATTACACCAGCAGACAAAACAACTGCCTTCTGCCAAGGTTTTTTGGCTGCAAAACTTTCTGGATCTTCCTTGCCCTCACCGTTTTCGCCTTTGATTTTCACAAAACCACCCAATGGCAGCCAATTGAGTGAATAGACAGTACCATATTCTTCATCACTTTCATTGAGATCGCGATTACCTTTTACCAAGCGCCATTTTTTGGCATCGTTCTTTTTAAATTGTAAACCAAAAAGACGTGGTGGAAAACCAAATCCAAATTCATGTACTTTCATCCCAGTTTTTTTGGCCGCAATGAAATGACCGAATTCATGAGAAATAACTAATACCGCCAGAACTAGAATAAAAAAAATAAGTGATGCCATAGAGACTTGATTTATTAGTGTTAGTAAGCTAAAATAACTGAAGAAAGCCGACACCGGCTTCATAAAATAAACAAATATTCTATGTCTCCATTTTATATTATTCTAGCAGTTCTGGCAATAGTTGTGATCTGGGTAATCATGACATTCAATGGCTTGGTACGCGGTAAAAATCGCGTTGATGAGGCTTTTAGTGACGTCGATGTTCAGCTAAAACGTCGCTATGATTTGATTCCAAATTTGGTGGAAACAGTAAAGGGCTACATGACCCACGAAAGAGAAACTTTGGTAAAATTGACCGAAGCACGTACCGCAGCCATGTCTTCCCATGATAAAGCTGGTGCTACTTTAGCCGAACGCGAAGCGGCTGAAAATGCTTTGTCTTCTACTTTGAAATCATTATTCGCCGTAACTGAAAATTATCCAGAACTAAAAGCTAGTCAAAATTTCTTGCAATTACAGGATGAAATTTCTGATACTGAAAACAAAATCCAAGCTAGTCGCCGCTTTTACAACGGTAATGTTCGTGACTTCAACACTCAAATCCAAGTGTTCCCTACCAATATGTTTGCCGGCATGTTGAAATTTACCAAATACGAATTCTTCCAAGCGGCTGAAAATGAAAAACAAAACGTGCAGGTAAAATTCTAATCAAATTATGTATTCACAAATAGATTCCAACAAACGCAAATCTGTCTTACTTCTCATGGTTGCTGCCGCACTGGTTGTAGGTTTGGGCTATATCTTTAGCTTAGCCCGAGGCGGTAATGGTTATGATG
>CAYZHG010000071.1:0-5051 GCA_964477455.1 uncultured Gammaproteobacteria bacterium
ACCTTCTGAAGCACCCGCTCCAACGATAGTGTGAAGCTCATCAATAAATAAAATAAATTTTCCAGCCGAAGCATCGATTTCTTTCAATACGGCTTTTAAACGTTCTTCAAATTCACCACGAAATTTTGTTCCAGCCAAAAGTGAACCGATGTCTAAGGCCATGATTTCTTTGCCTTTGAGAGATTCAGGAACATCACCATTAACGATTCGTTGAGCCAAACCTTCTACTACAGCAGTTTTTCCAGTACCAGGTTCGCCAATCAAGACGGGATTATTTTTTGTACGACGAGTCAAAATTTGCATGACACGACGAATTTCGTCGTCGCGACCAATAACTGGGTCAATCTTTTCTTTGCGAGCCAGTTCAGTTAAATTTTTGCCATATTTTTCCATGGCATTGTAGCGTACCTCTGGTTCAGGGGAGTCCACTTTTTGGGTACCACGAATGGCCGCGAGTGCCTTGAGAGCGGAATCATAAGAGACACCTTCTTTCTGAAGGCTGTCACTAATCGGGTTGTGAGTGGCCATAAGGGCCAAAAAAATATGTTCGACACTAATGTATTCATCTCCCATTTTTTGGGCTTCATTGCCGGCGGTTTGAAAAATATGCATCATCGCTTGACCGAGCATGATCTGGCCAGTAAAGCTTGGAGCGGCATTGGCCTGTTTTGGAAGCTGATCTATTAATAATTGGGCTTGAGCACGTAAATTGATCAACTTAGCCCCTATTTTTAGCAAAACTGAGGCGGCTATACCTTCTTCATCTTCGAGCATTGAAAAGAAAAGATGAGGTGGCTCTACCTGAGGCTGGCCATTTTGCGATGCAATTTGGGCAGATTTTTGAATTAATTCTTGAGATTTATTGGTAAAATTTTGAGGAATCATATAGTTTTGAATGGTTATCACTCTAATACCTAGAGTGCTAATATAATAACATATTATACCAAACTGTCAAGTCTATATTTTATCACAATTTGGTTTTTTACCCTAGTTATTATTTTCTAAAAATGTTATTATTAATGATATAAATTATATTTTATGAGTGAAATTCGTCCATCGATACCACCTCACGATATAGCTCCAGATCCTGTTGAAGCTGGTCGTTTGCAAGTTTTTAATAAATATTTAGATCATCTCGGTATAAAACCAGCAGATTTAAAAGATAAAAGAATTCTAGATATTGGAGCTAGCAGTGGTGCTTTTGGTGATGTAGCTACACGTTTTGGAGCGCAGGTAATTTCAGTAGATGCTGCTCGTCCTCAAGACTGGAATGATGTTGTAGTGGGTGAATCAAAAAAATTATTTGAAATGCCGGTAGAAAAGTTAAACCTTAAAGACCGCTTAGGTTTAGACGCTGAACCACAATTTGATTATGTACTTTCTCATTTTAGTACCCCTTATGTTTTGGTAAATGAAGGACAAGATGCGATGGGACGATGGAAAGATAATTTTTCATCTGAAGAAAGACATAAGCGTCTTTATGAAAAAGTATCCAAAGCTATGCAAAACATTTTTTTGCATCTAAAAGTTGGTGGTCAAGCTATCTTGTACCCATTATTTTTAAATTTAGATGATGAGGAAGCGATGGCGGTGGATTTTACTCACGGAGAAAAACGTGATGTGCGTGAACTAAACAAAGTTGTTCATGAAGTTTTGGATGATTTACAAACTTCATATCAGGAAAATTTTGCATTAAGCTTGGAGAAGGTGCCACAAAGTGGTGGCGAAAATTTAACTCGCTTAATAATTAATCGTACAGCTTAATATTATTTTGTTTATGAAAAATAAAATATTTTGGATGTTGGCTGTTTTGATTTTAATTGGCGTTGTGTGGATTAGTCGTTTTTATATATTAAATTTACGTGGTGCTTGGACCGCTTGGAAAAAACCGACTGGAAATATTACTAATTTGATAGCAGAAAACAAAACCCCCCTGCGATTACCGCCTGGATTTACTCTCTCTGTTTACGCAAGCGGACTAAAGGGTCCACGTGTGATGGTGCGAGATTCACGACGCAATATATTGGTAAGTTTACCGGCCGAAGGAAAAGTGGTTGCACTGGTAGATAAAGATTTGGATGGTACGGCGGAAGAAACGAGAGTGGTGATTGAAGGCCTGACAAAACCTCACGGTTTAGCTTTTAATTGTTTGGATAATTCCACGGATAAATTTCCTTGCAAACTGTATATAGCAGAGGAAAATCAAGTGGCTGTTTATGATTATGATGATAGTAAATCACAAGCAATAAATGGACAAAAATTAACGGATTTACCAACTGGTGGTTTTCATACTACTCGCAGTTTGTTGTTGGTTGGGGATATTTTGTATGTTGCGGTTGGTTCATCGTGCAATGTTTGTCGCGAAGAAGATATACAAAGGGCGAGTGTGCTGGCGATTGATTTAAAAACAAATAAAACGCGTCCATTTGCCAAAGGGTTACGCAATTCAGTATTTTTGACCGCCAATCCAGTTGATGGAAAAATTTGGGCGACGGAAATGGGGCGTGATATGCTAGGTGATGATTTGCCACCAGATGAAATCAATATATTGGAAGAAGGGAAAAATTATGGTTGGCCAATTTGTTATGGAAATAATATCCACGATACTGATTTTGATAAAAATACATATTTTCGAAATCCTTGTCAGACACCGTTTGAAACGCCATCATATATAGATGTTCCGGTACATTCTGCACCTTTAGGTCTAACCTTTATTCCTAAAGAAGGCTGGCCAGAAAATTTTCAAGGGGATTTATTGGTTGCTTATCACGGCTCGTGGAACCGTAGTGAGCCGACTGGTTATAAAATTGTGAAATATGATTTGGATGAAGATGGGAAAGTGTTGGGGGTAGAAGATTTTTTAACTGGATTTTTGGATGAGCAGGGTGGTTTGTATGGTCGGCCAGTAGATATGTTTGCTGAGCCAAGTGGTGTATTGTTTGTTTCCGATGATAAAGCAGGTGTTGTTTATAAGATTATGTCAAAATAAAATTAATTATTTTTTAAATAAATTATGTCAGAAATACAGGAACTAATGTTAAAAATAAATCAGTTTGTCAAAGATAGAGAATGGGGTGTGTATCAAACACCAAAAGATTTGGCTATTTCTCTAACATTGGAATCGGCGGAAGTGCTGGAACATTTTCAATTTAAAAATGGCGATGAGCTCTCAGATTATTTGGTAAATAATAAAAGCGAAATTGGCGATGAGTTAGCTGATGTTTTTGTTTATTTACTTGAATTATCCCAAAGTGTAGGAGTGGATTTGGTAGAGGCGGCTCACAAAAAGATTGCCAAAAATGCACTAAAATATCCGATTGAAAAATCTAAGGGTAATAATAAAAAATATACAGAATTATAATTTATCAAATTAAATTTCTATGCGTTTCCGCGAACACAATCCAGCACTCGGAGATATTAGAGGTGCAACGGGTGGAAATAATTTTCCAAAGATCTTTCAGTTAATAGACTCTAAAGCGTCTGCACAAGAGATTGTTCAACAAATTTATGCGGATTTTTATAGTTCTGACAGAGATCAAGAGAAATTATTTTTGGGTTTTCAAGATTTGTTGATGCGCGGTAGCGAAGAGGAAGCAATTTTACGTTTTATTTCTCAAGATAAAGGCGAGTTAGGTCAAATTGCTTTGAAATTACTAAACAACCCACCAGCAAATAGTGACGACTTGGAGCTTGAATTTGGTGTTGATAGAAAATCAGGATTTATTGACGCTAATTTAACTTTAGAAGATCTTAACAGTTTTAAAGAGATATATAAAAGAGCTGTTGATCTGGGCGTTTTTCATGGAGAGCTTAAAGATTTTATTAAATACATGGTAGAATCAAGTAGTACAGTATCGAGTGGTCATTTTGATGATTCGATTGAAAAAGAGATTGTATGTAAATCTTCTACCTTCGGACGATCAGAAGCATCATATTTAGAATTATTAGGGCCAAGAAAAATTTTAGAGACTAGAGCCTTAAAACAACCAAAATTCCTTTTATTAGGAAGTTTAATGCAATATTCAGCTAGAGAATTTTCTTATTTTGTAAAAAAATTAAATCCTTCTGCCGAACCAACCGTCTTGGATGTTGACCCAATGTGTGTACAGGCATGTGCTAGGTATCAAGGGGAGAATGGTCTGCAGGTTGTTCCTGGTGATGCTTTGGATATTCCAATGGGAGATGAATCCTTTGATCAGGTCTACACCAATCATCTATTTCATTTTTTGGTAACTCATGGGATAGGGTCTGATAATAAGATTAATGTTGAAAATATCAGCGAACTGTTTAAGGAGGTGTCGCGAGTTTTGAAGCCGGGAGGAAGTTTTTTGATAGATGAACAGCCGTTTGGTATTTATGCGACACTTGATGGGACTGGAAAAAAAGAATTTTTTAAAGCAGTTCAATCTTATGCGAACCGTGCTGGTTTGAGGGTAGTAAATAAAAGAGAAAATGCAGAATCAATTTTTTTTCGTTCTCAGATTATAAATGTAGATAAGGGAATTCCGGGAGTAAAAATAAATGATAATGGTTTTCCTCACTATGAAGATATTACTGTATGGTTTGATTCAAATACGTCTTGTATAACATTGCGTTTTGAAAAAATAGCGAATAAATAATTTATTTTTAACTATAAATTTATGCAGAAAGTTGTTTTGGCAGAGTTTATTGTATTGTTGTGTGGCACTTTATTTGCTTGGAGTAATTTTGGTTGGGAGCTGTATAATTGGTTGAAAGGAAAAGCTTGCACAACAGGTTGCGCGGTTGGAATCAATCCATTTTTCACCCCTTGTTTTTATGGCGCCTGTTTTTTTACGATTGCATTTATTTTAAGTGTAATTATTTTAAAAAATAATAAATAATAATTTTATGTCTAGTTTAAAAGTAAATTCAAAAGCTCCTGAATTTAATCTGCCAGACCAAAACGGCAAAATGCATTCGCTAAAAGATTATATGGGTCAGTGGGTATTATTATATTTTTATCCAAAAGATGATACTCCTGGATGTACAACGGAAGCGTGCGGATTGCGTGACAATCTTCCTAAATTTAA
>CAYZHG010000072.1:0-2640 GCA_964477455.1 uncultured Gammaproteobacteria bacterium
ATGTGCGTGGACGTACGGGAATTCATTTGCATTTTGAGGTAATTGTAAATGGTGTGCGAGTGAATCCGCTTGGTTATGTGAGATAGTATCGAACTTATATTCGACTTCGCTTTTTTCGACCGCGAGGTCGAAAGGAAGAGGCTTGGCTCATAACCCGCTCAGTTCGAACATAAGTTCTCTACTTGATTTTAATAACAAAAAATGGTAATCTTTCAGTGGTAAATCGGTACCGTCGCCAAGCAGTAAGGTCGAGGTCTGCAAAACCTCTATGCGTGGGTGCAATTCCCACCGGTACCTCTAAATCCCTTTCAAAGGGATTTTTTGTTTGCTCAAAAATTGTTTTAAAGGTAAAATAAGGGCACTAATAATATTTATGAAAAAATTTGTAATTATCGACGGCAACGCCATTGTTCATCGGGCGTATCATGCTTTGCCACCTATGCACACTAAAGATGGGGTGATGGTAAATGCGGTATATGGTTTTACTTCCATGTTGCTTAAAGTTTGGAAAGATTTAAAACCCACTCACTTGTGTGTTAGTTTTGATGTGGCAGGTGGAACTTTTCGCCACGAACAGTACGACAAATACAAAGCTACACGCGTAAAAGCGGACCAAGAACTTTATGATCAAATGCCGCTCGTCCATGAGCTCGTGGAGGCGTTTAGTATTCCAATTTATGAAAAAAAAGGATACGAAGCGGACGATGTGATTGGTACCGCTGTAAAACAATTAAAATCCGAAGTCGATGAATTGTATATCGTGACGGGGGATATGGATACGTTGCAATTGGTGGATGAAAAAATAAAAGTTTTTACTTTGCGTAAAGGTATGAACGATGTGGTGATATACGATCCGGCCGAAGTAAAAAAACGTTATAGTTTTGGGCCAGAATTAGTTATTGATTATAAATCTTTGCGCGGTGATACTTCGGATAACATTCCAGGCGTTCCAGGAATTGGAGAAAAAACTGCGACCGAATTAATTTTAAAATTTGGTACTTTGGAAGAAATATACAAAGTAGTGGACGAAGAGAAAGACAAAACAAAAAGTGAATTATTTAGTGCGTCGGTTTTAAAAAAATTAGTGGAAGGTAGAGAAAGCGCTAAGATGAGTTATGAACTCGCGACCATAGATTGCGCTGTGCCAGATTTAGAAATAAAATTGGCGGATTGTGCGATGAGTGAATTTGATCGCGATAGAATTATTAAATTATTTCAAAAATTTGAATTTGTTTCTTTATTAAAACGTATTCCTGGGTTTGAATATGTTGAAGGAGGAGAGTCAGAAAAAACTAAAGCAACTAAAAATAAAAAAATTACAGAGTTGCAATTTAAAGATTTACAAAATAAGGATGAAGTAAGTGAGTTGTTAGAAAGAATAAAAAAGACTGCCCAGTTTGCCTGTAAAGCGGTAGTGAATGGTAAAGATGTTTTGACCAGTGAACTGCAAGGAATAGTTGTTATCGTGGGTAATGAAGGCTGTTATATTAATGGTGGTTTGATAGAAGTTTTTTTACCAATTTTTGCGCAAGAAAATATTGAGTTGGTTGGTCATGATTTGAAACCATTGGCAAAAGTTTTGTTGTTACATAAACAAGAAATAAAAAATTCTTTGTTTGATGTAATGGTGGGTTCGTATCTGCTGAACCCTGGTAGTCGTGCTCATGATACCGCAAGTGTAGTGTTAAAAGTTTTAGGAAAAGAATTGAAAGTTGGAGCGGGCCAAGAAAGTCTATTTGGAGTAGATGTTAAAGCGATTGCTCAAGAACTATATTTGTTATCACAAACTGTTTTTGAATTGAAAAAAGAATTGATAAAGACGGATAATTTAGGTTTGTTACAAAAAATCGAAATGCCATTAATGTTGGTGTTGGCACAAATGGAATTAAATGGAGTGGCCGTTGATTTGGAAATGTTGCAAAAATTATCATTAGAGGTAAATGAAAATATTAAAAAAGTTTCTAAAAAGATTTTTGATTTGGCGGGAATGGAATTTAATATATCTTCACCATTACAATTGCGTGAAGTATTGTTTGAAAAGTTGGATATACCGGTAGAGGGAATTAAAAAAGGTAAAACTGGCTTGTCGACATCAGCGGAACAATTAGAAAAAATGCACGGACTCCACCCAATTATTGAGGAGATTGAAATTTATCGCGAGCTAGCCAAATTGCAAAACACTTATGTGGACGTTTTACCAACTTTGATTAATAAAAAAACTGGACGTATTCATACGACCTTTAATCAAGCAGTCACAGCTACAGGGAGACTGTCTAGCTCGGAACCAAATTTACAAAACATTCCGATTCGTACTGAAATCGGCAGAGAGGTGCGAAAAACATTTGTGGCCGAAGCGGACAATGTTTTGATTAGCGCGGATTATTCTCAAATTGAATTGCGTATTGTGGCCTCGATGGCGCAAGATAAACAGATGATGGAAATCTTTGATAAAGATTTGGATATTCATATTGCGACAGCGGCCGCTATTAATGGTGTGCCTCTGAATGAAGTGACCAAAGAAATGCGTCGGGCGGCCAAAGAAATTAATTTTGGGGTGCTGTATGGCATGGGTACATATGGTTTAAGTTGGCGTGCAGATATTTCACATGCTCAAGCCAAAGAATTTATTCAAAAATATTT
>CAYZHG010000073.1:0-4445 GCA_964477455.1 uncultured Gammaproteobacteria bacterium
GTTGGAACATCTTTTACTGGATGATATTGTACTTCGTGTACCAATACTTTACCAACATTTTTTCCGTCGATTTCCAAATCAATCAAACTGGAATCACCAGCCAATTTATAAAGTTTCAAAAAATCTCCATTATTTAAATCTAGAGAAACAGTTTCGTTTCCAGCTCCGTAAGTGACGGCTGGTAATGCTCCCTGTTCACGTGTTTTTTTTCCTTTGATAGTGCGGGTAACCGCTTTCAACAAATATGCCATATCTTACAAATTTAATATATTATTAATAATTTTTTTCAATAAATTTATAGCCACCAATAATTTCATCCACAGTTAATGGGGCCGTCTTATAAAGTTGTTTAGCATCATCAAAGCTCAGATCAGTGACCATTCCAACGGAACTCATCCCCTGACCCATCATTACAACCATCGCAATAAAATTACTAGAACATTTACCACAAGTAATATGGATCAAATTAGCCACATCATGCTTGGCAAATAATTTCGCCCGATTTTCTTCGTAATGTTGATTACAAATCGGACAATGTCCTATGAATTTTAAGGCTTCAAGCCAAGATTCGCTTCGATTATTTTTGGCTAACATAAACAGCAATATAATAAACAAAAAACGAATAAATGTCAAGTCTTTACCCTTGTTTACCGCTTTCTTGGCCATCTTTGGAGGTATTGCGGACAAAATAGGCAGAAACAAGCACTACTAATACGGTTACCAATAAGGCGTAGGTTAGTTTAGCCCAAACGGAATTATTGTGCGCAGGGAACAACTCTTCAATCAGTGCTTTTATGGCTTCATTCCAAGCCAAACCAGCTACAAAACCGAAAGCAGCCAAAATCAAATCCGAAGTTTTTTGGCGCACTTCTTTGCTAATCTGTTCGCTTCCCGACTTAATTTTATTGATATCTACCATATAAATACATTCTACCCTATATTATATTTTTAGCCAAATATACTGCTACAATGCCAGCGGTTTCTCCACGCAAGATACTATCTCCCAAACTCACTATTTCCGCACCGTTAGCTTTTGCTAATTTGATTTCATTCTCACTCCAACCACCTTCTGGACCGATAAAAATAGTTAAGCCAACATCTTTAGACCTCGACTCATTTAAAGTATCACCAGACGGATCACAGAACAAGACTTTTCCATTCTTAATTTTCAAAGCATCTTTAAATGGTTTTGTAACGTGCAATAATGGCAAAGTCTGACGCTCGCTCTGCTCAGCCGCTTCTTTGATAATTTTCTGCCAACGTTTTTCGTTTGATCCAATTTTTACAGTGCGCTCAGAGATGATTGGCACTATTTCATCAACCCCCACCTCCACCGCTTTCTGTAATAACCATTCAAAATTATCTCGTTTTAAAATTGCGGCACATAAGACTATTTTTTTACCATCTTTTTTAGGTGGTAATAATTTTACTATTGAAAATTCCGCATTCTTCTTATTGATTTGCTTTAAAGTCGTTATTACCGCTTTCCCTACTCCATCACATATCACCACCTCTTCACCAATATTAATTTTTAAAACATCTTTAATTTGATGAACAGTTTCCGTATCCAAACATTCCACCGTTTTATCGCTCCAATTAAATTGTCCAATAAAATAATGTCTTTTCATAATTTATTAAAATATCTTTAAGGTCTTTTATTTTAATCTTCTCTGCAGACGATTAAAGGTAATTGCAAATCTATGTGCTTCATCGCGCACTTTTATTAATAAATCTTTATTTTCTTTTATCCATTTTCTGATATCGTCTGATTCAGCCACCACAAAAAAATCATTGCGCTTCCGTTCTTTTCCTTTAGCAATACCAACGATCGGTGTATTTACACCTGCATTTCGCAATACTGTTTTTGCTTTATTAACTTGTGGCAAACCTCCATCAATCATGAAAATACCTGGCATTGTCCACTCGCTATGTTTTAGACGACGATCTAGAACTTCAGCCAAACAATCTACATCACTTTGTCCTGCCACTGTCTTAATTTTAAATCTACGATATTGTCCTTTGATAGGACCGGCTTCGTCAAACACTACCATACTCCCAACTTTGTCACTACTTCCCAAATTGGAGATATCATAACCTTCGATTCTGTTAATCAAACTCACTCCCATAAAAATTTTATCCTTCAAAAAACTATCATTGAGCAACGCTATATCCTGAATTTTTTGCAAATGATAAATTTGGTTTCGAAGACGAGCAGCCTCTTCAAAATTTTGATTTTTTGCGGCCGCATTCATTTCTTTTTCAATCTTCTTTAATAACAATTTTTTTTGCCCTCCCAAAAATAAACAAAGTGGCCGAATAACTTTAGCTAAATAATCTTTAGCTGTTATTTCTCCTGTACAAACGCCCAAACATTGTCCCAGCTGATAATAAAAACAAGGACGCTTGGCATTTGGTTCGCACTGTGAAAATCCAAAAATTCTTCGTAGCAAACGCAAAGCTTCTTTAGTATTTAGCCCAGGATATGGTCCAAATAGATATTTAAATTCTTTCTTTTTTTGAGCTGTTAGTTCGTGTTGGCGAATAGTTAAAACGCGCGCAAATTGATCTTTGCTAATCCCAATATAATTCCAACTTTTGTCATCGCGCCATTGAATATTATATTTAGGACGATATTTTTTGATATAATAACCTTCCAAAATGGCCGCCTCCAAGGCTGAGTCTGTTTGTTCAGTTTTCAAATCCACTACCTCATGAATCATTTCCTCAATAGGACGCGGTGATTTTTTACCAGCAAAATAACTACGCACCCGACTTTTGAGCGAAGAAGCTTTACCAACATAAATAATTTCCTTTTGAGAATTATAAAAAATATACACGCCGGGTGCATCTGAAAGTGCTTGAAGTTTTTCTTTAAAATTTGTCATTATAATCGGATATACGTACCTTGTCACCTTGTAGATGATGGTATATAATTAAGCTAAATTGTAGCTTATTCTTAGCAAAAAATCAAATGGAATTTCTAGATATTGTAAACGAAAATGACGAAATTATCGGTGTTGCCTCAAAAGAAGACATCTACAAAAAATTATTGTGCCACCGGATTGTGCATGTTTTGATATTCAACAATGAGGGAAAAATGTTTCTGCAAAAACGCAGCACCACAGTATCGTTTTGCCCTGGTTTTTGGTCTACAGCCGTTGGTGGCCATGTTGATACTGACGAGACATATCACGAAGCGGCTTTACGCGAATATCATGAGGAATTAGGGATAACCAGCGCTTTAGATATTGTTGGAAAAGATTTCTACACCGCACCAAACTCACCTGATAAGTTTTTTACAACTTTTAAAACAATTTTTAACGGTCCTTTTTATCCCAACCCTAATGAGGTTTCTGGGATTTTTGCCTTTGATATTGCGGATATAAAAAATATGATCAAACACGGAGAAAAATTTCATCCGGAATTACTTTTTATTTTAAATAAATACTATTTATAAATTATAAAAAAATAATATAATCAAAATGAACAAAGAACAAATTATCAATCAGACGGCTGAACATATCAAAACATTGTTATCGGGCGAAGGCTCCGGTCATGATTGGTGGCATATTTATCGGGTGTGGAAGAACGCTATTCATATTGGAAAAGAGGAAAACGTCGATATGTTTGTCGTTGAACTAGCTGCTCTACTTCATGATATCGCTGATTGGAAATTTCACAATGGAAACGACGATATCGGACCACAAATGGCAAAAGGATGGCTAGAAAGTTTAACAGTCGAAGAAAATATTATTGACCATGTTTGTCTGATTGTAAAAAATATTTCCTACAAAGGTGCTAACGTAGAAAATAAAATAAACACCATTGAAGGTATGGTGGTGCAAGATGCGGATAGATTGGATGCAATCGGGGCAATTGGTATTGGCAGGGCTTTTGCCTATGGCGGTAGCAAAGGCCGTGAAATGTATAATTCAGAAATTAAACCTGAACTATCTGAATCATTTGAACAATATAAGAAAAGTCAAAGCAATACAATAAATCATTTTTATGAAAAATTGCTTTTGTTAAAAGATAGGATGAATACTCAAACTGCTAAAAAAATTGCAATAAAGCGACACGCCGTAATGGAAGTTTTTTTAAAAGATTTTTTTGCTGAATGGGAAGGTAAAGACTAAAAAGTTTTATTCAAACGGTTGAGCTTTTGTAAAATCTGGAATCATTACTGAAGTACTATCTTTGTCTTGTGCCCAGCCATTACTAAAACCAAGATCTAGCATATAGTTGTATACAGTTTTCCACTCCTCCTCATTTACCTCGCGCGTTAGCTCGGGGTATTTTTTTAGATCATTGAGAGGGGCATATTGACGCATCAGACTAATATGTAAACGAACGTCGATACTTGCTAAAATATCCAAAACTTTTAAACTATTTTCTACATTGTTTGGCAAAACCAAATGACGAACAATTACACCGCGTTCACCCAA
>CAYZHG010000074.1:0-4437 GCA_964477455.1 uncultured Gammaproteobacteria bacterium
GATGATTTTTCACCCAGTCCAAAGGCTGGAAATGGTGAAGTTGGTGTAACCAAAACATCTACGTCACTAAAAACACGATCAAAATCACGACGGATCAAAGTGCGCACTTGCTGAGCTTTTTTATAATAAGCATCGTAATAACCAGAAGACAAAGCATAAGTACCAATCAAGATACGGCGCTTTACTTCTTCAGGAAAACCTTGCGCACGGCTCTTGGAATAAACTTCAAACAAATCTTTGGCTTCAGAACGCACACCGTAGCGCACACCATCGAGACGACCAAAATTGGAACTAACTTCACTTGGAACCAAAACATAATAAACAGCAATCGCATATTTTGTTAATGGCAAAGTAACATCGATAATTTCCGCCCCTTGTGCTTCCAAATTTTTTATTTGTTTTTCAATAATTTTTCGAACTTCTTCATCCATGCCTTCGGCTTCAAAATATTCTTTTGGCACACCAACGCGTAAACCTTTTAGATCTTGATTTATTTCAGAAGTATAATCTGGCACTATTTCTGGTACGGTCGTAGCATCAAGCGGATCGTTGCCAGCAATCACTTGCATGACGATTGCCATATCTTCGACGGTTTTGGTCATTGGCCCAACTGTATCAAAAGACGAAGCCATTGGCATAATTCCAAAACGAGAATTACGACCATAACTTGGACGCATACCAACAATTCCACAAAAACTTGCTGGCTGACGAATCGATCCGCCAGTATCTTCAGCAATGGCAAAAATACACATATTGCCGCCCCCGGCGGCGGCCGAACCGCCGGATGACCCACCGGCTACTTTGTCCAAATTAATTGGATTTTTTACTGGACCATACATGCTATTTTCATTGCTAGCACCATGACCAAAAGCATCGCAATTATTCTTACCAAGCAAAACTCCCCCCTGTTCACGAATTTTTTGAATTACAGTAGCATTAAACGGTGGTGTATAATTATCCAAAATTTTAGCAGCTCCTGTCGAACGCACACCAGCAGTACAAATCGCATCTTTGACCGCAAATGGTATACCAGTCAATGGCATTGCTTTGCCTTGTGCCAACATCTCGTCGGCAAGCTGTGCTTCTTTTAGTGCCGACTCTTCACAAACTGTAATAAAAGCATTCAGCTCTGCATTTCTTTCTTTAATTTTATTTAAGCAAGCTTGAGTCAATTCCACAGCGGTAAATTTTTTTTCACGCAAACCAGTCTGCGCTTCTTTGATTGTAAGTTCGTTTAATTTCATAAGTTTAAATAACATCTTCACTATCACTAAAAACTGCCGGCACTTTGAGTAGACCAACACTAACTTGAGGCATTTGAGCCAAAAGTTCTTTTTTAATAGTTGAATTTTTTACTATATCTTCACGCACTACATCTTCAAGTCCTGTAACCTGTGCTGTTGGTTCTACCCCTTCGGTATCCACTTCATTCAAGGTATTTACAAAATCAAGCACCGTTGAAATAGTGACCGCATGCCGTTGTTCTTCTTGAGCTGTAAGTTCAATTCTCGCTAATTTGGCTATTTTTTTGACTTCTTCTGTGGATACAGACATATTTATTATCTTTTAAACAATCGTTGTATTATACAAACAAAAGACCAGCTTGGCAAACTGAATTTTAAGGACAGGTAGCGGTGTTGGCAGGGATTGAACTTTGCGTACTTTGATTACCGTTTTGATCAATAGCCACCAAACCAAAATTATAAAACCTACCACATTTTAAATTTGAAACAGTATATGATGTGTCGTTGGTGTTAATAGATGAGCCAATTGCCAAGTCTGTAAGAGTATAAGACACTCCCGTATTGCTGGACCATGCCAGATTAATGGATTGTTGCAAAGTTGATACTACAGCAAAACTGGTAATGACTGGAACGGGACATTCTTGAGTGACTACTTTTTTTGTGACTACCGCACTTTGAGTTCCATCTTTATCAATTGCCAAGACACTAAAATTGTATGGAGTGCCACAATTTAGATTTGAAAAAGTGTGTGATGTGAGTGTGGTGTTAAAAGTCGTGTTGTTTGCCAAATTTGTAACAACATAATTTACACCTGTGTTGCTAGACCACACAAGATTGATCGATTGAGTAGAAGGTGAACTACCGGAAAAACTGGTAATCACTGGAGCAGGACATGCTTGAGTGACTACTTTTGTTGTGACTACAGGGCTTTGACTTCCATCTTTATCAGTTGCCACGATATTAAAGTTATACGGAGTACCACAAATTAAATTTGAAAAAGTATGTGATGTGAGTGTGGTGCTAAAAGACGTATTGTTTGCCAAATTTGTGATAATATATTTTTCACCTATGTTGCTGGACCAAGAAAGATTGATAGTTTGACCAGACGGTGAACTACCAATAAAATTTGTGACGATTGGATTAATAATTACAGGTGGAACGTTTATTACAGGCACAATTACCGGTGCAATTTCAGGACTTGGAACCACAGCGCTTCCCTGATTTGGTGCTGGTACAGGGGCTTGAGGTGAAACGGTGGAAATAACTTTTGGTTTTACAGGTGCCGGTGCAATTGGTTTGACTACAACAGCCGACTTTGGTTTTTCTGAACTGCCAGTTTTAACCGTTATTTTATTTTTAATTTCCGAAACAGTTGGCGTAGAAGATATCTGTGGTGTATCTCCCGAAATGGAGGTAGTCTCATCAATTATCGGCGTACTGGATACTTCTACTACTGTTTCAACAACATCCTCATTGGCAATTTTATCTAGTGGTATCTTTTCAATTTGTTTAGGATCCTCGATATTCGTCTTTGTAATAAAAAAGATGCTTGTTGCGCTAATTACAACGAAAATAGACGCCAAAATTAAGTTTCGACTTCTAAATATACCACCATTATCTTCTATAAACATATAAAATAAATTAACTAAACCGCAATTATAACAGATATAAACTGTGAATAATTAAATTATACCATTTTTTAAAGAAACAACACAACAAACTTTGTTATTCTAAAACCAAGAAATCCACTAAAATAGCTTGACGGACATGCGTATAGTCACTATAATTATCAAAGTTATGGAGGGGAATATTTATCTGAATGACTTTTTATGCAAATAACATCACATTCTGCCGACGAAACTTTTGAATTTGGGAAAAAATTAGCCGACCATTTTAGAGGTGGTGACGTTTTATTACTTGTAGGCGATCTCGGTGCCGGCAAAACCACTTTAATGAAAGGTTTGGCTATAGGTTTGGGAGTCAACGTAGAAGTATCCAGTCCAACCTTCACATTGATGAATCATTACCCAGCCAACAGCGGGACTATAAAAAATTTAGTTCACATCGATACTTATCGCCTCAAGGATGAAAACGAGCTAATAGAAATTGGTATTGAAGATTATTTGAGTGAATCAGATTCACTTTGTGTTATAGAGTGGCCGGAAAAAATAGTTGAATTATTAAAAAATAAAAAAACATTCACTGTTGTAATTGAACATTTAGGTGAAAACAACAGAAAAATTACGATGATATAATACGGTCGCGTAAAGAAAATTCGCAACCACAATAGTTTTGACGATAAATCCCCTGTTCTGCCACCAACTTTCTACCACGCTCTTGTCTACCGCCTTTTTTCCAATCTTCATCATAAAACTTAATTTTAAATTGATCAGCCAAAAATTGCGCAATCGGATTAATGATTAGCGCTTTTTTGTTTCGACCACTTGTCAAACTAGTCCCAAAGATGTCAAATTTATTTTCGGCAGCATATCGCACCGCTTCGACCAAACGAAATTTAAAACACACGTGACAGCGGTCACCCATTTCTGGTTCAGCTTCCAAACCTTTTACCTCTTGTCGCCATTTTTCATGTTCATAATCCTTATCAACCATTTTTACGTTCCAGCTTAAACAAACTTTTATCACTTCATTTTTACGTTTTAAATATTCCTCTTCCGGAAAAATATTTGGATTATAAAAAAATACTGTTAAATCAAATTTATCTTTTAGCTCCTCGATAATCGCAATACTGCAAGGCGCACAACAAGTATGTAATAAAAACTTTTGCATGTTATTTTTTGAAATAATTTTTTCCTTTCAATTCTTTCGGTAAATATTCCTGATCTACCGGCTCGGCAAAATCTGGATTATATTTATAGTCTTTGCCATAACCAATATTTTTCATAAATTTGGTTGTAGCATTGCGCAAATGAATAGGCACACCTAAATGTGAAGTTTCTTCAGCATCTTTTTTGGCCTCACCATAAGCCGTATACAACAAATTCGATTTGGCAGATTTGGCACAATATACCACTGCTTGCGCTAAATGTACACTACACTCCGGATAGCCAATTTTATAGCAAGCATCATAAGCGGCATTGGCTTGAATTAAGGCTTCACTATTGGCCATACCAATATCTTCACTAGCAAAACGCAATACTCGACGGGCAATATATAGCGGATCTGCTCCACC
>CAYZHG010000075.1:0-4542 GCA_964477455.1 uncultured Gammaproteobacteria bacterium
CCCAGACGAGACTGTTGGAGATACTGTTTATAGATTGGAGACGCAGATCGAAACGGAAGAAGAGCGTCTCTGGTACCATGGTGACGATAGGCGTCTAAAGAAGTGGCGAGCACGCGGTATTTTAAAGGAAATGGGTAGCCAGGCACCAAAATTTGTAAGTTGGATTTGTGAAAAAGATTTTCCATTAAAATTTTATGAACAAGTAAGTGGG
The DNA here is from genome assembly GCA_964477455.1 of uncultured Gammaproteobacteria bacterium. GTDB lineage: Bacteria > Patescibacteriota > Patescibacteriia > Magasanikbacterales > GWA2-37-8 > CAIOJG01. Next base: position 212 of record CAYZHG010000075.1, read on the forward strand.
CAACCGGTAGCAATTTGGAAAAATTTGGATCGCGTGGCCGTAGCATATCAAGAAACATATGCCAGTTTTGACATGACAGAAGCAGAAAAACTTTTTAGTATATTAACGCATTCTAATATTGAAATTGCTTTGTCTTTGTTGGATACTAATGTATATAATTTTTGCAGTATATTAAATTTATCACCTAAAAAATTAACTTTATTTTTGGATAGTTTAACACCTGAGATTGTAAAACAATTTTTGGAAATTTCTTCGGTAGTTAATTTAGAAAGTCGTGACATGGTTGATTTTTATACTGACCCTACTTTGGCAGGGAAAATTATTAATTTTAATAACAGTTTGAGAAATATTTTTGGTAAAGAATTTAAAGATAATAAGTTGTCAATATATGATTTGTTAGTTATGGACTTTGAAACAGATTTGCGTAATCTTCAAGAATTACAGTCTACTTGTTTTAATACTCTTACGGTTGATATTATCAAAGCTCTTATTGTTGTATCAGAAGGGTCTCGTTTGGTCACACTTCAGAAAGTGTTATTATTATTTAATGAAAGACGAACGGTTGATTTTTCTGACGCAACCGAGCAATTAGAAAAATTACCAGAAGAGTTGCGGTTGGATGTGATACGAGAAAAAGGTGCGATTAATTTTGGTTGGGGAGTACTTCGGTATCGCGATCAGCTGGCTGGGCTTGGCTTAGAAGAATCGGAGATAAATTTTCTAATTATTAAACTATATACATATCGTAGGGCAGAACTAAAGGAATTGGATTATACTACTGCCAAAGTTTTGATTGAAGATAAAAGTTTGCAAAATAATGCTGATTTACTTTTGGATATTATAGATAAATATAGTGGTGACGTGTCGGTTTTTATTTTAGAAATTTTAAACCAGAGACCAATTGACCAGGAAAGGGTAATAAAAATTTTTGAAAAATTACACACTGCTAAATTGTTGGAAAATGGATATTTTGATGCTGTATCTGATATCGTGAATAGTATGGTGTATAGTAAAGAAAATGGCAAGTATTTTACAGAGCGATATGCCAAGATTCTTTCTTCATTTGCACTTAAAAATGGCGGTGTTGAACAAAAAGATCAACAAGTAGAGGAAATTCAAATTTCCGACAGAAATTGGTTGCCTCTTTTTATTACTTTTATAAATTTGGATGAAAATACCACTCTTAAGTCAGAGGAAAAAGAAAAGATAATGGCATTATTTAAGAAAGATAAAACAAAAGATTTTTGTTTGGACGCTGTACAACAATTGTGGAATAATTATTTGCAATCAGACGAACCAAATAAAATTCCTTTTAAATTATCAATGATTGCCGAACGAATTAATAATTTTGGTGCTGGGCCACTTAGTCAATTGGAATCACTTGGAAAATTTATTCATACCTGGAGTCAAACGATAAGTAATAAAAAGATAACACCGGAAATATTACAAAAGATTGTTGGTGGTGAAATTTCAACAGAAGAACGTTTCAAGAAAGGTCGTTGGAATCAGGAGGATCAATCTGGTTATTATCACACATCAGGTGATATAATTAAGGCTGATGCCGTTTTGTTTGCTGATTTTTTGGACCTTTTTGACAATTTTAATTTAACTCAATTTAAACAGTATTTACGAGAAATTTATCCTTTGTATCGGGCGCAGTTGGCATTGTTGGAAAAGGGTAGTGGGGGGCATAAAGAATATTTATCAGAGGATTTGGACGGTATTAAAAAAAGTATTGGTGTATTTGTATCAGATTTTAAAGAACGTGGTGTGGAGGTTTTTGCGGAGAAAAAGGCTATCCTTATAACGGAAATTCAAAAAATATTTAAAGAAAAGTTTGGTATCATAAAAGTGCCTGAAGATTTTTCCGAAGACACTACTCGTTCTCTATCTAATGTTTCTGTTTACTTGGGAAATTTTCACAGTCGTACTGCTGATAAAGAAACAACCTTGGGTTTTTATTTAGCCCTAATGCTCAATGGCCAATGGGATAGTTTTAGGCGTGGAGAAGAAATTAATCCGGATATCTATCTTACTCCGGAAAAAAGTGCAGTTGTTAAAGAATTATTAACAAAAAGAAAAGAACTAACTCCTATAACCGCCGAACGTTTGGGTATAACCGCAGAAGAAATGCTACGTTTTAGATCTATCATGCAACAAGAAACACAAAATGTTGTGCTTGGCGAGATAGAAACAATTGATATAAAAATTAATAACGTACTTGTTAATTTACAAACTTTGAGTGATTTGGATCTGTATCCTGATCAGATGGATAAAGCCCGGCTTAATTTATTGCTTAAGTATGGAAACAAGCGAGTCGGTGGTGTAGTAGCTAAGCTCTATCAGGAGCAAAAAAATCCTGGAAGACTCGTGCAATTTAAAGAAGATGAGTTAGTGGTAGCGGAGGAATTAAGAAGAATAATGGAAGAAAATGGTTTGGTTTTCAATCCAGAAGTTCTTAAACAGCACTTTCAGGATGCCATGAAACCGTTTGCAGCAGTGGTAAACATTCTAAATTTTGCCAGTGAAAGCGGAGCGACTCAGGAAGTAGAAAAAATTCAAAATTTACTTATTCCATCACCCGATATTATAGCAATATTTAATCGGTTCGGTGAAGAGTTTAAAGTTTCTTCTGGAGCAATCGCGGTTGCTCAAGATTTGAATTATCTCGACAATCTGATTGTAAAACATGCCGATGATTTGAGTCAGGAAGAAAATATTTTACTTACTGGCTATGTTAAACAAATACGAGAACAACTAGTCAAGTTGGAAGGTATTTACGAACAAGTAAAAAATAAATTTGCGCCATTAAAGCAATCTTCACATGAAGGCACTAATCAGCTACTCAAAGAGAAATTAGCTGAGATTGACATTATTATTAATAATCAATCAACTGCTCGTACGGTGGTTAGTACGGCCACCAACAGTCTTAATGGTATTATAGAAAATATTCGTGAATGTTTATCGTGCCGTAATGCAGGTTGTAACAATGATACAAATCTCACATTTGGTGATGAAAACAAATTTTTTGTATACTCTCAAACTGAAGAAAAGAAAGAGGGTAGTATAGCTGATCAGATTGTTTTTGTGGAACCTGTAACCTACGAAGACGGTTCGTCCGGTTTGGCATTTGTATTTGATCGCGTGTATGGTACCAATACTCCTGATTTGTTTGTTAATCATATTAAAACGGTTTTTAAAAAATATCGTCAACTAAAAGATGCTTTTCCAAATTGCAATCTTTCGGTAGTTGTTCCGGATAGTATTATTTCTACCGGTGGCATGTCGGCTGAGATTCTAGAACAAAAATTATCTGCCGGTGTTGGTAAAAAGATTGAAATTAGCCACGATTTAAAAAAGGTTACAGTGGCAGAATCGGCTACTGGTGATCATTACGTTGAATTTGGTGGCGATGCACGCACGGCCGGTGAGAGACTAATTACAGGGCTTGTTTTGAGAATTAAATAAATATAAAGATAAAAAGGTTTTAGTCCACAATACGTAGTTTTTTGACTAATTCAAGTTTGGGGGACGTAACCTTGATTTATTATAGGTTTTAGGGTAGAATCCATATGCTATTTTAATTGAATAATATCCGATAATTTAAATTTTATGAAAAACTTTTTGAAAAACTTTTTAGCGGTATTTCTGGTGCTTCTAGTAGTAGCCGGAATTTTGGGTATGACTCGCGCTGGCGCGGATAAAAAACCAGACGCAGTCGATATTGGTCAATTGGTACAAGAAATCAATGCCGGACAGGTGAAGAAAGTCGTTGTTCAAGGAGATTTGCTTACCGTTGAACTCAATGACGCCGCCGCCAAAAAACAGGAAGTTAAAAAAGAGGCCGGTGATTCATTTGGTGATGTGATGAAAAATTATGGCGTATCCGATGTAGCTCGCGCTGCTTTTGCCGTAGAAATAAAGGATGAAAATTCTTGGAAATTTTGGATGGCAAATCTATTGCCAGCAATTATTCCTTTGATCATTATCATGGTGTTTTTGTACTTCATGACTAAAGGTGTGCAGGGCGCAAATAACAAAGCAATGGGCTTTGGACAGAGCAACCCTCGTAAAGCGGACGCGGCTGCAAAAGATAAAAAAACATTTGCGGATGTGGCTGGTGCTAAGGAAGCCAAACAAGAACTGGAAGAAATCGTAGACTTTTTGAAAGACCCAAAAAAGTTTTCTGATATGGGTGCAAAGATTCCTAAAGGTGTTCTTTTGATGGGTTCACCTGGTACTGGAAAGACTTTGATGGCTCGCGCGGTTGCGGGTGAAGCTGGTGTAGAATTTTTCCACATGAGTGGTTCTGAATTTGTAGAAATGTTTGT
>CAYZHG010000076.1:0-6285 GCA_964477455.1 uncultured Gammaproteobacteria bacterium
AGCAGAGATAATTCAGAAGCTTAAGTGGTTACTCTACGTTGTTTTCTTCATTAACGCTGGTATGTTTTTAGTTGAGTTGGTAGGAGGAATAGTTTCTCACTCCAACGCTTTGATAGCGGATTCTTTGGATATGTTTGGCGATGCATTTATTTATGGGCTTAGCATATTTGTCTTATCTAAAAATCATAAGATTCAAGCGCGAGCGTCTCTGCTAAAAGGTGTATCGATGCTATTGTTAGGTTTGTATGTTCTTGGGGAAGTTGTCTATAAGATAATTCATCCAATAGTTCCGTCAGTGAATGTTATTACAATGATTGGTTTTCTAGCTCTAATCGCAAACGCTTTCTGTTTTTTTCTTTTAGCAAGACAAAAGAACAGAAATATAAATATGAAATCGGCATGGATTTGTTCGAGAAATGACTTTTATGGAAATATAAGCGTTATTGGAGCAGGGTTTTTGGTTGGTTATTTCAATTCCATGTGGCCTGATACAATCGTTGGTTTAGGTATAGCCGGACTGGCTTTATATTTTTCAATTGAAATTATAAGAGAGTCAAAAAAACACGTTTAGTTGTAAAAAAATGTGATATAAATTACTGTATGTCTTGTAATATATTAAACCACAAAGAAAATTTTAATTATGACAAATAACATTAAAAAATATCGCTTGCTTAATGTCTTGTACATTGTCATAGTGCTTATTTTTTTTCTTTTTTCTTTCACCCAATCTAGCCACTTATTCCGTTTAGTAACCCTTTTTCTTGCGTGGATACCAGTTGCTTGGGGAGCGTTGAAAGAGCTAAAAAAGAAAAATTGGTTGGGTAGTGAGTTGTTTTTTGTATTGGCCGCGGTTGTGGCACTCATCGGGGATGAAGAACTAGCAATGACTGTTGTTCTTCTGGTGGTGCTAATAGCCGAATACTTTGAAGATATTGTTGAAGAGAGGACTGGAAATGCAATTGAGAATCTTCTAAAATTAATTCCTGATAGTGCTTTGGTTCAAGAAAATGGGAGAGAAAAAATATTGGCCATTGCTGATGTGTGGCCAGGTATGACTGTCATCATAAAAACAGGTTCAGGTATTCCTGTAGACGGAAGAGTTGTGCATGGTGAAGCGGAAGTAAACGAAGCTTCACTCACTGGTGAAAGCGCACCTCAAACAAAAAAGTCCGGAGATATGGTATTTGCTGGAACATTCCTTGAAACTGGAGGTTTGATGGTAAAAACAGAGAAGATCGGTGAAAATACCATGTTTGGTCGCATCAGGCGTCTTATGGAAGAAGCGGAAAAGCGTAAAGCTAAAATCCAGATACTTGCGGACAAAGTAACTTTTATTCTGACTCCTCTACTCGTTCTCTTTATTGGTGGCGTCTGGTGGATAACTAAAGATATTAAATTAGTTATTACCCTCTTGGTGTTTGGCTCGCCGATTGAACTTGCACTTGTAACTCCAATGGCAATTCTCGCAGGTACAGTCTCAGCCTTTCGGCAGGGTGCGGTAATCAAAGGTGGCCTTGCGTTGGAAAGATTTGCAAAAATTGACGCACTCGTACTTGATAAAACAGGAACACTCACCATTGGTAAGCCGAGAGTAATTTCTGTTCAATCTGTTGACCCGAAATATTCTGAGCAAGATGTAATTCGTATGGCCGCTATTGCCGAGAAAATGTCAGGACATGTTTTGTCTTCGGCTGTTCTCGCAAAAGCAGAATCTGAACATATTTTGGTACCAGATCCGGATTCCTACGAATACGTTTCTGGACACGGGGCAACAGCCACATATAAAGGTCAGCATATTCGATTGGGAAGTCAACATTTTATGGAGGATATAAACCATGGAAATATCGATAAAGCAACTCTGCCAATGTGTGCTGACAGCGAAGCTTTCCACTCGTCTTTTTATCTTTCATGTGACGATAAGCTCTGTGGTATGATTTGTGTCGCTGATGAACTGCGCGGTAATGGAAAATCTATCATTGAACATTTTAAACAAGACGGTATTAAAAAGATTGTTCTGTTAAGCGGTGATCGGGACGAGGTGGTTAAAGATGTGGCAAAGAAATTGGGCATTGATGAAGCGTACGGTGGTGTGCTCCCTGACGCTAAACTTAAAAAAATACAAGAACTCCAGAAACAAGGCTACACAGTAGCTATGATTGGCGACGGCGTCAATGACGCTCCCGCTCTCAAAGCCGCTGATGTCGGTATTGCTATGGGAGCAATGGGTATGGAACCAGCCATCGAGGCGTCGGATATCACTCTGATGTCAAACGATCTTGAAAAGGTTATTTCTGTGTATGAACTATCCCGACGGGTTATTAGGACGATAAAACAAAACATCATTCTTGGACTAGGTTTTACGCACGGACTTGGTATGATACTTGCACTGCTCCACGTTTTGAATCCAATCCAAGCAGCTTTTTTTCATGCTGTACCTGATCTTTTAATTTTATTTAACTCCGGAAGATTACTTCGCAAATAACCATATAGCTATGATGGATTTAATGTCTTAATTCAAACAGAATTAAAATAAATCTGATAATTATTATAAAATTATTAATTCTAATAAATTTTCTATGGAAAACATGCAAATACCAGAAAAACAACCTTGCCAAGTAAATGATGAACCAAGATATACAAAACTAAAATTCAAAAGAACAAAACCGTTTATAGTTGCAACTATAATAGTAGCCCTACTTATTATTGTTATGCTATTTTTTGCCAAAGGGTTTTTTATTGCGGCCACAGTGAATGGTCGTCCAATTAGTCGATTGTCAATTATTAAAGTGCTTGAAAAACAAGGTGCTAAGCAGGCTCTTGAAGCCATTATTGATCAAAAACTAATTGAAATAGAGTTCAGTAAACAAAATATAAGTGTGACACAAGCAGAGATTGATGAAGAAATAAAAAAAATTGAAGAACAAGTATCCAATCAAGGAGGAACGCTTAAAGATGCTCTTGTCCAACAAGGCATGAGTGAGGAAAAACTTCGAGAACAAATTATTACTCAGAAAAAGTTAGAGAAATTATTAGCAGATAAAATTACCGTTTCTCCAGAGGAGATTGACGCTTTTATTAAGGATTCAAAAGCAGTTAAATCAAAAGAGGTAAAGACAGAAGATTATAGGAAACAATTAAGTGATCAGCTTAAACAGCAGAAATTCCAACAGGAAGCGCAGAAGTGGATGTCTGATTTAACAAAGAATGCCAAAATAAAATATTACGTTACTTATTAAAGCCTAATTTGAGACGAAAAGTTTTTTTAGTTTTTCTCATGTTTTTTACTACTACCCATACAGTTAGAACAATATTTGTTATAGGTATCGTCTTAGTAGGAGGTGTATTTTTGTTGATTATAAAAGACATGATTTTTGAAACAAAAAATATTACTACTAGTACAACCAATACTGAAGTTTTATCAATTGACGTCGAAAATAAAAGTGTAGTAGAGATAATAACATCTACTACACTAGATTTTTCAGATATTATAACCACAACGATTAACCTCGTTGTGCCATACATATCTCAAATGCCAGACGGTATCTTTGTGAAACCGTGGAGCAAAGCTTGTGAAGAAGCGACGATTATCATGATTGAGGAATTCTACTTAAAAAATAAAATACCCCTTTTACCCATTACAGTAGGAAAGCAAGGTATGAGTATGCTTTTTGCGTGGGAAGATAAAAACTTTGGTTATAATGATGATACCGATGCAAGCAGTACAGCCCGTATTATTAATGATTACTCATCGTTTAACGCAATCGTCAAGCGAAATCCCACTTTGGAAGAAATTAAAAACGAAATTAAAAATAATCGGCCGGTAATTTCACTGCACTATGGACCGGCACTCAACAATCCGTATCTTCATTTTAAAGTTGACGGACCACAGTATCACATGATAGTACTTAAAGGGTTTGATGACAAAAATAAAGAATTTATAGCACATGATCCTGGCACCTATCAATATTCCGGAAACGATTTTCGCTATGGATACCAAACAACCATAAGTTCATTGCATGATTATGATATAAAAATAAAAAAAGCGAAGGAAGGTGTTCCGGTAGTATTATTCACGAGTCCTAAAATAATAATAAAGACTCCCGGCAATACTCTGTATTTTATTGAAGATAATAAAAAATACCTCATTAACAACCCAACGACGACTTTTCAACAGCGTCGGTGGTCTTTTCGATTGATACAGACTAAAACTGAGGATGAGCTGCGTAATTTTGTGGACGGTAATCCTATTATCCATGAGAATGGCTTGCTAAAGACAATTGAAGATTTGTAAGAACGGTTAAAAAATTATAATTAACTTAATTTTATGACTTGTGGGAAGTAAATTTGTTAATAATTAATAAAAATTATTATGAAATTAGGAATCATCATCAGCCAAACAAATCCTGAAATAATTTGGAATGCTTTTCGTTTAGCCAATTTTTCTATTAAACAAGGAGATACAGTAAAAATTTTCCTTGTTGGAGAAGGTGTGGAGTATGAAGCTGGTAATTCGGAAAAATATAATATTCAAGAACAAACGACGGAATTTTTGAAATCTGCTAATGCCGAAATTTTGGCATGTGGTACTTGTCTTAAATCTAGAAACCAAGAAGCGACCAATACTTGTCCGATGAGTAGTATGAAAGACTTGTACGAAATCGTGAAAGAAAGTGACAAAGTTTTAACTTTTTAATAAGATCATTTTATGATGTATTACGGTTTTGCATCTTTTGGTTGGATATTTATGTTCGTCTTTTGGTGTATTGTAATCGGAGTGGTTGTTGCTGTTGTAAGGGGAGGTTTTGGAAAAGGTCATATGTGTGGTCACAATCATGGCGATAATGCCAGGGAAAAAGGAAAATCCTCACTTGATATTTTGAAGGATCGTTATGCTAAAGGTGAAAGTAATAAAAAAGAATTTGAGGGAAAAAAGAAAGATTTAGAATAAATCTAAGGTTATTTTATCAGACTTTATAATAAAATTTTCAAAATCAAAGCCTGCCAAGCCTTTATTTCAGCCAAAAAGGTGTTCCAATAGTCACTACAGTGGTCTACCATTCGAGAACTCTACTAAATTAGTAGAGTTCTTTGTTTAATAATAGAGAAAATATTGGGTTCGATTAGTCATTTTGTTGAAAATGATATTTTAGCCAAATTTAACAAACGACCCAACGAGAATCGAACTAGCCAACAAACGATTGTAATAAAAAGGGCTTGGTGATATTCTTATTATGTCTAAATTAAACAATTTTTATTATGAAAGATGTTTTTATTACTTCAACTTTAAAATCAGAATGGAACAGAAATTTTAATCCCCAGCTATGTCGAAAATTAGAAGAAAAAGGAGTCAACTGCCATTTACCACAAAGGGACACAAAACAAGATGGTTCGGAACTAGATAAATATAATCAAAATATTGAAGGAATTAAAAATTCAAAAAAAGTTTTAACCATCGGCGCAAACGAATCAATTAATTGGGGTCTAGAAACAGGTTATGCTTTTGGTTCGGGGAAAAAAGTTATATATTTAACAACAGACGACCACTCAATTCCAGTTATGTCTTTGGGTATGTATGAAAACATTATAAAAGTTAAAAGTCTCGATAACTTTAATGAATACATAGATAATCTAGTTAAAGTAATTTTAGAATAGTTATAAACGAATTAAAGTTATTGAAAAAGTGGAATTTCTTCAAACCACCTCCTTATTTCCTCGAACAAAAGGTTCCATCAGTCAATGGAGTGGTCTACAATGAACTTTACCGTTGGAACCTCTGGTATATCCAGAGGTTTTTGTATATAATACCCTTATATATTATATATTTTATGGATACTCCAAGATTTGAACAAACTAGTCAAGATTTCGGCAAAGTCAACTTTTTTACACTAGCGGAACTTCGCAGTTTGGTGGAACAACTTTATTCTTTATTGTCTGAAGTTGGTCGAAATAAAATTGAAGGTGGCTTTGAGGAATATCAATTAAAACGACAAGAAGTAACAGGAAATTTCATCCAAGAGTTGGAAAGACAAAAAGAAAAATTTAAATATATTTTTGAAACAGAAAAAGGGTCAAAATATTTTGTTTTAAATACTGGGGAAGTCATTAGATTCCGTTTTGGATCAAGTATTAATGGTGTGGGGTTTCATCCAGAACCGATTTCAGGTAAAGTATTTTTTGTTGACCAAACTCAGTGCGATGAGCTTTTGCCCATAACCAAAAGCCTATATGGCCAAGAAATTTTTGATAAAGAAATTAAAAAATATAAGACGTTTTATTAATAATCAC
>CAYZHG010000077.1:0-3855 GCA_964477455.1 uncultured Gammaproteobacteria bacterium
AGGCAATATGGCCACTGCTTCTAACGTAAGGCTTGAGTCTTGAACTGGCTGATAAACCAAAGAGGTACTAAGGCCACGGTCTTGGATGATTGTTTTGCCTTCTTTTAAAAGAGGGATGAGAACTTTAGTATAAAGAACCAAGCGATCAAGCGAATGTGCTTGGGCGATAGCTTCCGCAGAGTAGTTATTTTTTTTATTAATCAATTCTTCACGTAATACTTTCCCAATGCCGGTGTAAGTTGGCTCGGCAGAGAAAATAAAATCAAAACCAGAGAATTCAGATGATTCTGGGTATCTATCATTCTCTTTTATAAAATTTTTTAAATCAAAAATAGATTTACCTTGTTCTGTTAAATATTTTTTCCAAGCAGATACGATAGTGCTTTTTCCGCTACCATCGATACCGTCGATCATTATAAACATACTGTTAAATTTTTTGGTAAGTCACAAATGAAAATCCTTCATAGTCATCGCGAGCAGTTTCCTTCCAAATACTTTTATTGATTTCTGGAAAAAAAGTATCGCCGTCTGGAGATTGTTGAATGTGGGTAATATATAAAGTATCAACACGATCCAAGGTCTGACGATAAATACTGGCGCCACCACAAATAAAGACATCTTCATTTTTGAGTTGTTCAAAAACATCATCTAAAGAATGGAGAATACGTACGCCCTCTGGAGCAATATAATTTTTATCCAAAGTTACAACGACCGTTTGGCGTCCTGGTAATGGTTTGCCAAGATATCCCAAAATTGATTCAAAGGTGGCTTGACCCATTACGCAAGTTTTTCCAAGTGTCATTTTTTTAAAATATTGAAAATCTTCTGGAACATCCCAAGGGATTTTATTATTTTTTCCGATACAGTTATTTTCAGCGACAGCGGCAATAAGAGAAAATGACATAATTTATACGGCAATTGCTAACTCAATTTTTGGATAATTTTGATATCCTTCAATTTTTGTATCGCTACATTGCCAATTAAAAATAGAAGTAAAATTTTCGGTAATTATTTTTGGGAGTGGGTAGAGATTTGGATCGCGGGTGAGTTGTTCACGGGCGCCGTCTAGGTGATTTTCATAAATATGAACATCGGCTAAAAAACCGACAAGTTTGCCTTCTTGTAAACCAGTTTCTTTGGCTAACAAATGTAATAAAGTGGCATAACTAGCGATATTAAATGGTAATCCAAGCATGGTATCCACGGAGCGTTGGTTCCAAAGTAAATTGAGTTTGCCGTTAATAACAGTCACTTGAAAACCATAATGGCAAGGGGGTAAAGCCATTTCGTGAAGCGCTAATGGATTCCAGGCCATCACAATCATACGACGATCATTTGGATCAGTTTTTAATTTTTCGATAATACGTTTGAGCTGGTCAACACCCTGATTGGAATAATCAGTTTCAAAATTATAATATGGTGCATTGAAATGACGCCATTGAAAACCATAAATTGGCCCTAAATCTCGTTCTTCTTTCATGCGTTGTTTGGATGCTTCGTCATGACCATAAGGTGCTTTTTTTGGATAAGCCCATTCGTCCCAAATGTGGTTATTGTGATCTTGTAGCCATTTTTTATCAGTGTTGCCTTTGATAAAAAATTCTAATTCGGAAGCAATTACTTTGTAAGGCATTTTTTTGGTAGTGAGTAGAGGAAAACCTTTGCTCATGTCATGTTCAAAAATTGCTCCCGCTGTGGCGATAGTGTCGACACCGGTGCGGTTACTTTTTCTTTCTCCCTGTTCTAAAACTTTTTTAACAATATCTAAGTAAGCTTGCATATATTTATTTTTGCATTTTTAATTCTTCCCAACGCGTTTTGAAAGTAGCTTCTTTTGAATGTGGATCATTTTCTCTGTGTTCTTTTTCAAGGGCGGCACTAAAAAGATTCTGCATGGTGTGGCGAAATTCATTTCCGTGACCTTGGGCGTTTGGATTGCTATGTGCAACCTCGTGTATCACAGTACTCAATGCTTCAAAAAAATCTGTTTCGAACATAGCTTCATGAATACCGATAAATTTTCCTCCGTGATTTACACCCAAAGCACCTTTACCTTTAAAAATAAAGAATTTTATTCCTGATAAATTCGCGTCAGTCGTTAACTCTAAATAGGAGGTAAGCATCTTTATTTGCTCAGTTTGTTTTGGTGAAATTTCAGCTAGAGGTTCAAAATCCTCGATCAAATCGGCTGCTTCATTACTATCAATTTCTGGTGAAGTTTCTTGTGTATGAGTTTTCGCCTCTACCTTGGCGGTGCCTTTTTTTACATGATTTATGTCGGTTCTGCCTAAATCAGATCCACCAATTAAAGCGTCAGGATTTTGGTTGATAAATTTTTGAAATTTATCGTTTGCCTCTTTTAGTTTTTTTTGTTGAGCAACATTCGTTTTTGTTGTTTCCGTTACATCGAATTGATCTGCTATTTTTTCTTTTGCTGTATTGTTTGAATTGTCGCCAGTATTTGTTGTTCTAATGGCAGCCACATCAGGAGCTTGTGGAATCTCATGGGCAACAGCGCCAAACACTCCAATTCCGCCCAACACTAACAATGTTCGTTTGAACCAATTTGGTTTTGTAGGTGGTGTGCTAGGATGCAAATCGGTTGTAAAACTTTTTCTGGTAATAGTTGGTTGGTTAAAATTTAAACCTCGATCCGCAGCTTTTCTACCACTAGTTATTTCGGTTGGTTGCGTAGATGGTATTATTTTTGCTACTTCGCCTTTGCTTAACTGGCTAAGAATATTTGCAATCTCATTGATCTGTTGGGCTGTTAAATTTTTTCCAAATAATAATGAAATTTCGAGTGGTAAATTTTCACTTGTATATTGTTTTTGTCTAATTCTGGTATTACGAACAATTAATGTTTGTTCTCTATCACCACAGGCAAAAGAAGTATCAGATTTATAAGTAGTAACAATATCTGCATTTGTTGTATGAGTATTTTCATCAAATAATTTTTTTTCTAGTCCATGTTTGATTAAGCTTCGCAATTCGAAAACAAGTTGTTGTCCAATATTCTTTTTTGGATATGGAATTTGTGCATATAAAGTCGCGGTATTAGTTCCTTCTGGAATAATAATTTTAACACCATCATCATTTATTACCATTTCAGCTTTATATTTTTTTGCAAATTCTCCAATTTTTTTAATAAAATCTTGAGTACTAATGCGTCCAAATTCTTCAAAATAAACCTGCAGGCCAGTTTCTTCAGCCATCTGTTCTATTTTTCTGGAAGGATCGTCTGGGCGTTTTTCTCGAACTAGCGCTTGATCGAGTTTGAATATACTGCTAACTTTATCCATTCCAATTTTGGCAAATGCTTCATCACAAACAATATACCCCTCGCTTTGTAATTTTTTTATATCCTTTTCTTCTAATTTAGAATCATTGGCCAATAATTTTTCAGGAAATAATTCTTTAAAAGTTTCTGGTTTAAAATCTTTTCTTTTTTTAAGTTCGTCAATTATTTTGTTAACCATTACCATGAACCCCGGTTTTTCATAAATAGGGGCAATAAATCCTTTCCAAAGGTGGTAGGATTTTTGGAGCTGATCCGTAAGTTGTGGTAAAGAAAGTTCTTTGGTAAAACTATCTAGATAATTATCAAAATCATATTTACTAACAGGTGGTCGATCAATACTCATTTTGTATTTTACACCTTTCAAAGAAATTGACAGACCTTCTGGTCCTCTCCAATAATCATTTGATTCAGTGCCATTTTTTTCGTAATTCATCACCTGACCATTAACAAAAAGTCGGCCATCTTCTTTTGGTTGAAGCCATTTGAGCGCAATGGACTGCTTCTTTTTGGTTTGTGCTTCAAGGTCTAAATTTTGTAAATATTTATTTGCGCTA
>CAYZHG010000078.1:0-7962 GCA_964477455.1 uncultured Gammaproteobacteria bacterium
CTCCATTCGGAGCCACGTCCATGACTCCGTGGTGAGCGTCTCTGTAAACGACGACCCACAACTTTCCGTCGCTTCCACTGAGAACAGTCCCGCATTTGATTTCGCGCCAGTTGCTGCTGTTAATGGCTTTCATGGTAATCCTGATTGCTGGTTGGTTGTTCTGGCCACTACCCTCAGAAATGAGGGTCGCCTCATATATACACCAAAAACTCATTTTTGTCAATAAGTGTCGGTGTTGGAAGTAAATTTTAGCCTCTTTTTTTCAAAAACATTGTTTTGAGTACCATTGTAGTTCTGCCGTCACGGACCTCGACCGCTTCTGAATCAGAAGTTGTTTTTATGTTTTTAAATACCGTGCCAATTTTGAAGGTAGTGGAGGAACCTTTGAGTTTTAAATCTTTATTGAGCTGAACGGAATCGCCATCATTTAAGATGTTGCCGTTGCAGTCTTTGGTGATTGTATCTTCTGACATATTGTTATTGTTAGTTAATAAAATTATAAACAATTGTGAGTTTGAACAAAAAAGCACTCTCTTGCGAGTGGTGCTCTTTATGCGAAACTCCCTGGCGGGTCGGACGAGACTCGAACTCGCAACTTCTGCCGTGACAGGGCAGTGCTCTAACCAGTTGAACTACCGACCCAAATTTTACTTGTTTCATTATAATAAAAAAGTTTGGTTTAGTCAATAGCCGGAAACAAAAGAAAAACAAAAAAGGTCCTAGGAGTGTTCAGGCTAAGCAATAAGTAAAGGAGGGGGTACTTACACTTAACCGAACACTCTCAGGACCTTTTTATATTTGATAATATTATTATATCAACCAGCACTGACTGTGTCAAACTTTTTAATTGTGGATAAATTATCCAATTATTTTTTTACTGTTTCTACCAATTTAGCAAACACAGCTGGATATTTTAAAGCAAGTTCAGACAACACTTTGCGATCTAGTTCGATGTTGGCTTTTTTCAACAAGCTAACAAATCTACTGTAAGACAAATCATATTTGCGAACAGCAGCGTTCAAACGAACCAACCACAATTGACGAGCAGTACGTTTCTTTTTGCGACGATCCACGAAAGCATGTTGACCAGCTTTCATCTTGGCAACCTTAGCTACCTTGATCTTGGATTTACGTCCCCATTTAAAACCTTTTGTATGTTTCAATATGCCGGTTCTGCGTTTGCGGTGCAATAGACCGCCTTTAATTCTAGTCATAGTTTAAAAAATTAGTTAGGTAAAGCAATTTGAATAATACGATTTACAGTTGGACTTAGAACTGTGTCGGACTTCTTATTGCGTCCTACTTTTCCATTTTCACGAGCATTGAAATGGTTTTGTCCAGCGGTACGTTTGATAACCTTACCGTTTTTAGTTACACGGAATCTCTTCGATGTACCTTTGTGTGTCTTTAACTTTGGCATAATATATGAATTAATTTTTTACAATAATTGCAGTAATTTTGTTGCCTTGTCTTTCTACCGCCTGTTCAAATCTAGTCGTAACTTCAGCGTTTACTTCGGCAAGGAATTTTTTTAAACCCTCAAAGGCGAGTCCGGCTTGTTGATTTTCTCGTCCGCGAAGTACGATTTCAATCTTGACCTTGTCTCCTTCGTTTAAAAATTTCAATGTCTGGACCTTTCGAATATCCAAATCATGTTTGCCGATACGCAGTGACATACGGACTACTTTGGTATCGATAACATGTTGGTGAGCTTTGCGAATACGCTGTTCTTTTTCTTGTTGATAACGGAACTGTCCAAAGTCCATGATCTTGGCGATTGGTGGTTCAGCCTTTGGGTTGATTACTACCAAGTCCAATTCCTGTTCTTTGGCCATACGGATTGCATCGGCAGTATTCATTATGCCTAGTCTCTCTCCGCTAGCACCAAGAGTAAAAACTTCAGGAACAGAAATATTTTCGTTATATGGAAAATTTTTCTTTGGTTCCTCTTTTTTTCGTTTGTGCGATATACGCATAAGCTAATTTCTATGTCATCCTCGCGAAAGCGGGGATCTGTGGAGGTGGCGAGAGTTGAACTCGCGTCCAGATAATTTTGAATATACCTTCTACATGCTTAGTCCACTTATGATTTAACTATAGAGATGATAAGTGAACGAAAGTCTCTATGAGCGAGCCAGAATTTCTTTCGGATAAAAATGTCTGACAGCACTTTTAACCTACATCTCGTGAGTTACACCGTGTTGTGCTACGAAATCTCACACAGGCGATGGAAAGCAACTATTAAGCTGCTAACGGAGCAAAACTGCAGCAACTTCCGCCGAAGGCGTTAGTTAAAGCAACTTTAGCTTTTGAAAATAAGTTTGCACTTATAAGTTGATTTAGGGATTTATGAGGGCTAAATCATCCTCAGCATGCGAGTGTATGCAGAAACTTCTGTCAAAAGCACGGCACCCCCGTTAGTTTGTAAATTTTAAAACTTGACGCAACTCTCGCTGCGTATCGCGTTTCTTCAAGGTTTCACGTTTATCGTATTGTTTTTTACCTTTAGCTACGGCGATTTCCATCTTTACAAAACGATTTTTAGTATACACTGACAGAGGGACGATTGTCAAGCCCTTTTCCTCCAATTTTCCTTGTAAATAGCGGATTTCTTTTTTCTTTAACAATAAACGGCGACTGTGGGTCGGATCATAGTCATCTAGATTGCCCGCTTGTTTATATTTGGTAATATGGGCATTGGTCAGATAGGCATCGCCATTATGAAAAGTGACATAAGCACCTTTTAATGATAAATGACCGTTTTTGACAGATTTTACTTCTTGTCCGGTCAGCACTAAACCGGCCTGGAATTTTTCCAGAACTTCATAATCATATAGTGCTTTGCGGTTGTCAACTAAAGTCATATTGGCAATGATAACATGTTTTAGTGTTAGATTCAAGCTTTTTGCCTAGGTGTCATAGAATTTGTAAGATCTTAGGTTTTGTGCTAGTATTTATTTATATTATGACTTTAAAATCACTCTCTTTACACCCTAAATTTGCCGGCTTTTTGGATGTGGTGGTTGGCCTATTATTTTTGTTTGCCATCAAACGAGTTTCTTTGTGGTGGGTATTATTGATATATATAGTAGCACGCTTGATTTTGTGGATGGTTTTGATTCGTCTTGTTTATTATCCTCAAAATTTGAAACGATTTTGGCATTTGCTCACACTTGCCGCCTTTCATTTGGGAACGGTAATTTTGTTGCTGTTTGTAGAGTGGAGACCGTCTTGGTATCTCATCAGTTTGGTTTATGTTATTTTTCCAGTGATTAGTTTTTGGTTGTTGCCTGCAAAAAGTGAAGGGCACATGTCTTTTGCGATGAAACCATATCGACGCTGGCGTTTTTGGATGAGCACCTTTGGTCTTTTTGGCTTGTGGAGTGGTACATTTGCGGCCGTATTTTTGCAAATTTTAAATATTAATTATTGGTTTTTATTAATCGGAGCGTCTTTGATCACGACGGCTATTACAATGTGGTGGTGGAAAGAATACGGTGTTGAAAAAAATTCTCGTTTATTATGGTGGACTGGCTGTGTGGGGATTTTTGTTTTAGAAATTGCTTGGGTGATGTTTCGCTGGCCACTGGGTTATTTTGCCAGTGCGATGATTTTGGTTTGGTTTTGGTATGATATTTGGTTATTGGCGCGTTTTCATCTTTTGCCAGCTGGAATAAATTGGCCAAAACAGATTTTATTTTTTATAACCAATGGTATTTTGTTGATAGCGTTTTTAATTTTAATAGTTAAATGGAAATAATTTATGTCTCAAGTTCCTCCGCACTTACCACCACCATCTTGTAGTATTGAAGAACATCACAAATGGCAACGTATAAAAGTATTGCTGGTAGCAGTGGTTTTTGGTTTGCTCGCTGGTATATCTGGCGCTTCGATGTTGGTGGGTTGGGTCTGGCCGGGTTTTGGTGGTGGAGATTCTTGGATTTTATCAAGTGGTGTGACTAATTCTCCACGTGATTTATTGGATGTTCGTACTCGAGTAGAAATCGAAGATCGGGTTGCCTCGGTCTATCGTGATATTTCTGGTACAGCAGGAATAAATTATTTGAGTCCAGACAAAAAAATCGGAGAGGCAATATTTGTTTCCTCAGATGGTTGGCTGGCGATGTATTATCCTACAAATAATGGCGATTTTAAAAATTGGCGAGTACTTTTAAACAGTGGACATTCATTTGTCGTTCAAAAAATATTAAAGGATGCAAATTCTAATTTGGTTTATATTAAAATTAATTCAGATCAATCGGGCGCACAATTCAAGGTAGTAAATTTTGGTGATGAATCTAAGTTGCTCGAAGATGTGTATGTATTTAGTCACAATTCATGGCACCATACTTGGATTACAAATAAAGTTTCGCAATCATTTCATTTGCCACATTTAGATTCTGCGCCAAGTACGATGCTTGAATTAAACGAAGCTTTTGACCCAGGTGATTTGGTCATTGGAGTGCAAGGGAAAATTGTCGGGTTAGTGAAAACAGGACATTATGTGTTGCCGGGTCAATATGTCGCCAATGTTTTGCCAGGAATTTTGGGATCACAAAAAGTTATCTATCGCACTCTAGGTGTGTTTGGGTGGTTTTCACAGCAACAACCAATAATTGTTAAAAATGAAGTGACCGCTGGTTTTGCAGTCGCCAGAGTATTTTTGGATAAATCAAAATTAAAAGCCGGGGATATTATTTTGGAAGTGAACGGACAGATAGCTGATAGTGAAAATTTGTGGTATAATATAATCAGTAATCAGAATTTAAAATTAAAAGTTTTGCGCAAAGGAAAAATTATTGAATTTACGCAAGACGTCTTAGAAAATTAAAATTTAGATTCCCGTTTTCACGGGAATGACATTTAAATTAAATATATATTTATGTTTGAAATGTTATTTCGTCACACCAAACTTATCTTTGTTTGGGGAGTGTTGGTCGCTATCTTATCCGCAACTGTAAGTTTGTTATTTCCTTGGCAATATAGTGCCGAGAGTCAGGTGTTGATCATCTCGCGTGATCGCAGTGGTGTTGATCCATACACCCAATCCAAAGCGGCCGAACGCATTGGAGAAAATCTGGCACAGGTTATGCGTACCGACGATTTCAGAGGGAAAGTGATGGAATCTGCATCGGCCACTTTCGACAAAACTCGTTGGACAAATTTGACCGATCGTAAACAAATTAAAAAATGGCAGAAAGAGGTAGCCGGTCAAATGATGTATGGTACTAGTTTAATGAAAATTACGGTGTATAGTACCAAGGATGATGTTCTTCCTTTGGCTTCGACCGTTACGGAAACTCTCACCACTCATGGTTGGGAATACGTCGGTGGTGATGTGGCCATAAAAACGGTAAATCAACCGATAGTTTCTCAGTGGATTACTAAACCAAATATTTTATTAAATGGCTTACTTGGCTTTTTGGCTGGGATGGTTTTGTCGTCTGCTTGGGTGATAAAATACAAACGTCATTTGTTTGGGTTTTAATTTAAATTGTCATCCTTGCGGAAGCGAGGATCTAAATATAATTAATAATTTTATATGCCACAAGAAAATCCATTGGAAGAATTAGTGTTGAGTATTTTAAACGAAAATGGTTTTGACAAATTGGACGAAGAAGCAAAAAAAGAATATCTACCTCAATTTTTGGCACAGGCTCAACAACGAATCGGAGCGGCTTTACTACCTTTATTAAGTGAAGATTCTGCCAAACAATTTGTAGAACTTTCAAAAAAAGAAACAAATCCTGAAAAATGGTGGGAATTTTGGCAAACAAATGTTCCAAATTTTAACGACGTAGTAAAAAACGCTCTAGCCGGATTTGCTCAAGAAGTAAAAAATTCATTCTCTATATAATGTATCTTAGCTTGTATGGAGGAAGAAATTGCTAATAAACCAGAAAATAAATTAATCAATGCAGTCAATTTTGCCATGCAAAAATTTTTGTTACAAGCTAATATTATAGAAAAAGAAGGGGAGATTTTGGAAAATCAGGTGCATGATCTCGCGACTAAAGTTAAGATTAAAAAAATAAATACAATTATTCAAAAACATTAATTTTAGAAACTATATGGTGAATGTAGCAGAACGTTCTCGTCCTTCGCCCGAGAGTAAAAAATTTGATATAAATAATTTTCCAAGCGGAACTGATATTTTGTATTTTGATGATGTATCAAAAAAGTGGAAAGTTGGAATGGTGAATAGTTGGGTTGATCCAGTGAAGAATACAGACGGTAAATTGTGTGGTAATTTTTGGACACAAGAAAATGGTGTGGAGGATTTGACATTATCTATTTCTCCAAAAAAAATAGATAAAGTACCAAGTTTTGATACAATTTTTAAAATAAATGGTAAAGAATATCAACGTACTGAATTAAGTGTTTTGCAAGATACTCATGAAGTGGAATTGACTTTAGTAAATATCACTAATTCCAAGGATCGTTTGGAAAATATCAATTTGAAAACCATTAAAAATTTGGAAGCGGTTGAAAAATTTGAAATTGATATTGAGAATGAAATTTCAAATTTGAAACGCGAAATTGCGACCAAAGCAGATTCTCGTGTAAAAGAAATTTTAATAGGTTTAACTGCAATAGAAAAGAAGATAAAGGATGTATCGGATAAACTCGGCACATTATCGGAATGGCAAGAAATTGGACAATCCGAAGCGGAGCAAATCGGTCGTGAAATAAAACAAAAACAAGAGGAGATTAAATTAAAATTGTCTGAGTTAAATAATAAATTAAAAGGTATAGAAAAGCGTAAGGACTCTATAGATTCTTTGTCAGAAGAGGCTAATGGTTTGCAATCGCGATTGGATCGTGATTTTGCAAAACGAAATAAAAGTAATTTAGACATTCATGCTAAAAAAGTAGAAGATGCCAAAACACTTCATGATACGTGGAAAAAAAATAAGGAATCATGGGACAAAAATAAAAAAGCCAAAGAAGATTGGGATAAATTGACAGATAAAAAAGGTAAACAAGATCCTGGTGATCCTGGCGTAGAGCCTGTCGAACCTCCAAAGCCAGATAGTATCAAGGCACCAGATACGGATCAAGCGAGATTTTTTGCCGCTTGGGAGTTATTTGATAAATTGAAAAATGATCCTAATGCTTCCGCAAAACACAAAGATATCATTAAAAAAGTAGAAGATGCTGTCAACAAGCAAGCTAAACGTGAAGGTTTTGTATCGTATACAGATTATGATGATGAAACCAAAAAACAAGTGATCGCCGAACACTTACAAAAAGTGTTAAATGTTGAAAAAGGGTCTGTTTCCGTTGAAGGTGAAAAGTTTGATTTGGAAGCAGAAAAAGGAGAGCTAAAAACCAAAATCAATGAATTGGTTGTTCGCGCAGATGCAGTCGGTTTTCAGTTTGATCCAAATCGTTCCAACAGTGAAGAGTTAAGACTTTGGTTGGTAGATGTAGAAAATGTTTCACGATTGCCAACTGAATCTGCCCAAGAAAATAAAGTGCTATCATTTTGGCAGGAAATTTGCGATAGAGAAGTTTCTATATATAAAACTGAGCAAGATAAAAAATCTAAAGTGGAAAGAGTTGAAGAAAATAAAAGTTTAGATATTCCTGATACTATTTTACGTGAATTGTTTGCCGATCGTTCGCAAGAAGTTAAAGCGGTAATGGAATTAATTTATACCGAAAAATTAAAAACTGGCGAAGAAAGAAAAAATGATGAAGCCGTTTTTGAAGCAGTGAAAAACTTGATGGCAAAATCGCCAGATAAAGCAGTATTACAAAAATTACGTCAATATGGAATTAAGAATTGGGATCAATTTAAAGATTTGTGGGATAAAAAATTGGCAAAAAAATCCGTAAATATTTTGGACCAGTGGGGAAGGGCGGATTTGGATTCAGAAGTGGCCAAACAAGTAAGTGGATGGGATACATTTAAAGCGTTGAAGTGGCAAATTGGTGCGCAATTGGCGGTGACGGTCG
>CAYZHG010000079.1:0-19520 GCA_964477455.1 uncultured Gammaproteobacteria bacterium
CGGGGGGGGGGGGGGCCACGGGGCTGCCACAGAAATGGGGCGCCGGCTGCAAGCCGGCTTCTTGGTCACTCCCGTGACCAGAAACGAAAATTTTCTCGCTCATTTTGTCCTCCTGGTTTTCCCATTTAGCAACCCAGTTGCTACCAAACGGGAGAAAAATGTTTAATTTAAACAACTTTCTCCCGCTAGCAACTGAATATGCCAAACTTTTGCACACTACTCTAAATTATGAAAGAACTATCGCATAAAAAATCACCCTAACCAGATGGCCAGGGTGATTTGATAATGCTTTTAATATTCTTAACTACGCATTATTACTATCACCCATTGACCACACAAAAGAACGGCACAAAGTTGTGTAGTTCTTAATAGTAATCAAATTGTGAGAATAATTTTTCTGCATAATACTAATAATATTCTCAAACTATCGCTTATATGTCAAGTAAAGTTATCCACACTAAATCCTTTTTTCCAATTTTAAACCGGCATCCGTATAACGATTGGCCGCGTTCCAAAGCAACCAGCCGGCATTGGGATATTTTTCAACCATATTGATTTGTGCGCGAATATTCACGGCACCATATTGGGCCCCAATATTGAATGCCTGCAACCATGGTCGTAACTGAGCTCGCTTATCTACAAACAACGGTGAACCTTTTTTCATTCCATTGTCTATAACTTTTCCTGGATTAGCGGCCGGATTAGCTAAACCTAAATGTCCTTTGGCGTAATGCGATGGATACATCATCGGAGAAATATAATCCACGCTGTCCGAGGCGGTATCAATTTTTTGGCCAATAGACATTCCGGTAAAATTTTCCATTACCAATCCAAAAAAATCTACCGAAATATAGGCTGGCTCATCTTTTAATTCCTGCGATAAATATTTGAAAAAATTAGCCATCACTGTGTTGCGAGCCGTTGAACTAGGAATCACTGCATTTGACATATTTCCATCGGTCGGAAAACGCACATAATCAAAATTTACTTCATCAAAACCTAAGTCAATCACCTCTTTGGCAATATTCACATTGTAATCCCACAAATCTTTGCGGGCACTATCAACCCAAGCCAACCCTTTTTTATCATGCCAAATTCCGCCTTGTTTATTTTTTATCGCCCAACCTGGTTTTTTTTCTGCCAAAATCGGATCTTGAAAAACAGTTTGACGTGCAATTACATAAATATCATGTTCGTGTAACTTCGCAATTAAGGCTGGGATATTTTTCAAAACAACTCGTTTTGTTTTTAATTCTTTTATCGCCGGAATCTGACTGTCATACAAAATATAACCAGTATAATCTTTGATATCAATTACGACCGCGTTTAATTCTGTTCTATCTAACAGACGAATCATCTCATCCATTTTTTTACTATTATTTGCCGAGTTGGCTGTAAGATAAATCCCTTTGGCCACTTGACGAGCTGGTTTAATGCGTGGCGGTACAACTACTGGCGCAATTAGTGCACTGCTTGATGCAGTTTTAAATAAAAAATCTGAGTCAAAATCGACTGCCCGCACCTTGGTTGTCCAATTTAAATAAAAAAATATCGAAAAAATTGCCAACCAGACAAAAGGCAAACCCACGACTAACCGCTTCCAAAACAATTGATTATTAATCATATTTGATTATTTTTCACTACATTAACTGCTGTTAGTATACCACACCTAGCCAAAAACTGGCATAGACCTTGACAAAAGCCGCGATTTGTGCTATTATTTAGAGTTTTATTTATGTAAGCCAAGCCATTTATGAAGATCGCTATGATCGGACAAAAGGGTATACCGGCAATCTACGGTGGCGTTGAACGTCACGTGGAAGATTTGTCGCGCGAACTGGTCAAACAAGGCCACGACGTTTTGGTATACGCCCGCGCTTGGTATACTTCAAAAGCTTTGAATAATTATCACGGAGTGAGAATCATTCATACTCCAACTATCCACACTAAACATTTGGATACTATTTCTCATACCCTGTTCTCAACCATCAATGCATTAGGTCAGAATTGTGATATTATTCACTATCACGGTGTTGGACCAGCTTTGCTTTCATGGATTCCAAGAATATTTTCTCCTCACACTAAAGTAGTGGTAACGTTTCACTGTATCGATCGCTATCACCAAAAATGGGGCGTGCTTGCAAAATTTATGTTATCGCTCGGTGAAAAAGCCGCTTGTACTTTTGCTCATCATACTATTGCTGTATCTAAAACAATACAAAGTTATTGTTTGAATGAATATCATACTAAAGTGGAATATATTCCAAACGGTGTTGTAGTTGCCAAAAATACAGGTGCCAACTTGTTAGAAAAATATAAACTAGAACCAAACAAATATATTTTAATGGTCTCCCGTTTAGTACGCCATAAAGGTGCCCACTTTTTATTGGAAGCATGGCAAATGGCTCGTTCCCAAAATCCAGAATTATTTAAAGATTATAAATTGGCTATTGTTGGCGGCAGCTCTTTCACCGATGATTATGTGGATGAATTGCATTATATTGCCCGCGGCGATAAAAGTATTATCTTCACCAATTGGATGCATGGACAAATTTTGGAAGAAACTTATGCCAACTGTGCCTTGTATATCAACCCTTCCGAAAATGAAGGGATGCCGATAACAGTGTTGCAAGCGATGGCTTATGGACGACCAGTATTGTTGTCTGACATTCCAGAACATCTAGAATTGGTTAGTGATAGAAATTTCTTATTCCGTAATGCCAGTATCGTTGACTTGGCTGAAAAAATTACCAAGTTGATAAAAAATAAAGAACTGTGCACCACGGTCGGATTGGAAAATAAAGTGCTTGCTAAAAAAAGTTTTAATTGGAATAATTTAAGCAAACAAACTTTGGCAGTTTATACTGCCAAAGAAAAAGTAAAACTAGCCCGACTAAAACCGGTGCGTGCTTAACAAAAAAAATACCGGCAATAATTACTTTTCGCTTTTTTCGACCGCGAGGTCGAAAGGATGAGCCTCGGCTAATAACCCGCTCAAATGTAATTACTGCCGGTATTTTTTATTTATTTGCAATTACTATTAAATTTCTACTAGTTTTTTCATCCGCACCAGAATATTCATCGTCGTAGAATAATCGTATATTTTTGAAACCGGCTTTTTGAATCAGGCCTTCTAATTCATTTTTGGTAAAATGGTGATAATATCTTTCGCTAACCACTTCCCCATTATTATTTTTCCACGGCACAATATAATCATTTTCTGCAACTTTGGACCAATCTTTTTTCAATTTACTCTGTGCCCAGTCCGATTCCAAATTCCAAACCACAATTACAATTTGTCCACCCGCTTTCATTTCCGAATAAACTTTTTTTAATAAATCCAAACGAGTTTTTTCATCTGGCAAATGATGAAAAGATGCAATCATAAATACCAAATCAAAAAAATCTGTGGTAAATTTTTTATCAATTACCGCCGTTGAATAAAAATCAGCTTTACCAGATGCGATTTCCGCCTGCCACTTCATCCGTGCCATTTTCAAAAGTTCATCACTCTGGTCTAGTCCAAAATATTTAATATTATTATCTTTCAACAGAAAAAGTAGTCGTCCATTTCCACATCCCCAGTCCAATATATTTTGTCCATCTTTTATTAATTTTTTGAACTGTTTTAACTCATCCCAAAGGTCAAAACGGGTGCCAGAAAAACGTTCGGCTATCCGGTTGTAATCCTCACGGGTTTTGTGTATAATGTCCTCTGAATCCATATGCAAACAATAGAAGAAATAATTATATTGGACTGTTACAAAAAACAGCCTAAAGACGTCGAAGCGCTCAACAATATCAAGCGCCGTATTTTGCGTACTATTAAAGCGGGTTATATCCCAACTTCTACACAATTGCTTAAAGCATATCACAAACTGGTCAAAGAAAACAAGATAAAATTGAGCCCCCAACTCGAACAAAATCTATTACGTCGCGCGGTGCGTACGCTTTCGGGCGTGACAATCGTGACCGCGTTAACAAAACCATTCCCATGTCCAGGTGAATGTACCTACTGCCCGACTGAAGCGCGCATGCCAAAGAGTTATCTTTCGGATGAACCGGCAGCCGCTCGTGCTTTGTCTTTGGCGTTTGATCCTTATGAACAAACTTGGAAACGATTGGAAGCTTTGAAAAAAAATGGACACCCGATTGATAAAGTAGAATTAATAATCAAAGGCGGTACTTGGAATTCTTATCCGATTACTTATCAATATTGGTTTATCGCCCGCTGTTTTGAAGCCTGTAATCGCACTCGCAAAAGTACGGTATCGGAAAAAATGAACATTGAGGATTTACGAAAACAGATGGTCAAAATTCAAAATAAAAATGAAAAAGCCAAACATCGAATTATTGGTTTGACTTTGGAAACGCGTCCCGATTTTATTAATAAAAAAACAGTTGAAGCGATGCGCGAGATGGGAACAACTCGTATTGAAATTGGTGTCCAACATCTTGATCCAAAAATAATGGAGATGACAAAACGTGGACATGGGTTAAAAGAAACGGTTGAAGCGACCAAACTTTTGCGTCACTATGGTTTCAAAGTGGATTACCATCTCATGCCCCAGCTTCCAGGTAGCACTCCCGCCAAAGATTTAAAAATGATGCGCCAAATTTTTTCCGACCCCCGCCTACGACCGGACATGATTAAAATTTATCCTTGTACGGTGGTAAAAAATTCTGAACTATATGAATGGGTGGCCAATGGTACATTCAAACCTTACAGCGATAAACACCTTTTACGAATTTTAAAAGAATTTAAATCTGACGTCCCCTACTATTTGCGCATCTCGCGCCTGATTCGTGATATTCCTTCTCACCATATTATGGCGGGAAATATGATGACAAACTTACGCCAACTAATTCAGTTTGAAATGAAAGCCGAAGGTACTACTTGCCATTGCTTACGTTGTCGCGAAGTTGGCCACCAAACCGAAATCAATTGGGATAAAGAAAAAATTACAAAATTTGTCGACACCTACGAATCTAGTGGCGGTACTGAATATTTTATCAGTTTTGAAAATGCCACCCGTGATGCGGTTTTGGCTTTCTGTCGTTTTCGTATTGACCCCGACGGTAACTATCCAGCTTTTATCCGCGAACTCCATGTCTACGGACAATCTTTAGAAATTGCCAAACGTAAACTCGGTGCTTCTCAACACACTGGCATGGGCAAAGAAATGATGAAAACTGCCATGGATATTTGTCGCGAAAATAAAATACCGCGCTTGGCGGTAATTTCTGGTGTGGGCGTACGTGATTATTATCGCAAACTTGGAGCCAAACTCGAAGGCAACTATATGGTCTTTGATATTAAATAAAGATTAAAAAATTTATACAAAATATGAAAATGTTTTTATACGTTTTACTATTAGTTATCCTAGACGCAATCGGTCTAGCGGCAGCTAAACAATGGGAAATGAGTCACAATAAATTTTATCTCATCGGTGGAATGATTTCTTTTGCCCTTATTCCAATCGTATTTGGTTCAATGACACGCCTCAGCGCTTTTGGTGTAGCCAATGCCACGTGGGCCGCAGTGACCACTTTGGTATTTCCTATTATCGGCTACTTACTTTTCAAAGAAGTACTTTCTTTGTGGCAAACCATCGGAATTTGCACAATTGTTTTAGGTTTGATTTTAATGGAAATTAAATAAAAAAATCTCGGGCCGATCTGATTACGGCAATATTATTCGCACCAGCTTTATAAAGCTCTGGTGCGTTTTTTATATCAATCCCACCAATAGCTAACCACGGAATAAATATTTCTTTTTTAATTTTTTTAAGCGCCTCGACTCCGACTGGAATACGATCTGGTTTGGCAGGTGTTGGAAAAATCGGACCAATACTAACATAGTCTGCCCCCTCGGCTACCGACGCTTTCATCTGTTCTAAATTATTATTGGATTTACCAATGATTTTACTGCTACCCAAAATTTTTCTGGCCTGCAAAAGTGTCATATCCGTCTGACCAATATGAATACCAGCCACAGGCAATTGCGCCGCCACTTCCACACAATCATCAATAATCAAAAGTACTGGCGTATAACCAAACGCAGTTTTATCTTTTTTTTCAATATATTCGCAAAGAAATTTTGCCTGATTATATATTTCCGTTTTATCTCCACTTTTATTGCGAAGTTGTACTACCTTGGCACCATGATCTATTAACCATACCAATTCTTCGACGTTGTCACTAAGTGGATATACAATTCCAGATTCAAAATAAAGTTGTAACCAATAATGTGGGGTGGCAGAAAGTACTTCAAATTCTAAACGGTAAACATCGTGCCTAAGTTTTTGAAAATAAGAATAGTGCTGTGGTAAATAAATTTTTGAATATTCTTCTAACGCACGCAGAGCTTCTTCCAAGCGCGCAAAATTAGCTTTCATCAAACCCCAAAAATTACGGCGGGAGGCCAAATTGTTCTCTTCACTAGCTTGACCGAGATCTTGGTCAAAATCACGACCGGTAAGACGTGTGGCTGAGCCAAGCAAATGTTCGAGCTGGACTAATAGGTGCCTCAGAGGCCTAATTTTGCCGTACAATGCTTCATTGCGCAACACAAACCTGATAGTGTCCTCCACTACTCTCATTCCCTCCTTAGCACGGCTTAAATTGGCATCAATTAGCGAAAAATCCCTGTTCATACTATATTTGCTTGGTTATTAGCGGTATGGTATCATAGATGTTGATAATTTCAAGTTTTTAATACTATGATCTAAAA
Organism: uncultured Gammaproteobacteria bacterium; assembly: GCA_964477455.1. Taxonomy (GTDB): domain Bacteria; phylum Patescibacteriota; class Patescibacteriia; order Magasanikbacterales; family GWA2-37-8; genus CAIOJG01. The sequence continues at coordinate 6,734 of CAYZHG010000079.1, forward strand.
AATATTTCCACTCACTCACAGTGAAAATACTCAGATAATTTGTGATTCATTTCGCTCTGTCTCTGAACTCGGAGCTTTGTCGCTCCTCAAACAGCAGAGACAGCGACGCTACATTTATCTACAAATTAAACTTCGTGTTTTCAATGCTCGTTCGTTGGAAATATTTTTTATCTTAATACTTAGACTAATATGTATACCCATAATCTCAAAGAATTTGATCCATATGTTTTGTCCAGTATAAAAAAAGAACAACAGCGTCAAGAAGAAGGACTAGAAATGATTCCTTCGGAAAATTTTGTTTCACCAGCGGTGTTAGAAGCGCTTGGGTCTGTGTTGACTAATAAATACGCAGAAGGCTACGTGGGCAAAAGATATTATGGAGGTTGTGAATTTATCGATGAAGTGGAACAATTGGCGATTGATCGCGCGAAGCAATTGTTTGGGGCGGAACATGTAAATGTACAACCGCTTTCTGGTGCACCGGCTAATGTGGCAGTGTATTTTGCTTTGTTGCAACCGGGCGATACAGTGCTGGGTATGGATTTATCGCATGGCGGTCATTTGACTCACGGACATCCGGTTACTTACATGGCCAAAATTTTTAATTTCAAACGCTATAAGACAGATGCCGAAGGAAAAATTGATTTAGACAATTTACGCGCGATGGCTATTGAACATAAACCAAAAATTATTTTGGTTGGTTACAGTGCTTATTCACGCGAAATCGAATACGAGAAAATAAAAGCGATTGCTGATGAAGTTGGCGCAATTACGATGGCGGACATTGCTCATATTGCTGGTTTGATTGCGGGAGGACAAATGAATAACCCAGTACCAATTTTTGATGTGGTCACCACTACTACACACAAAACTTTACGCGGTCCTCGTGGTGGTATGATTATGTGCAAAGAAAAATTTGCCAGCGCAATCGACAAAGCAGTTTTTCCTGGATTACAAGGTGGTCCTCACGAAAATAATATCGCCGCCAAAGCAGTAGCATTCAAAGAAGCGTTGCTACCAGAATTTAAAGAATACACCGCTCAAATAAAAAAGAACGCCAAAGTATTAGAAACTGAATTTAATCGTTTGGGTTATAAATTATGTTTCGGCGGGACGGATAACCATCTATTGTTGATTGATGTCACCATGAAAAACATCGGTGGCAAACAAGCCCAAATCGCCCTCGATAAAGCCGGTATCACTGTGAACAAAAATATGATCCCCGATGATACTCGTTCACCTTTTGACCCTTCTGGTATTCGCCTCGGCACACCTGCACTAACCACTCGAGGCATGAAAGAAAATGAAATGCGCACAATCGCCACTTGGATAGATGAAGCAATTTTAAATTTTGATAATGAAGAAAAACTAGCCGACATAAAAAATAGAGTCAAAGAGCTAACAAAAAATTTCCCACTCTATCCGACTTTGAAATAAAACTACATTGTTTCGTGACGATAGATAACCTTTTCGCTTTTTTCGCCCGCGAGGGCGAAAGGATGAGCCTTGGGCTCATTGCTACTAGTCACGAGCCAATTATTAATTTATTAATACTTGCGAGTGATGAAGTGGCTATCTATTTTATAGATAACCCGCTCAAAGACAACCACAATTGGCTGGTTTTTTGATTTTAGAAGTGGTAAAATATAGGTGTTAATATTTTTTTAATCTTCTATGTCCGAATTACCTTTGTCAGTTATTGCCAAATTATTAGTCGCTCCGGGAAAGGGTATTTTAGCCGCTGATGAAAGTTCGAGTTCAATTGCCAAGAAATTGGCTGGGGTAGGGATTGCCGATTCGGTAGAAAATCATCGTTTGTATCGTCAACTGTTTTTTACAGCTCCGGGAATGGACGAATGTATTAGTGGTGTCATAATGTATGATGAGACGATTCGTCAAAAAACGGACGATGGTGTATCTTTCCCAAAATTACTTGAGGAAATTGGGGTGATTCCAGGTATAAAAGTAGATTTAGGTACGCAGAATATGGAAGGATCGTCGCAGGAAAAAATTACAATCGGGTTGGAGGGATTGGATGAACGGTTAAAAGAATATCATGCATTGGGCGCTCGGTTTGCTAAATGGCGAGCGGTGATAACGATTGGCGAAGGTATCCCCACTGACGCTTGTCTTATCAAAAATGCGCAGGCTTTAGCTCAATATGCCAAACTCTGTCAGAATAATATGATTGTTCCAATAGTGGAACCAGAAGTTTTGATGGAAGGTGGTCATACTATTCAACAGTGCTACGATGTTACGAAAAAAACTCTAATGGTTTTGTTTAAGGAATTATCGAAAGCTGATGTCGATTTTACTGGTTTACTTTTAAAGCCAAATATGGTGATTCAAGGTAGTAGTCAGCCAAAAGAATCAGCGGAAACTATTGCTAAATTGACTGTACAATGTTTTGAAGAAGTATTACCTAAAGAATTGGCTGGCATAGTATTTTTGTCTGGCGGACAGACTGAGGTAGAGGCCTGTGAAAATTTGAATGCCATTGTAAAACAGGCCAAAAACACGCCTTGGAAATTTACTTTTTCATTCGGTCGTGCACTACAAAATACCGCTCTGGCAGTATGGTCAGGAAAAGCGGAAAATGTCGAAAAAGCTCAAGAGGCTTTTTTGAATAGGGCATCTTTGGACAGTGCGGCTTCGCTCGGGGAATATGATTCTAGTCTAGAAATAGCTTAAATATTGCGATTTATTAGATATCCACAGAAAGACTGTCGAAAATATTTTGACAGTTTTTCTATTTGTGATATAATCAATATATGGCTAATATAAGAGAAATATGGATTTAACAGTACTTAAAAAATTAGGTTTTACAGAAAAGGCTGCACGAATATATTTGACACTAATAAGCTTAGGGCCATCTTCGGTGCGCAATTTGGCAAAAAAAACCGAATTTAATCGTGGTACTGTTTATGACAGTTTAAAATGGTTAAGAGATGTAGGGGTAATAAATTATTATGAGAAGGAGGCTAAGCAATTTTTTGTGGCAGAAGACCCTGACAAATTGTATGATTTGGTAAATAAACAGGCCGAGCAATTGCAAGAGATAAATAAAAAGATGAAAGATGTCGTATTAGAATTAAAGTCTGTTTACGATACTGGTGGACAGCGTCCGGTGGCACGTTATTATGAGAAAGGGGATATACGAAAAATTTTAGAACAAGTTTTACAACGTTGTGAGGAAACTCAAGATTTGGAGTATCGAGTTTATTCAGATTTGTCGATTCGAGATTATCTTTACGAAGGTTTTGAATCATTTAGTGATGCTCGAATTGCGAAAGGTATAAAAGTAAAAGCCATTGCCATTGGTGGTGGCGGTGAATTACGTGGTCTGGACGAACGTAAATGGTTGGATATAAAAAAAGATTCTCCGACTTACATTATTATTTATCCAGGGAGTTCTGCCTATATTTCTTTGAATGCTCACGATGATTTGGTGGGAGTGGTAATTGAAAATGACGGTGTGTATCAAACTCAAAAAGGAATTTTCGACGCCCTTTGGAAAACTTTAAAATAATTAAATATGTTTGATTTTAGTTTTATTGATTTGGATGATACTCTTTACAACACTTACATTTTAAAAGAAGATATTTTTAAGTGTTTTTCAAAATGTGGTGTTACACGCGACGCTTATAAGCAGTCTTATAATGAAGCGGTCTTTGGACCAGTGGTGGGATATTTTGATTATACTTTTAAAAAACACGCTGATATTTTGCGTGATATGAATTATGAAATTCCAGATTCAACAGTTGAGGATTTAAATAATTTAACAAATAAAAATTATAACGATTTTCAAGCGGAAAGATTTTTGATTGATATTAAAAAAATTAGTAATAAATTAATTTTGTTAACGGCCGGGAAAAAAGAATTTCAGCAGAAAAAAATTAATTCAACTGGATTGGATAAATACTTCGATGAGATTGCAATAATCGATGGTGGAAAGAGTCAAAAGATTGTAGACATCGTTGGACAGTCAAAAAAAATATTATTTGTAAATGATAATTTGAGTGAGAATATAAAAATAAAGGAAGACCTGCCATATGTGTTGGTGGTAGCTAAAAAACACAAAGTACTTTGGGATGATGACGATTATCAAAACAATAATGATTTACCTTTTTTTGATTCCTTAATTGAGATAAAAGATTATGCCGTTCGATCTCTCTAAAATTGGTGTTGTGGTTTTATCAGCCGGTAAAGGGACTCGATTAAACTGTGTCGATAAGCCAAAAGTTATGCTTGAAATTGGCGGTCAGCCGATTGTTTCGTATACGGTAAACACTCTGAAACATGTCGGTCTTTTACCGAAGCAAATTTGTTTAGTAGTTGGTTTTAAAAAAGAAATAATTGAGGATTTTTTTAAAAATGAGGTTAGTTATGTAGTACAAGATGAACAGCTTGGCACCGCTCACGCCGCTTATCTTGGAATAAAGAGTTTGGCGCCGGATATAGAACACGTGTTAGTTTTGGGAGGCGATGACAGTGCTTTTTATGAGCCAACAACTCTTGTTAATTTAATGAAAGAACATGTCGACAGTTGTTGTGTGTTAACGTTGTTAAGTGCTGAAGTTGAAAACCCAACTCAATTAGGAAGAGTAATAAGACATAATAATAAAATTGAGATAATCGAAAAAGAATATTTGACGGAAGAACAAAAATTAATTAATGAAATAAGTACGGGAACTTTTGTCTTTGATCGAAAATGGTTTGAAGAAATTTTTCCACGAATGCCTCAATTGCGAAAATTGGGTGAATACGGATTACCGACTGCCCTCGCGATGGCTCATGATGAAAATAAAAAATTCCAAGTTATTAAATTAGAAAATTCCAATGAATGGCATGGGGTGAATACATTGGAAGAATTAAATTTGGCCGATAAATTAAAATCTAGCAAATGATATGGTAGATGCTAATAAAAAATTTATTACGGGCGCTGACATGGCTGTGAAAGCGGCGATAGATGCTGGAGCACAAATGATGTATGGCTACCCAATTACACCGGCAACAGAAATTTTTACCGGTTGGATAAAAAATAAACAGAATTTTTTACAAACGGAAGATGAAATTTCGGCTGGTTTTGCCGTTTGTGGTGGAGTGCTTGCCGGTCAAAAAGCTTTTAGTGCTAGTTCTGGTCCTGGTCACGTCTTGATGCAAGACGGTTTTATAATGGCAGAAGGAATGCGTCTGCCATTTGTATTGTTTGCCGCTCAGCGCGGTGGTCCAAGTTCTGGTACAGTCATCTATTCTCAACAAGAAGTGATGTTGGCATGTTATGGTGGAAATGGTGAGGGTATGCGGTTGGTGTATTCTCCATCTGGCCCAGAGGAATTGTATGCGCTAACTCGTCGTGCTTTCAACGAAGCTTGGAAATATCGTTTTCCTGCCATCGTCCTAACTGATGGATACACTTTAAAAGAAAAATCCATTGTCGATTTTTCATTGATTAACGATGTTGAAAATTTTCCGGCGTATCCACTAGTTGCAGAAGGTCAAAATATACATTGGCCAAATATTTTTACATCGGAAGAAGAGTTGAATCATGAATTAAATTTAGCTAAAGCAGATTTTGATAAAATTACACCATTGGTTGCAACTTCTGAAATTATTCAAACGGACGATGCTGAAGTAATATTGATTGCGCACGGTATCGTAGCGGTGGCGGCCAAAGAGGCGTTGGCAAAATTACGTCTTGAAAATCAAAAGGTAGGTATGTTTAGACCGATTACTCTAAGACCTTTTGATAAAGTAACTTTAGATAAAACAGTCGGTGGAAAAAATGTAAAACAAGTTATTGTGATTGAATCTAGCTTTGGACAGCTGGCACGATTAGTGAAAGATTCTATGGATACTACTTTGGGCAAACCATTTAATTATATTCAATATCCGGCTTTAGGAATTGAAATAGAAGAAATGGTTTCTGAAATAAAGAAAATTATCATATGAGTGATTTAATCCCAGTAAAATTTTGTAATGGTTGTGGGTATCCGATTATTTTAATGTTGCTTAATAAAATTTTGAAAGAAATGGATTTGACTTCCCAAACTGTTTTAGGTTTAGATATCGGTTGTTCATTGTTAGCGGTAAATTTTTTACCGGTTAATACTTTTCAAACACATCATGGACGTGTAACCCCAACAATGATGGGCTTCAAGCGCGCACGACCAAATTCGATTTGTATTGGGTGTACTGGTGACGGCGGTGCCTATGCAATTGGATTGCAGGGATTGGCACATGCTATCAAGCGGGATGAACCAATCACTGTGATTGTGGTGAACAATACAGTTTATGGAATGACTGGTGGTCAAGTTACACCAACTTCTTTGCATCAGCAAAAAACTGAAACTAGCCCAGAAGGGAATATCGACCACCCACTTTTAGGGCCAGAATTTTTTAAACCGATTGCACATAAAGATGCTTTCTTAGCTCGCACCGCCGCTAATGACCCAAAGCAAATTCAAGAATTTTTAACAAAAGCCATCGAAACTCAGCAGGCCGGACATTTTTCACTTGTTGAAATTTTATCTTTTTGCCCTACTCATTGGAAAACTAAAGGAGTAGAAACAATAAATTATCTCAACAATTTAAAGGAAACATTTAAACCTGGAACATTATGATATACAAAGTGTTGCTAGCTGGTGATGGTGGCCAAGGGGTGCAAACAATAGCCGACCTTATTTGTCGTGCCGCTTTTAAAAAAGGATTAGAAGTTACTGAAATACCAAATTACGGATTAGAACAGCGTGGTGGAGCATCGCTATCTTTTGTTCAGATATCAGACACAAAGATTGGTTATCCAAAATTTTCATGTGCAGATTTGATGTTGATTATTTCTAATCAGGGTCGGGAGCGCAGTCTAGCTCAAAAAGGTGCAAATACGCAAATAATTGATATCAAAGATTTTAAAGATGAGCTTGAAGCTAAAAAAATTAGTTCACAAAATATTAATATTTTCTTTTTAAAAGTGTTGGCGAGTTTTTTTGAGGAAAATGGAATTTTTAATAAGGTAGATTTGGAGCAAGTATTTGAAGAAAAATTTGGAAAAAAAGAAAATTGGTTAGAAATTAAAGATATTTTTAATAAATAATATGGTTGAAGGAAATATTGATTTAGAAAAATACAGATTCTTTAAATCTTTGTCAGAAGATCAAAAAGTTGAAACCGAAGGTGAGTTAAGTGTAATGGAAGAAATGAGAGATTATTTAAAAACTCAATTAAAGTCGAATTCTTTAGATTCTCTAAAAGATGGCGAGGCGGTTGAAAACAAAATTAAACAATTAGTTGACGAACAAATTCTCTGGGTAAAAAATCGTTTTGGATTTGATGTTAGCAAAAGAGCGGTAGGTCCAACGGCAGTTGGTATCCATGATAGAGATTCTTTTTTAAATAAATTAAGAGTGCACGGTCAAAGCTCAGATATATTTAAGGGTTTTCATGTGGGGCCAGTTAGAAGTATAGAACTGCTAAAACAAGATAGGGTTGAATCTGTTTTTCATTCTGCTTCACATGAATTGATTCATACGATTGGCGATATGGTGATTAAAGTAGATGATAACGACCAAGAAATTATTCAGCAATCGACTGGCTATAATAGTAAAAATGGATCATTTACTATGTTAAACGAAATGGTGGTGGAAATGTTGAATATTGAATTTTTGGATGATTTGCGTACTGGTGGCAAAGCGGATTATTTATCAGGAACGGATATTGGTTATGGGACAGTTCTATTAATGTTTGAGGCTTTTTTTAAGAAAGTTGCAGATTTGGCAAAGATGAATTTGAGTGAATTGATGAATGATTTATATACAGGTTATTTAACTGGAGATTTTTCAAAATTAAGAATAATAGACGCTACCTTAGGAAAAGGAACTTTAAAAAAAATAGTTGATTTAAAATATGAAGATTTTAGATCGAAAGAAAAAACTATCGCACTTTTTAAAGATTTAGGAGTCGATTTGCCAATTAATAAAATGCAATCTTATAATAAAAGTGAGGAAATCGAGATGTTGGATGGCATAAAAATTAAAAAAACTAATTAATAATCATATGTGTGGAATTGTTGGCTATATTGGAAAGAAAGAAGCGCTACCAATTTTGATTAGTGGTTTGAGACGTTTGGAATATCGCGGATATGATAGTGCAGGGGTGGCGATTTCAACAGCTGGGAAAGTAAAAAAAATTAAAGCAGTTGGTAAAATCGATATGTTGGCGGAAAAAGTAAAAACCGCTGATTTGGTTGGTAATGTTGGTATTGCTCATACGCGTTGGGCTACTCATGGTGGAGTGACAGAAGACAACGCCCACCCGCATGCTGGCTGTCAGGACGATTTGGTGATTTGTCATAATGGAATTATTGAAAATTATCGTGAATTAAAAGAGAAATTTTTGAAGGGCCATATTTTACGTTCGCAAACGGATACAGAAGTGATGGCGCATTTGATAGAAATTTTCTATGAAGGTGATTTATTAAAAGCGGTGCAAAAAGCTTTGGCTGAAGTTCGCGGTACTTATGGTTTGGTAGCAATGCATGCGGCGGAACCAAATAAGATTGTCGCCGCACGTTTGGGAAGTCCGTTGGTTATTGGGGTAGGAGACGGTGAATATTATGTGGCTTCCGATACATCACCAATGTTGGCACATACAAAAAATGTTGTGTTTTTAGATGATGGTGAAGTGGCGGAAATAACTTTGGATTCTTTGAAAATTTTTAATGTTGAACATAAAGCGATAGATAAAAATATTGAAAAAATAGAGTGGGACGAAGCGCAAGCAGAGAAACAGGGGTTTGATCACTTCATGTTGAAAGAAATTTTTGATCAACCAACGGTAATAAAAGATGCCATTCGTGGTCGTTATAGTTTGGAAGAGGGCACGGCTCATTTGGGTGGTTTGAATATGACAGATGACCAGATGCATCAGGTACAACGCGTAGTAATATTAGCTTGTGGTACGGCCTATTATGCTGGTTTAGTTGGTAAATATGCGTTTGAGAGATTGGCTGGTTTGCCAACTGAGTCTGATGTTGCTAGTGAATTTCGCTATCGAGATCCAATTATAGATAATCACACATTGGTATTTGCTTTGTCTCAATCTGGTGAAACAGCGGATACTTTGGCGGCATTACGTGAAGCCAAACGTAAAGGTGCTTTTGTACGCGGAATTGTAAATGTAGTCGGTTCGACTATTGCTCGTGAAACAGACGGTGGTACCTATATTCATGCTGGACCAGAGCTTGCGGTCGCATCATCGAAAGCCTACACCAATATGGTAGCAACTTTAATTTTGTATGCACTACAATTTGGTCGTTTGAATAGAGTTAGTGTGGCAACCGGCGAAAGATTGTTGAATGCATTGCTAGAAATTCCAGAAAAAATGAAATTGGTTTTGGCTCAAAATGATAATATAAAAGCACTGGTAGAGAAATATAAAAATTATAAAAATTGCATCTATTTAGGTAGAGGAATAAATTTTCCTGTGGCTTTGGAAGGCGCATTAAAATTAAAAGAAATTTCTTATATTCACTGTGAAGCTTTTGCTGGTGGTGAAATGAAGCACGGTCCGATTGCATTGCTCGCACCAGACTTTCCGGTATTGGCAATTATGACTAAAAACCAATTGTATGAAAAAATGCGTAGTAACGTCGAAGAAATATTAGCTCGCAAAGCGCCAGTAATAATAATTGCGACTCAAGGTGATGATGAGGCCAAAGAATTATCGAAAGATATAATTTATGTACCTTCAACAATGGAGTTGTTAGAGCCATTATTAAATACAATTGTTTTGCAGTTATTTGCCTATCATATGGCGGTAGCTTTAGGCAAAGATGTAGATAGACCGCGCAATTTAGCTAAGAGTGTAACTGTTGAATAATTATGTCAAACTTCAAAGCAATAATTTTTGATATGGATGGAGTCTTGATCGATAGTGAATCGCATTGGGCTTTGGCTGAGCGTCCATTTAGAGAAAAATACAATTTAAAAATTACTCCTGAAATGATAATACATTTTAACGGACGTAGTGAAAAAGAAAATCTTACTTGGATAAAGAATAAATTTGATCTAAAACCTTCGGTAGAAGAATTGTTGTTGGAACGAAGTGAATGTATTGATGAAATTTATAAAAAATTGGCTAATACAGTTCCTGGAGTTGAGAATATCTTGATTAGAGTCAAACAAAATTCTTTACCACAAGCTTTATCATCTGGTGCTCCTATGAGAAATATTGATCAGATAGTCAATCGTTTTGCTTGGAAAAAATATTTCGATCAAATAGTCTCGAGTGAGCATGTCAATCATATTGGTAAACCAAACCCAGCAATTTTTCTGCGCACCGCTGAACTTTTGCAGATTGAGCCGAGAGATTGTGTGGTGATTGAAGATGCTCAAAATGGAATTGCCGCCGCCAAAAGTGCAGGCATGACTTGTGTGGCATTGGTAGGGCAGACGTGGAGTAGAGGTGATTTATCAGCGGCTGATTGCCAGGTAAAAAATTTTTCAGATATAGATATTTATAATATATTAGGCATTTAAAATTTCACTCCTGTTTAAATTTTATTTATATTAATTATGAAAAAAAATATTGTTGTTTTTGGAGGAGGAAATGGAAGTGCGATTGCATTGATTTCTTTAAAACAAAATCTCGAACAATATAATATTAGCGCGGTAATCTCAATGAGTGATTCTGGTGGATCATCGGGGCGTTTGCGTAAGGAGTTGGGAGTTTTGCCACCTGGGGATATTATGCGAGCGGTGCTAGCCATGTCTGTTTATGATTATTCATTATTAAAAAATATTTTTTATCGTAATCGTTTTTCTAAAATTGGTAAATTGCATGAGCATAACCTCGGTAACTTATTTTTGGCTTTTAGTTCTCAATATTGTGGCAGTTTTTTAAAAGCAGTACGTGCTTTAGAAGAGAGTGTGCAGGCCGTTGGCGTAGTTTATCCCGCTACTTTAAAATCTAGTGATCTAGTGGTTACATTAACTAACGGTAAAATTATTAAAACTGAAGCAAAGATTGATAAGCCAAATTATAATAGAAATTTAAGAATTAAGAGTGCGTTTTTGGAGCCAAAAGTTAAGGCTGATGTTGGAGCAATAAAAACTATTTTATCTGCTGACTACATTATTTTAAGTTCAGGAAGTCTGTACACCAGTGTAATTGCTACTTTATTGCCAGTAGGCATAAAAGAAGCGATAGCCAAAAGTAAAGCTAAAATTATATTTGTTGCAGGTAATGCTTATCATCTATATGGAGAAACTGGCCCTAATAATCTAAGTGAAATTATTGCAGAGCTGGAGATGTATTTACCGCGTCCAATCGATGTTGTTTTATATAATAATCACAAACTTAACAGTGAAGAAAAAGCTTATTATAATAAAAAAACTTGGGGCGTTATTAAAAATGATTCCAATAAAATAATCGGTCGTAATATAATATCTTTTGATTTTTCTAAAAATTATGGTGGTTTAAGTTCAATTAAATTGGCTAGAAAATTAAAGGAATTGTTAAAGTAAAGACTACAATATTTTTTATAATGTATGAATATAAAACAAATTGATAAATCAACAGTAGGAATAAAAGTTTTTGTGGAAGAAGATGGTATAGAGTTGGGAAGAGCTTGGTTGTATCTCATTTATAATGATCTGCATGCTGAGCCGTATGGTTTGCTTGAAGATGTTTATGTTAAAGAAGACAAACGCGGACAGGGAGTCGGAAAAAAGTTATTAGAACAAATATTGTCTGAAGCTAAAAAAAGAAAGTGTTATAAAATAATTGGTACCAGTCGTATGAGTCGTGATATGGTACATGAATGGTATAAACGATTAGGGTTTAGAGAATATGGATTAGAATTTAGAATGGATCTTAATTAAATTAAATATATTATATGTCAAACTTATCGATTTTATCTACTCCACCAAGCCCAGATTATGAGCTGTTGGATAGTGGTGACGGTGAAAAATTGGAACGCTATGGTAAAGTGATTTTTCGTCGTCCAGATCCACAATCACTTTGGAAGAAAAATTTGTCCAAACAAGATTGGGAAAAAGCTGATGCGATTTTTTTACGTGATGGTCGCAAAGCAGATTGGGAGATTCGTATCGGCACGCCAGAAAAATGGACAATAAATTTTGGTGGATTGAAATTCCACATTCGTCCAACTGCTTTCAAACATACAGGTTTATTTCCAGAGCAAGAAGGAAATTGGCATTGGATGCGCAAATTAATCACTAAACGTATTGCGACACAGCCGGAAATTAGTGTCTTGAATCTTTTTGGTTATACAGGTGGTGCTAGTTTGGCCTGTGCTCAAGCAGGAGCTCAAGTTTGCCATGTAGACGGTTCTAAAGTGGCGATTGGTTGGGCACGAGATAATGCTGAGTTGTCTGGATTAAGAGAGAAACCGATTCGTTGGATTTTGGATGATGCCGTCGAATTTGTGAGGCGTGAAGTAAAACGTGGCAAAAAATACGATGGTATATTGATGGATCCACCAGCCTTTGGTCATGGGCCAAAAGGGGAGATGTGGAAAGTGGAAAAAGATTTTGTTGGGTTGGTTGATCTGTGTTCGGAAATTTTATCAGATGATCCTCTATTCTTTTTGGTAAATGGATATGCTTCTGGATATTCGGCCATTGCTTATGAGAATAACCTATTATCATTAGTTACAAAACATGGCGGTAAATTAGAGAAAGGCGAGCTTGCCATCCAAGAGAGTGATAGTGAAAGACTATTGCCGTGTGGTATTTTTGCTCGATGGAGTAGCTTATAATTTTTACTC
>CAYZHG010000080.1:0-4432 GCA_964477455.1 uncultured Gammaproteobacteria bacterium
TAGCGATTTTTTGGGTGGCCTTATTTGGTGGTGCACTTGGAACCACATTTATGACCAAGGCACTTTTCTTAACAGGTTTTAAAGATATTTCAGTAGTAATTTTATTACAAAAATTTCAACCAATCTTTGCTATCGGACTTGCAGCTATTTTCTTGCGCGAACGCTTTCCCCGCGTTGTTTACCTTTACAGTTTCATCGCGATTGCCGCTGGATATTTTGTCACTTTTTCCAATCCTTGGACAATCGCAAATTTAAAAACTGTATCCGCACTTACTGCTTTATTTTCCTTACTAGCTGCTTTTTCTTGGGGATCATCTACTACCTTTGGAAAATATTCATTAAAAAATATTCCTTTTGGACTTCTCACTGCTTTGCGTTTTTTGTTTACGGTTTTAATTATGGTCGCCCCTGTCTTATATTTTTATAGCACAAAATTTTCTTCAATCTCAAATTTACAATGGTCCACTTTAATTACTATTGTCTTTACTTCTGGTGTGGCCGCCATGTATTTATATTATTTTGGCCTAACAAAAATCACAGCTTCTTTGGCTACGATGTGCGAATTGGCTTGGCCAGTATCGGCAATATTTTTTGATTATTTTTTAAATCACAACATTTTGGCACCAACTCAATTGTTAGCCTCTTTAATTTTGATTTTATGCGTATATAAAATTACTACACTAAATCAATCACACACCATTATCGGAAAAGTAAAAAATGGTTTAAATTTTGGAAATAAACTTGGAGCTTCTACCGCTAATCTTGAAGTAGTGTTAGCCAAAAAAATGTCAAAAGGCCTCTACTCTTCTTCTGTTGAAATTAACAAGGAAATATTTAATGGGTTGTTATATTATGGGTATAATTCTGTAAGTAAAACTGATTGCCTAGAATTGCATATTTTTAATTTTTCACAAATGATTTATGATAAAGAAATTAAAATTATTACAAAAGAATATCTAAGACCGCAAAAAAAGTTCAAGGACCTTGAAGATTTACGAATTCAAATACAAAAGGATTTGAAGTATTCAAACACCTAAAAAAATATCCCCATTAAATTGGGGATATTTTTTATATAAAATGTATAACTTCTTTTTCACAGCGCAATATTTTATGGTCACCCATCAACCTTAAATGCTTTTTCTCGTGCAGTTTTAAAATACCAGCACCATTTATTTTTCCATCAGCAGTATCAACATCACCGATTATTACCCAGCGTATTTGCGGAATATCATTGATAAGATCCGCGCATGCCGTATGCCCATTTCCATTGCGATATACACACGGCTCTAATGTGGTATAAAGTGCAAACTCTCTTTTTTGCCAATCTGGACAATTGATCTTTAACATCGCTATCGCATCTTGTTCCGCATGTATATTGGAACGTCTAAAACCCCAGGCGACAATTTCAAAGTTATCAGCGGACATAATAAGAGCACCCACTTGATAACCGTTTTTTGAAAAACTAGAAAATTGAGCGCAATCTTTTGCCAATTTAAAAAAACGTTCGTCAATTTGTTGCCAAAAGACTTCTTTTAGTGATCTGGACAATGAAACTTCAACTTTATTTTCATCACTTATAAAAGTATTAAAAAGATATTTATAATCATGGCCTTCAAATTCATCTTGCTGATCGCCATAATTATTTTTATTATTGATACAATACACCCCTTTAATCTCTGTGCCGGGAAGCGATTTGATTGCGTCAATCATCGCTTTCATAGTGCCACCAGTCGAAACCATACAATCCACCAAAGCGATACGCTTACCCTCAATAACATTCGACAAATACATGGGTCGATTGTAATACCCTGTCTGTTGCACAAATTCTACACATGGTAAATTATAATGAAATGATTTAGCAATAATTAATGGCTTTCCTAATTCTGCAGCCACAAACGATGCCACCGGAATACCGTCGGATTCTATTGTCACAATCGCCTCGATATCCTTATCTATAAAACTAGCCAAATATTTCCCAAGACTATAATATAATGAGTAATCAACCAAACTAAAACCCTTAAATGGGTAAACAAAGTATTTGTACTCCTGAACTGTGCCTCCCAGATCTTTGACGGAATACACGGGTGAATCTTCAAAAACCTTTATAATTTTATCAATGGTAGTTTTTTCTTTAGCAACATCAAGAGATAATTTGTTTAGCCCCTGTTCTAGGTCAAATATCTGGTTGTCAGTCATAAATAATATTTTAAAAGCAGACTCACTCTATCACAAAAGTTATTGAACTAAAAGTGCAAAAACTATACAACGTTGACAAAATCAAAAAAAAGTATTAAAATAGCGGAGCTCTCAATTTATAAATTACTTCTAAAAATACTATGCCAAATAAAGCTAACGCTAAAAAGGCTTTGCGCCAAGCAGTAAAACGCGCCGCCTTAAACAAAACTCGTAAAGAAGCTTTCAAAAAAGCTATCAAAGCCACTGTAAAGTCAACTGTTGCAACTGAAGCCAAGAAATTGGTAACTACAGCTCAACAGGCTTTAGATAAGGCTGTAAAACACGGCACTATCAAAAAGAACACAGCCGCTCGCAAGCTTTCTCGTTTGATGAAGAAAGTAAACAAACTTGCTAAATAATAAGTAAATGTACTATAATAACCCTGTAAATTACAGGGTTATTTTTTTAAAATATATTTTATGTCTTTTAATGGTGATACAACTCAACGAATGCCAGAATCTGTTCAAAAAGAGATAATGATTGCCTTGCAGGCCGAGGCGGCACTGGATGCACAAATTGATCGAACTATAAGAAACTACCTTGTCGACAAAGAAATTATTTTACCAGGCGCCCCAATAGATGTTTATGAGGAGGCAAAAGGGCGATTGGATCCAGAATTAATAGCCCGCATAAAGAACAACACAAGAAAGTTGTCTTTTGATCTGTTTTTAAAAATGGCTGAACAACAGTATGAACTAGATACTTTAAAACATAAAAATACGCTTACTGGTTTGGCAAACAGAAAAATGGCTGATAAAACATTTGAATTATTTAGAGAACATTTAAAAACTGGTGAAGAAAAAAATCCAATGGCTGTCGTCAGTTTGGACCTCGATGGTTTTAAAATTGTTAATGACACCTACGGACATGATGTGGGAAATGAGGTATTAAAATTAGTTGGAAAAAAATTAAAATCCATCCGCGCCACTGATTTAGCAATTCATTTTTCTGGCGACGAGTACGGATTAATACTTTCAAACTTAAAACCATTAAAAGGAGAAACATTATCTCAAACTGTTGAAAAAATTGTGGTAAAAATTATTACGTCAATTGAAAAAATAAAAACTATTGAACTTGCAAATGGTAGTGTTGCCCCTATTAAACTTTCGGCAAGCGCCGGTTTTAAAATTGTGCAACCTGAAAATGAAGATGATTTTTATACAATAAATGAACAAGCAGATCACGCTTCTAGATTAGCAAAAAGTTGCAAAGGTATTGAAACTTTAAAGGATGGCTCTACTAGAGTGGTGGACGCAGATAAAACAAAAGAAGCTTTTCTTGAAGAAAAAGGGATACCTCTGGAAGTTTATGAAGAAAGTGAAGAAGCTGGGGATTTCAACAGACCAGCCAATGATCTTTTGTTGAGAACAGCAAAGAAAGAAAACATAATTGTAACACCTAATATGTTGGAAGAAACTGAAAAGATAATGAAAAGAGCTGCCCAAGAAATAAAAAAATTATTGCAATAATTAAACAGACTGGATTAACAGATCCAACATCAAACCCAAATCTGCCTGTCCGGTCTTTGCTTTAAAATCCATTTTTAACAACTGTTCATAAATATTGGACAGTTGTTTTTTGTTATATTTTTTTATCAATGATAAATTTTTCTTTACCACAAAAGGATGAAGGCCAAGTTCTTTTGCCATAATATCACTAGAAATACTACTTTGTTCATCAAACAAACTGCGCATCTGCAGTATTATTCGAAATTGCCAAACGATTAAACCAAATAATTTAAAATCATCTTCACCCATGCGACGTTGTTCTGTAACCAATTTAAAAGCCTGTTTTTTATTACCAGACACAATCGCCTCCACCATATTAAAAACATTGTCATCCACTTTTTCTTCCAAAAATAATTTTACATCGGCTAAACTAATTTCTTTTTCTTGTGCATAAGCTAACAATTGATCTAGTAACGAATTCAAAAACCACATATCCCCCGCTACATTTTGCGCCAAATAATTTACTGCTACGGTGGCTATTTTAGCACCTCTGTTTTTAACTTCACTGATAATAAAATTAACTAATTGTGAACCAATAAGCAGTTCGTGCTCTTTGGTATATTTTTCCTTGGACAATAAAGCATGTAAATCTTTTACCTCTTTTACTTTGCTCAATTTTTCTCCTTGCCAGAAAATAACAATATTACTTTCTGGAATTTTATTATTTTTAATACGATCAATCAATTGTT
>CAYZHG010000081.1:0-2799 GCA_964477455.1 uncultured Gammaproteobacteria bacterium
TCATCTACCGTTACCTTAGCGGTAAAATCACCGATACTATTGTAAGTATGATAGATAGAATCCAAACCAGCTGAACTAGTGACCGTTACACCATCACCAAAATCCCAAGCATAGGTATAGTTTGTTTTATTTGATTCATAAATACGAACATTTCTAAAATAGGAATCAAAATCAACTGGACAACTAGAATTATTACAATTTGCATTGAAAACTATGCGTGATGCCCAAACGGCATAATATTGTCCGACTGGAATTTTGTAATGTTTCCATTCACCTTTTTTGGTATAATTTTTAAAATCATTTATCGTCCAATCAAAATCGGCAAAACCAGATAAGTTGAAGAATCGTTTTCCATAAGTCCAAGGAGTTTCAAAACTAATTCCATGACTCCAACCATCCACATTGGATTTATAATCAAACTCTACAACTGTACTTGAGGTGATTTGATAATCCACATCGTAAGTTTTGAAATTGAAACCAGTGAGTGCCAAAGTATCGCCACCATCCAAAACGGTCGAGGTTCCACTTTGATTTGGATATGAAGAATAATTTTTTAATACTTGGCTATTAAAATCAATTTTTATTGGATTGACTAATACAGCACCACCAGCCGGAGTGGCAGAAAGTTTTACCGGTAAGGGTGGAACCCCAACTGGTGGAGTAGCCGAAAGAGCGGTATCAAAAGTAGCCCAAGCGGTTTTTATTGAAGTGGTGCGAACTAATTGAGTTTTACCATCATCCACTGTTACTTTGGCGATATAATCACCAGGATTTTTATAAATATGGTAAATAGAATCATAACCAACAGAACTAGAAACAGCTAGCCCATCACCAAAGTCCCAAGCGTAAGTATAAAGCGAATTGTCGGATTCATAAATACGCACATTTCTAAAATATGAATCAAAAATTGCCGGACAAGAAGCGTTGTCACAATAAGAATTAAAATACATCTCGCTGTAGATATTGTTGGCCAATAATTGTCCTACTGGTACTTTATAATGTTTCCATTGACCTACGGTGTTATAGTCATTGAAACTGCTGTCTGTAGTTGGTGAATCACCATATACAGAACTAAGTGAAA
The DNA here is from genome assembly GCA_964477455.1 of uncultured Gammaproteobacteria bacterium. Lineage (GTDB taxonomy): Bacteria > Patescibacteriota > Patescibacteriia > Magasanikbacterales > GWA2-37-8 > CAIOJG01. The sequence goes on from CAYZHG010000081.1 coordinate 1,082, forward strand.
TATAATGTTTTTCATTCCAACCAGGATAACCGTTATCAAAACCAAAACCGTGACTCCAACCCAAACCGTTTGATTTGAAATCTAGTTCTACTACGGTATTTGGGGTAATGGTATATGGCGCATTCACTGCTTTCCACATTAGTTTATTTAAATGCAAAGTATCGCCGTCATCTTGCGATTCGCCAGTTCCAGAAGCAAAAGCAGGAACAATGTTTCTAAGATTTAATTGATTAAAATTAAGTTTGGTAACAAAATTTGAGGCCGAACCGCCAGAAGGATTTGATGTTAATTTGACTGGTAGTGGTGGAACACCAGTTGATGGAGTGACAGCGATTGTGGCATCCAGTAAATCAAATTTACTTATAATGTTGATCTTAATATCACTCCAAAAAGAAGCAACAATATATTTTAACGAATTGACAGATCGTAAAACAAAATTATTTAAGCCAGAAAAAAGCGAATCATCAACCTTGTTTGAAATATCTAAACTTTGATCACCAAAACTTTTTATTCCCAAATCGATTGGTAATTTTTCACCTGTTTCACTAAAAACATCTTTTCTACCATTTGATAAATTAATAACAATCTCAGTGGTAGCGACATTTCCATCTATATTGACCAAGACTGGACTTCCAACCGCTAACGAGGAAAGTGATGTAGGAAAACCAGCTACAATATTTGCACTACTTTTTTCAATAGCGACAATTTTATTATCTTTAGTTACACCGTAGAGAATTGACTCTGATGCATCATACGAAAGAGGAAAAATTATTTCAGAAGACAATGTTATTTTTTTTAATAAAGTAATTTTAGTACCATCGATACTATAAATATCCACGGATTTACTACCTGGATATACTATCACCAATTCAGTACCGCTCTTATTTACGTTAATGGCCAAAGGTTTCGATAAATTTAATAAAACTGCAGATGTAAGTACACCACCATTTAAATGTACTTGTAAAATTTTACCACTTTGAGTTGGTACTAAAATATCTCGGACCGTCTGATTTTTTAAAGGCAATGCAACTGGATCATAATAAATAGTTTCCACTCCCAAACTAATCGATGCCAATAATTTTTTTAATCCATTATAAACAAAAATAGTATAAATATTGTTGACGTCACGGCCAATTGTGACAACCTCACTCACACCGTCACCATTCATATCTACCAATAATGGTGAACCAGTCAAAAAATTATTATCAACACTCAGTGGCCAGCCCGTTAAAATTTTCCCATCACTTGCCACGAGACTCAAACCGCCATCTTCAGATAGTGCCGCTTGTTCAGCCCCAACAGAGCTAACTAGTGCTTCACCTATTGCTGGATTAAAATAATCTTCACGTGCCAGGGTGTCAGATGTCAATCCAACTATAAGCAACAAAACGACTGTCAATATAAACGATGTTTTTAGATATTTAGGCATAAAAATAATTATTCGCTGATTTTAATATAAATAAATAAAAAATCCCGACAAAATCGGGATTACATACAAAAATAGTACAAAATGAATGTAGGACTTGAACAAAAATTTTCTATAATTTTAGGCATAAATACCAAAAAGTAATAAAAACTATACCTATAGCCAATCACAATCCAATATCCTTGTCAAGTATATGCAGACACTATAGCATAAAAAAAACAGCTTGTATATTACAAGCTGTTTTTTTTTGAGATTCCCATTTTCATAGGAATGACATAGTTTTTAATACATT